>NZ_JAUOER010000014.1:0-122132 GCF_031932025.1 Shewanella sp. SP2S2-4
AGTGATTTGAACTTCACTGCAGGATGACCAGCAACTTCAAGTGATTTGAATTTCACTGCAGGATGACCAGCAACTTCGAGTGATTTGAATTTGACCGCAGGATGCCCTGTAGTTTCAAGCGAAGTTTGTCCAGAATTGGTAGTCGCTTCAAGTGCTGCAGAATTTGCTACAAAACCAATTGAAGATAATAAAGTAACTGTTACTAGGATTCCTTTAATCATTCTAATTCTCTCTCAGGGTAGTTGATATTGATTTATTATTGACACTGATAGTGCTGTTGCACTTGTTGTGCCAATGTTGTAAATCGCAATCAAGTTGAGAGTTAAATGATTAGGTAATGTTGCTTTTTGTGTTTGGCTTTATCATGTCTTCTTGGAGTAACAGGGTAAATTCGGTCTCTTTTATGGCCTTACTAAAAATATAGCCTTGAATTTCTTCACAGTTGAGTGCTCGTAAAATATTCAATTGTGCTGCTTGTTCTACCCCTTCTCCCACAACAGAAAGCCCCATGTTATGGGCGATAGTGATAATAGAATCGACCATTTTGAGATCGCGATCAGACTTATCAATATCGTCAACAAAAGCTTTATCAATTTTTAAAGTATGAATCGGGAAACGTTTTAAGTATGAAAGGGACGAGTACCCAGTGCCGAAATCATCGAGTGCCAAACTAACGCCCATTTTAGCCAGTTGCTGCATGACAATAATCGCCGTTTCCGGCTGCTTAATGACAGTACCTTCAGTTATTTCTAATTCAAGGTGACAAGCGGGGAGTTTGGTGAGTCTTAAAATTGACTCTATTCGTTGTTGGATATCGGGGAGTGCAAATTGACGTGACGATAAATTGACGGCGACTCTGCCGCTGAATATTCCTTGTTCACGCCATTTCTGCGCTGCGAAACAGGCTTTGCGTAAGACGATTTCACCAATTTCAACAATTAAACCGTTTTCTTCAGCAAGTGGAATAAAATCATTTGGGGGTATCAAGCCATGTACTGGATGATTTAATCTGACTAAAGCCTCCATGCCTGCAATTTTACCGCGCTTGAGATCAACCTTAGGCTGATAATAAACTTCAAATAGATCATCTTTTAAGCCTTCACGTATGAGATTCTCTATTTCTAATTGCCTAATCGCATGTTGATTTAATGACTCTGAATAAAACTGATAGCAATTACCTCCTGCTGACTTTGCATGGTACATAGCAATGTCAGCTTTCCTCAGTAATGCTTGCTCACTTTGCTCATCTTCTGGAAATAGTACTATACCAATACTTAATCCTAGGACTAGTTGTTCATTACTCACTTCAAAAGCGGGTTTTAACCCTTCGATAATACGGTTAGCAATCGCAGCGCTGGCGCTTATATCTGAGCCTTTATCTAATACAATGGCGAATTCATCTCCGCCTAGACGGTAAATACTGGTGTTTTTGGGAAGTAATGACTTAATGCGAGCAGCAACGAGCTTTAATAATGTATCTCCAATCTGGTGACCCAAGGAATCATTTATACGTTTAAAATTATCAAGATCAAGTACCATTAACGCATGGGCTATTTCTCGATTCACTAGGTTACTTAAGGTCACTTGTAAGTTGGAGCGATTTGGGAGTCCGGTTAAGAGATCATTATTGGTTAGTTTTCTAAGCTCTTCTTCTTGCTGTTTCCGTCTCGAAATATCCGAAAAAACCCCGACATAGTGTGACAATTCGCCTAACTCATCATAGATAGCATCTATAGTGAGCTCCATGTGGAAGTGACTTTTATCTCCTCTTGCGGCTTCGACTTCATTTGCCCAGCGACCTTGTTGCTTCAACATGGTCCTGATTTGGGTGGAGAAGGTTTCAGGATATAAATCAAATGTGAGTACGTTGCCAATAAAATCAGTTCGGTTACGTAATGAAATCTTACAGCAAGCTTCATTAACTTCGACAAAACGGTATTCACTGTCTAGGATAAACATGCCTTCAGAAATATTTTCAATGGCTTTTTCAAAGAGTTTTAGTTGCTCTTCTTTTTGTTTAAATTGACTAATATTTTTAATCGTACCTGTCATACGCAGGGCATTATCTTTGTCATCCCGCTCTACAATTTTGGCGCGGTCTAAGATCCATACCCAATTTTCGTCTTTACCTTTAACTCGGTATGCTGCTTCGAAATGATCTGTTTCACCATAAAAATGCTTATTGAGCGCTTCTCGAACACGTTCTTGATCCATTGGATGTATATTACTCTCTTCATCCGATTTACCCGAGCGATGTCCATCACGCGGAAATTCAAGTGCTCCCCAGATATTTGAGCGGAAAATGTTGCCAGTTTCTATATCCCAGTCCCACATTTCATCACCACTTCCCCATAAGGAAAGTTTTAATCTTTCTTCACTGAGGACAATTTGTCTTTGCGTCTCCCTACGACGTAAAATGGCTTTTACTATCACAAATGAAATGAATATTGTAATTACTACATATATCGATTTTGCTTGAAATGATGACCACCAAGGAGGTGTTATTATGACAGTAAGCTCTTTTGTTGCTGCTTTTTCACCAGAAAGGGAGTTAACGGCATATACTTGAAAATTATATTTACCTGGCGATAGGTTTGTATATGTAGCAGAGTTTGTTCCATTTGCTGATATCCATGTATCGGAAAGGCCATACATTCTGTAGTGGTAGTTGGTAGAGGAGTCGTCTGACATAGGTGATATAAAATTAAATGAAAATGGGTAATCTGAATATTTTAAGGTTATTTCATTTTTATTTTGATTTTCTTTGTCAAAGAAGTTACTTTCTTTTTCTTGTATTATATTAAATACTAAAAATTCTGATATTTCAGTTCTGTTTATCTTGCTATTATTAATATAGTTCACTGTATTAACTGGAGATACTAAGCTAACTCCATTTATACCAGCAAGTAAAATATAACCATTAACCTCTATTCCACTCGGCGAGTTATATTCATACTGACTTCCATTTGATGTCTTTAAGGTGTATGACTTCTTGTTTTTCTTTTCATATATAATAACTTCACTCAGTGATGCCGCAGTTAAAAAATCATTACTGTCAACGATGGAGTAAATTTCTTTTTTATTAGAAAATACTTCAGAAATACTATTGTTTTTTGCATTGTAGAACATTAACGATGTAGATGTTCCAAAATAAATTCCATTATCGCTTTTTACTATGCTGTATGTTATTTCTTCACTTAAGTTTTTTAATAATCCATTTTTATATTCTTTAAGCCCCCCCTGACCTGCAACATAAATAATATCTGTCGACTCTAATTCAATATCAAAAATTGGCTCGTTTTTTTTAGTGTCAACACTACTGATTATTTCTCCTTTACTGATAATCAATACTTTTCCATCAGATGTTCCTGCAGCAATTAACGAGTTATCTTCATTGCTAGATAAGGACGAGATTGATTTTTTACTAATCAATTTTACAGTATCTATTGTCTTCAAAAATAATCCATTATTAGTCCCGAAATAGAGCCCGTCATCATTCAATATTGCATATTTATATCCTTGACTTTGTGTGTCGAAACTTTCTATTAAACTAAAGTTGTTGTCAAAAAGATCTATTTTTTCGGATTCGGATGAGACGAGAAATCCCTGAGGGTTCTTTGTAAGATGCCAGGCATTATCTTTTACTAAATTAGTTTGCTGTACTAGGTTATTAACGTTTCTTATAATAATAACGCCTTGATCAATGCTGCCTAATATAAACATATCTTCTGTTGCAAGAAATGAAGATATTTTATCAGTGCGATCTGAAGATAGAAGTCCTACAATGGCATTTTTAGAAATATTAACAATGTTTTCGTTAGTGAAGCCATAAATCGTATTTTTATATTTTGTGAGTTGAGAGAATGCTCGTGGATCTATTTTTATTATTTCATTGCCTTCGTATTCATATAATCCATCACTGAATGATATTAGCATTGTCGTGTCATTCTTTTGCTCAAAATCTATTGTTTTTCGAGCTATCTCTTTTAACTCACTCCCGCTTAGTTCAAATAATGTACCTGCATAGTCTCTTATATAATAATCGTCGCCTACTTTTATCGTTTTTTTAATTTCACTTAGGCCTTTCTTTGAAAGTTCATAAGTTTGCTCTTTGTTACTTATATCAATAATTGCTTTGTTGGTTCCAACAATTAAACTCTTATCACTTGAGTTGAGGCTCCAGACTGGGGAGTCATTTACCGATAGGCCATAATGAGAAAATGATTCTTGCAGTTTATCATATACGACTAGACCACTATCGGTTCCAACATATAACACGCCTTGTTCATCAATGAGTAAACTTCTGATAAAAGAACTGGGAAGGCCTGTTCTGGCATCATTAGCATAAAAATGCTTAAAGTTTTTCCCATCAAATCGATTAAGTCCATTAAATGTTCCAATCCATAGATAACCATCATGGTCCTGGACTATAGACGTAACTGTGCTTTGGGAAAGTCCTTGCGGGACACCAAAAGATTGTGATTGGAGAATAATTGGAGATTTATCAGAAAAGGGAGATGCGTTTACGTCTTCGAATGCATGCAAGCCAAAGAAAGCGAGCAAGACGATTTTAAAGAGTGCTTTAGGCATAGTGTTTGTTCTTATTATCCGAGGATGCCATGAAACAATTGTGTTACATCACTTTTCCAGAAAGTGAGGGCTTTGTCAAAGCGGAGGCGGCTAAAAATCCTTTTAACAGCATGTAGATGCAGCAAAATTGTCCGCAGTAGGAGGGGTAGAACATGGACTAGCCATGTTTTACATTAGTATTACGCCCAACCGTGATAGATACAACTATAGTTGGGCCAATTTGTAGCGGTTTTGTTTGTTTGTCCAACTTTGTGAACAAATGTGTGTGTAAAAGTGTTTTTGTTTAGAAATTAAACTTCTCTGCCGTTTGCTTAAACGTTTTGAGATCTGTGATCATCTTTTCTGACAGCAACGCCGCTTGGGTTCTGTGCTGTTCACCCGTGCTAAATAAGACTAAGCGGTCACTGTGTTTGGTGCGCATTTTACGCATCATGAATTTGAGTAAATCAGTGCGGGTGAGCTTAGTGATTTCGTCTACAACGAGCTCCCTTTGGTTAAATTGATAATCTCTGTTGCCGACACTGACCCAATATCGTTGGCTGCGAGTTTTGAGGTTCGCATCGTGCTCCATGATCTGACTAATAAGACCGACCTTAGTGCTTTCCCATTCTTCGTTGGTGATTTGCATCACGGCGTAATTAAAGTCGGCAATAAACTCATCTATCGCCTCTAATAAATGCAGTGGTCCAGTCGTAGGTGACTGGATATAAAAAATGAGTCCTGGATGGCGATTGAGCGGCAGATAACCTGTGCCAACCATGTAGCCTAACTGTTTTTCAGTTCGCAGTTCATGGAAGAAGGTGGACGACATAGTATGATTTAGTAAGCTAAACAGTGCCATTTTTTCTGGCGTTGCTACTGCGGATTGGTAATACACAATGATCGCGCTATCTTGATGATCTATTGCAAGTTCTCTAAGTAAGGTGCCTTGACCCGTTAAATTGACTAATTCTCTGGTGGACTCTGCGCTTGGCGTCGAAACCAAGGATAAAATGTGCTCTAAGCGTTTACCGAGAGCTTGCGCTTCAGAGACTAACCAATCCCCATAAACTAATCCTTCAAGATAGATCTTCTCGTAAAAGGCGCGTACATGGTTATGCAAATCTTCAAGGCTTATGTCTTCGAGCATTTGAGCCATGCGGGCAGGCTCATAACTGCTTTTTTGTAGCGTGACAGTGAGGCTAGTAAACAATTGTGAAATAGGTTTAGCCTGCGCTAGATTCTGCCAACTGCGCAGTAGTTGAGATTTAATTAGGGCAAAACGTTCTTCAGTAAAATTACGCTCTCTGGCTTTGTGGATTAACAAGGCCAACAGGGTTTCTTGATTACCGGTAAAGCCCGATAAATGCAGGGTAATGCCGCCTTGATGCGGATAAATATTGTAGCTTAAGCCCGCAACTTCGGCCTGATAGGTTGGTTCAGTCAGATAATCGAGCAGCATTTCAACATACAGGCGGGTGAGGGCGGCATGTTTAGGTGTTTTACTCGCCTGTTCTGAGTCCAGCGACAAATACATGTGGCCCTTGGGCACATTAAACTCATCGTCTTTCTTGTGCCAAATACGGTATCCCGTCGATTCTGCAACGATCACTGGTACCTCGACATCGCTCTTATCTGGTCGAGGAATGGAGTCGGCGACGATAAATGGGTTTGCTGCAGGTAATTGTAATTCTGGGCGAATACTGCTCACTTGCCAACGAACGAGGGACTGAGGTGCAATAGGGCGCACTTTATAGGGCGTGTGATACCAGTTGGCTTTACGATCCGTTTTAACCGATTGCGCGATAAGCTGCAGACGCATATTGTGGGGCGTCATTAGCTCGAGTAGGGATATGGTTTCTGGAATATCCAGCCCATCCATTCGATAGTCACCAAAGACCAAATCTTCGACTTCATAATGATGCATATTGATGCTGAGGTGGCTGGCCAAATCGAGTGATTTAACTTGCTCTTGGTAGCGAAACGCCATTTTGAGTAAGTTTGCGCGCTCTAAATAACGCCATTCATCTAAACCCTGGGTTTTGATGAGCTCAATATACTCAAAACAGCAGCTGATAATCTCATCAAGATTCGCCAGTCCCTTATCGGTTAATTGTAAACCGATACTGTAATCTTTGAAGTTATAACCATTTACGCCGCCGCCCGCGGACAAGTTATTCACCAGTCCCTGCTCTTTAAGATAGGACAAAAGGCTGCCATGGCTCTCATTGCCTAAAATATGGCTGATATAAGTCAAAGGCTTACGTTTGTAGTAGTGGTCAATGCCAGGGAAATTAAAGCTGATGCTTAAGCGTTTTTGCTCCTTAAGCGGCACGATATCAATTTGGGTTAACAGCTCATTTTCTGAAAACAGCGGCACTTGAGGATAGTTTTTCACTAAGTTCAAGTTTTGGATCCCGCTAAAATAATGGCAGGCTAAATCTTCTAATTCGTCGAGGGAAAGCGGCGCGACTAAGCACAAGGTCATTAAGTTGGCGCTGTAGTGGCTTTGATAGAAATCGAGTAATTCGCTACGTACCTGTGCTTGCTCTCCGCCTAAGGTCACTAAGTTACCGACTGAAAATTTTGAGAAAGGATGCAGTGGATTAACTGTCTCTTTGAGCACTTGATAGGTACGGCGGATATCGTCTTTCAGTTTTAAACTAAATTCAGATTCAATGGCTTGGCGCTCTCTGTCGACTAAATCTAAATCAAATTTAGGGGCGATAAAAAATTGGCTGAATCTGTCTAAGGAGTCGGCAAATACGTCTTCATTGATGGTGAAAAAGAAGTTAGTGTGTTCAGTGCCCGTCCAAGCGTTATTGCTGCCGCCATGTTGGTTGATAAAGGCGTGGTACTCGCCTGAGTCGGGAAATTTTTCGGTACCAAGAAAGAGCATATGCTCTAAAAAGTGCGCCATGCCGGGTCTATCTGCTGGATCATCAAAATGACCCACGCCTACAGCCATAGATGCGGCCGCTTGGCTGGCATCTTGATCTTCAACCAATAACACCCTAAGCGCGTTATCTAACACAAGATAACGATACTTGCGGTGATCGTTTGGACTTTTATAAATAGACTGAGAGGCTTGCAAAGAGACACTCCGATAACGATAGCTTGTTATATATTGATAGTCTTAATGGTTTTTAGCAAATATCTCTTGTGTTTATCGACTAAAGATTAAGCCTTACATGGTTTGTTGAAATGAATTTTAGGGCTACAATTGGGATAAAACAAAAACAAGTTTGAGTCGCGAGAGAAGTATGCAGCTATTTTTGATGAGACATGGTGACGCCGGATTTAATGCTCAGTCTGATAGAGACAGAACACTGACCGATGTTGGAAGGCACCATACTGTGTTGATGAGCAACTGGTTGGCTCGCAGTGTGACTGATTTCGATCTTGTTTTGGTGAGTCCTTACTTACGTGCACAGCAAACTTGGCAGGAGTTGAGTCAGCATTTTCCGGAACCGCGTAAGTGGTTAGTCGCTGATGATCTTGTTCCCTCAGGCGATCCCGCCAATGTAGCCGCGTTAGTTGTAGCCTACGCTGAGTTATACAAGGCGGATAAAGTGCTAGTGATTGCTCACATGCCGTTATTGGGCTATTTGGTCAGTGAGTTAGTGGCAGGTGTTGAACCGCCGTTATTTGCCACCTCGGGCATTACGCTCATTGATAAACATGCCGAGCAAGCTTCAATCGTATGGCAGCATGCGCCACACAGCATTAGCTAGCTTAGATTTATATCCCATTTACAGAACAAACGGCCCACATTATGTGGGCCGTTTGTTTTGCTAAATCTCTAAATTGCCAAATCTGAAACGTTAATCTCTGAAGCCGATAGCGAGTTAACGTCTATGCGGCTGCTCTCCAATATCAATCAGCACTAATAATGCCGCATCGCCACCCCATTCTTTAGGCGCTTGATGGAAAGCCTTCACCATAGGATGCTGCACTAACCACATGGGAACTTGTTGTTTCAATATGCCACTGCCGTAGCCGTGCATAATGCAGCAGCACAGGCTTTGTTGTTTGACGCAGGCTTGGATCAGTGCCGCTAACTCAAGTTTGGCTTCCGATTGGCGATAGCCGTGTAAATCCAGCAGTAAATCTGGCTGGTAATCTCCACGTCGCAGGCGTTTGAGTTCTATGCTATCAACCCCTTCCGCCAACCAACGCATCGGCCCTTGTACTGGCAGTAGCGGCTGATAAGTATCTGAGAAATAACTGTTAGCATGCAGTTGCTGCTCTTTCAGTTCTATTTCCTGTTTGGTTTTTAAGGGCGTGCGAAAGTGTCGCTTATTTTGCGTGATGGGTTTAATACCATCGATAAGCGCTGAGAACATCGCCAAGCCTTCTTTGTCGTCGTCTTTATTCATGGCGGGTATTCTATTGAATCCTATGGTTTCTGAATAGAGTTCAGTTACAATGTTCGCGAACAAACTAGCGGGAGCACGTTTTGGATAAGATCTTTGTAGATGAAGCTGTGACAGAATTACGCACTATTGGCGATATGTTACGTTGGGCCGTGAGCCGTTTTAACGATGCTAATGTGTATTATGGTCATGGTACTGATAATGCGTGGGATGAAGCCATCGCCTTAGTTTTCCATGCTTTACACTTACCCGAAGAAATCGGCCAGCAAGTGATTTTAAGCAACTTGACCAGCAGTGAAAAGCATAAAATTGTCGAGTTGATTATTCGCCGTGTCAGAGAGCGCCTACCTGTGCCTTACCTGACCAACAAAGCACGTTTTGCTGGATTGGAATTTTACGTCGATGAGCGCGTGTTAGTGCCACGTTCACCGATTGCTGAAATGATCGCCAATCGTTTTAGCCCATGGTTATATAACAAGCCAGTCACACGTATTTTAGATTTATGTACTGGCAGCGCTTGTATCGCGATTGCCTGTGCCTTTGAGTTTGAAGACGCCGAAGTTGACGCGCTGGACATCAGCGAAGATGCTTTAGATGTGGCGCAAATCAATATCGAAACCTTAGGTGTGATGGACCGAGTATTCCCGATGCAATCGGATCTGTTTTCGGCCATCCCAGAAGGCCCTCAGTATGATTTGATTGTCTCAAACCCACCTTATGTGGATGCCGAAGACATTGGCGATATGCCAGATGAATATCACCATGAGCCCGCCATTGGTTTAGCCTCAGGTCACGACGGCTTAGATTTAACCAAACGCATACTGGCCAATGCCGCGCAATACCTCACACCAACGGGTTTACTCGTGGTCGAAGTGGGTAATTCTATGGTGCATTTGATTGAGCAATTCCCAGAAGTGCCATTCACTTGGATTAACTTTGAAAATGGCGGCGATGGCGTATTCGTATTGACCCGCGATCAACTGGTCGAAAATCAGTCAGTGTTCGGCATTTATCGCGACGCACAATAACCTAAAGTAGCAAATTAGGTTGAGACTTTTCTCGCTGCCAGTTAGGCTTGCAGCGGGAAAATAAATGGTCCAGTGGTCGCTGGACACGGAGCGATGAAAAAATAACCTAAGGTGTACAAAGCGGATGTCTGGAAACAGTATTGGTCAAAATTTTGTAGTGACGACGTTTGGTGAGAGTCACGGTGTTGCGCTCGGTTGCATAATTGATGGTTGCCCACCCGGGCTTGAATTAACCGAAGCCGATATGCAGCACGATCTTGACCGCCGTCGTCCTGGGACATCCCGATATACCACGGCCCGTCGTGAGCCCGATGAAGTGCGGATTTTATCCGGCGTTTTCGAAGGTAAAACCACGGGTACCTCGATTGGACTCTTGATTGAAAATACCGATCAACGCAGTCAAGATTACTCTAATATCAAAGATTTATTTCGCCCTGGGCACGCCGATTATACCTACCAGCAAAAGTACGGTATGCGTGACTACCGCGGTGGTGGCCGCTCTTCAGCCCGTGAAACTGCGATGCGGGTTGCGGCGGGTGCTGTGGCTAAAAAGTATTTAAAGCAAGTTCACGGTATCGAGATCTACGGCTATATGTCGCAGCTGGGTCCTATTTGTGCGCAGACCATTGATCTTGACCAAATCGAGCAAAATGCCTTTTTCTTCCCCGATGCTAGCAAGCTGGAAGCGCTTGATGAATACATGCGTGAGCTGAAAAAATCCGGTGACTCGATTGGCGCGAAAATCTCCGTTATCGCGACAGGTGTGCCAGTGGGTTTAGGTGAGCCAGTATTTGATAGACTCGATGCCGATATCGCCCACGCGCTGATGGGTATTAATGCCGTCAAAGGTGTTGAGATTGGTGATGGTTTTGGTGTCGTGACGCAAAAGGGCTCCGAAGGGCGTGACTTAATGTCGCCGCAAGGCTTTGAATCTAACCATGCGGGCGGTGTGCTCGGTGGGATTTCGTCGGGTCAGCCGATTATTGCCCATATTGCGTTAAAACCCACCTCCAGCATCAGCGTGCCGGGTCAAAGTATGACGGCGCAGGGTGAAATGGCCGAAGTTGTCACTAAAGGTCGTCACGATCCCTGTGTTGGGATCCGCGCGGTACCGATTGCCGAAGCTATGCTTGCCATTGTGTTGATGGATCACTTATTAAGACACAGAGCGCAAAATCAGGATGTGCGTAGTCACACGCCCGTTCTCGGAATGAGATAGGGATATAAGATAGGCGCATGAAATAGCTGCTATGCGATAACGATACAATGAGTGGCATGAGATAAATGGAATGCGTTAATGTCAACTTCTTCTAGCACAAGCCGGCAATTACGCTGGCTTTGTGCCTGCTATTTTTTCTTCTTTTCTATTCTCGGTACTATGGTCCCATATCTTGGGGTCTTCTTCGAAAATCGCGGTTTTAATCCTCAAGAAATTGGCTTTTTACTCGCCATCCTGATGGCGACGCGTATCGTTGCCCCGAATGTGTGGGCCAAAGTGGCTGACCGAACCGGGATGCGTGCCGAGCTGATAAAAATGGGGGCGGGAGCCGCCGCGCTGGCGTATTTGAGTTTCTTCTACCATGGCGGTTTTGTGTATATGGCGCTGAGTCTGGCCCTCTATACCTTCTTTTGGAACGCGATCCTTGCCCAGCTTGAAGTGATCACCTTAGAAACCTTAGGCGAGAATGCCAGCCGCTACGGTCAAATTCGCAGTTGGGGCAGTGTCGGTTATATTTGTCTTGTTGTCGGTGCGGGCTTTGCCATTGGTCAGTGGGGCACTGAGGTGCTGCCTTATATCGGTTTCTCATTATTTATCGGCATGTTAGCCTGTGCGTTGCCATTACCAGCAAATCGTTTAGTGCGCGACACCAGCCAAGTGCGGCTGCCATTGCAATGGAATCGGGCGATTATTTGGTTCTTAGTCTCGGCCATGTTGCTGCAAATGAGCGCAGGGCCTTTCTACGGCTTCTTCGTCTTATATTTAAAGCAAGCGGGTTACTCCGAATCCTCGGCGGGGATATTTGTCGCCCTTGGCGCTATGGCCGAGATTGTGATGTTTATGTTCGCGCCGCGTTTACTCGGCCGCTATGGCGTTAATACTCTACTCATTGTCAGTATCGGCATGACTTGCTTGCGTTGGTTGTTGGTCGCCTTTGGGGTAGATAGCGTGTTGTGGCTAGGTGTTAGTCAATTATTACATGCCTTTACCTTTGGCTTAACCCACGCGGCATCGATTCAATTTGTGCATAAACATTTCGATGCGAGTCACAGAAGCCAAGGTCAAGCCCTGTATGCCAGCTTAAGTTTTGGTGTTGGCGGCGCGCTCGGCACTTGGATTTGTGGCTATATTTGGGGCGATGGAAGCGGGGCGGTTTGGTCTTGGGTATTTGCAGCAGGATGCGCCTTTGCCGCTATGCTGGCGGTATTCTTTATTCCTACGGATAAACCGAGTGTTGCAGCCCATACGGCCTAGTCATATCCATTAAGATAAAAGTATAAAAAAATCAAAAAATTGTGTTAAGTGAGGTAAAGGTTGATTCGGTTTCGTTTAGGGTTAGTTGTCAATCCATTGGCTGGCTTAGGTGGCAGTGTTGGCCTTAAGGGCAGTGATGGCGTTGCGCAAGAGGCGCTCGCCTTAGGCGCTGAACCCAAAGCCGCTTTGCGTATGATGCAGGCCCTTGAGGTTATCCGTGATTATGCCGATGACATCGAAGTCATTACCGCTTCGGGCATCATGGGTGAAGACGCCGCTAAAACACTCGGTTTTACCACGCGAGTGGTGTATCAAACCCCAGATAAAACACAGGCACTGGATACGCAGGCCGTTGTGCGCGCGCTGCTGGATGAACCACTGGATTTACTGCTCTTTGCCGGTGGTGACGGCACTGCTCGCGATGTTTACTCCGTATTTGAACAAGCCACTATCGATGACAAATTACCCGTGCTTGGTGTGCCCGCTGGCGTGAAAATTCATTCCGGCGTTTACGGTATTACGCCCCATGCCTCTGGCATGGTGGTCAAAATGTTGCTCGATGGCGAACTCGTTAGTTTGATGTCCGCCGATGTGATGGATATCGACGAAGTGGCTTTTCGCCAAGGCACAGTGCGCGCCAAACGCTTTGGTGAGCTTTTAGTGCCCGCCGAGCCGCGTTATGTGCAAGCGGTGAAGATGGGCGGCAAGGAAGTCGATGAACTCGTGCTGGCCGATATCGCCGCCGATGTGATCAATCAAATGGAAGATGAGCTGTATATCATGGGCTCTGGCAGTACGGTTGCCTTTGTGATGGAAGAGTTAGCTCTGGACAATACCCTGCTCGGTGTTGATCTCATTCAAGATAAAAACCTTGTTGGCAGTGACTTAACCGCGAATGAATTACTTGAACTGACCCAAGATAAGCCGACTAAGTTGGTGATTACTTTAATTGGCGGCCAAGGCCATATCTTAGGGCGCGGCAATCAACAGTTGTCGCCTGAGCTCATTCGGCGCATCGGAAAAGACAATATTATTATCCTCGCCACAAAAACTAAGCTAAAAGCACTTGATGGACGACCACTAATTGTGGATAGTGGCGACCCTAAATTAGATAGCGAGCTTGGCGGCTATTACAAAGTGACGACGGGCTACCATGATTACGTCATGTATCAGGTGGCCAATCCAGATTTATTGGTCGCAGCAGATGTGTCGGCCAATCCAGTATTAATGGAGAGTTAGACCCAATGTTAGAGCATTACGAAGACGCATTAGAACAGTGGATCGCCAGTGTAGTCAGCCATGGTGATGACGATGCTTTGTTTGCCTGTGGCTATTTACAGGGCCATGTCGCCGTTGTGTTATCGCAACTTGAAGCGCAGGGTGCAACCGATCTCGATGCCCTTATGTTGAAAATGACCGATTGTTTAGCACTCGCGCGCCAAGAATTAAATGATGCCGATTATGCCTTGGTTGAACAGGCATGGGCACAGCTGCATGCAAGGATTGTAGGCGAATTTGATGTTGCCTAGCGTTATGCCTATGACTGACAACGAGCAAGTGACTAATACTGCAGTGACTAGTACCGAAGTAACGAGTACAGAAATGCCGAGTGCTGAATTTGCCTGTGAGCAAACGCTCGATGCCAGCGCGGTATTTATCGGTTTAGTGAATCCTAAAACGCCCGTTAATGTCGGCGGTATAATGCGCGCATCGGGTTGTTATGGTGTCGATGGGGTATTTTATACCGGCAGGCGCTACGAGTTAGCCGCGCGTTCGGGTGCAGTGCAATACCATGTCGATACTAAGGATGCTGGAGAGCGCATTCCGCTCACGGGTGTGACTTCATTACTCGCCTCGATTCCGGCGGACACTAAGCTTATCTGTGTGGATTTGGTGGTTGGCGCGACGCCGCTGCCGGATTTTGTCCATCCCGCGAAAGCCTTTTATGTGTTTGGTCCTGAAGATGGCACTATTGGCCAAGAGATTATCGATAAAGCCGATGCCGTAGTGTATGTGCCTACGGTCGGTTGTATGAATCTTGCTGCGTCGGTCAATGTGTTGTTATACGACAGATTGGCGAAATCTCACCGTGAGGCTGCAAGCCTAGCATCGAACATAAGCGGTGATGAGCTGATCCGCCAGAGTCGCGATAACAACAATCGTACTCGGGTAAAAGTGCCCAGAGCGCCGCGAAAACCTCGACATGTTAAATCCAGTAGTGTTGAGCCTAGCTGTAGTGACAACGCAATAGTCATCACAGCCGCTTAAGTGGTTTACAGAAAACATTTAAAAAAGGGATTAAGCCATGGCTTAGTCCCTTTTTTATAGCGCTGAGAAACGTTATTTTTCTAGCGATTGATTGCCTAGAGCGCTTTACCCTTGAGCAATTTTCGCAGCCACATGCGATTGGGGTTGAGTTTACACAGGGTGGCTTTATCGAGCGGTATTGGTTCGCCGCAAAGCTGCGCCGCGAGACATTCCGCGGCCAGAGGCCCTGAACTTAACCCCCGTGAGCCCAACCCGCCAAGAATATACAGTCCTTGATGCACCGGCGCTGGCGTGGTTTGCCAGTAGTGACGACTCTCTTTAGTGAGTTGATGTTGCTCATAATCCTCAAGGATTTTGGCCACATCGGGCGCGCAGCCCATCATAGGGAAATGATCCCGCGTCACCATACGCACGCCAACACGGGCATTGTTGCCACTCATGTCGATATCTTTAAGCCAGCTTTGGTTCGGATAACTCTCGTGCATTTTGGCGAGGTTTTCTTGTTGTTCCTGCGGGCAAAAGTCTAAATGCTCGGGTTCTTTAACGTAACTCGCGCCAAGGCAGTGGAGTCCTTGGTGACTTGGCGTTAAATAACCGTTTGCGCACAGCACAGTTGCGAGCTGACTCAATTGAAATTGCGCGGGCACATGGCTAACTTGGCCGCGAAAGGGGCTAATTTGTAATTTGTTGCTGGCATCAAATTGTGTCAATTCTGCGCCATTGGCGAGTACAAGTTGCGCGAAGGGCCCGAAACGTTCCTTTTCAGTTAACAAAACCCAGCCATCGCTTTGGCGTTCAATGGCAAGGATGTCGGTATTGAGCGAGACGCTCACATCGGCCAGTTGCATCGCTTTTCGTATCGCAGCTTCGGCATATTCAAATGGACACACCCAGCCACCTAAGGGATAGAAAAAGCCTGGCTTATCGAGATTGATTTTGGCAATGGCATTGGCTTGCTCAGCATCGACGGCGTAGGCGATTTCACTTGGCCAAGGTTGGCCTTGAATGATTTTATCGAGTCGTAATTGGCTGCGTTCATCGTGGGCGGTTTGCAATACGCCGCAAAAATCATGGGAAATCGGCGTCTGATTGCTGGCGGGGGCGGATGTCAGCGCCTGTACTCTACGTCGACTAAATAAAAATGCCTGCTGGAAGAAGCGGCTAAGCTCGTCATTTTCCGGTGTCAGCAGTGGATAAATCGCCCCTTGACGATTGCCCGAGGCGCCTTGGCCAAGCTTGGGGTCTTTACAAAACAGCTGCGTGTCTTGGCCTCGCTCGGCCAAAGACAGCGCCAAATGCGCCGAGGCTAACCCGCCGCCTATGATGGCAATCGAGCTGGACGTGTCCGAGGGTAAGATTGCAGCCATAGGATTAAAGGCATAGGCTTTGGCATCTTGCTGGCGTAAGACGTGGCGCTCGTGTAACAAAATGGCATCAGGCTGATGGTTTGTCTGTATTTCAGCGCAGGTAAAATCGCTCACCTCAAAGCCACAGGCTTGGAAACGATTGATTGTTGTTTCGTTTAATCCGCTTGATTCGCTCGATTCGCTTAATTCAATAGTGGCAATGGTCGCGCTATCGTCACTGAGTTTTGCCATCTGCCAATGGTTTTGCTGATTCAACCCATTTTGCAGATGGGGCAATACCAGCCAGTGCTGAACGGGGTGAAGTGGAGAATGGATGAGTGAACTGAGCTGGGATTGAATATCACCAAAGTGCAAGTCGATTGTGAAACGACCGTCATCAAAAATTAATCTCTGGCAACCTATAATAGCCGCAGGCTCTGCATGAAGTAAGCGTTGGGTAAGTGGCTCAAGTTCAGGCTCTTTGGTTAAACAGGCGGATTGATCCCAAAGTAATTTAAGTTCGTAAGCATTAATCGGATTGGGTTCGAACACTTTTAAAAGTAAACGTTGGCTAAGGTGCGAATGAGCGCGCCACCAAGCTAAGAGTTCAAGCCCGTTGCCTAGACCAATTTGGCCTAATATTAAGAGTTTTTGCTGTGAATGAGCCTCAAATACCCGCTGCTGATAAATGCTCAACTTGCTGAGATAGTGTGCATCAGTGTCAGCGGTTGCGGGATAAAGGTTGATTAATTGCGGGTAATCACGCTTAATTTGACAAGGTTTATTGGGCTCTGCAGTCAAAGAAATTTACTCTCGGTCTCATAATTGGCATTATTTTACTCGCCTTTATGGAAAGCTGACCACTTAATTGAGTCAAAACAGATACTATTGGCTCAGCGAAAAGTAGGTACTGACATGTACACAATGGATAGCAATAAAATGAAAAGAGTCGTGATCACCGGAATGGGTGTTGTTTCAAGTATCGGTAATAACAAGCAAGAAGTGACCGAGTCACTGAAAGCGGGCCGCAGTGGTATTACGCATTCAGCTCAGTTTGAAGAGATGCAGTTACGTAGCCACGTATGGGGTGACATCAAGTTAAACCCAGCTGAGCATATCGATCGTAAAGCGCTACGCTTCATGGGCGATGCCGCTGCCTATGCTTACATTGCGATGCAAGAAGCCGTTAGCGATGCCAATTTAACTGAAGAGCAGTATTCAGATCCGCGCGTCGGTTTGATTGTCGGTACAGGCGGCGCATCATCGTCTAACCAAGTGCAATCTGCCGATACACTGCGTGAAAAAGGCGTCAAACGTGTTGGTCCGTATATTGTGCCTCGCATCATGTCGAGCACGGCCAGTGCTTGTTTGGCTACGCCATTTAAAATTAAAGGCATGAATTATTCTATCAGTTCAGCCTGTGCAACCAGCGCTCACTGTATTGGTCACGCCGTTGAACTTATCCAAATGGGTAAGCAAGACATGGTGTTTGCCGGTGGTGCTGAAGAAGTGGATTGGACACTGACCATGGGCTTCGACGCTATGGGTGCACTGTCAACTAAGTATAATGCCACACCCGAAAAAGCCTCCCGTACCTATGATGCAGACCGTGATGGTTTTGTGATCTCTGGCGGCGGCGGTATTTTAGTGGTTGAAGAGTTAGAGCATGCTCTAGCTCGCGGCGCAAAAATTTACGCTGAAGTGATTGGTTATGGCGCGTCTTCAGACGGTTATGACATGGTAGCGCCATCAGGCGAAGGCGCAGTGCGTTGTATGCAAATGGCGATGATGGATGTCGATACCCCAATCGATTACATCAACACTCATGGCACTTCAACGCCAGTGGGCGACGTGCGTGAATTAGAAGCGCTACGTGAAGTATTCAAAGACAATTGCCCACCGATTGCATCGACTAAGTCTATGACAGGTCATGCATTAGGCGCCGCAGGCGTACATGAAGCGATTTACAGCTTAATCATGATGGAAAACAGCTTTATTGCCCCAAGCATCAATATTGAAAATCTGGACGACGCGGCGAAAGATATGCCTATCGTTCGTGAATATCGCGATGCTGAGCTGAATACAGTCATGAGTAACAGCTTTGGTTTTGGCGGTACAAACGCCACGCTAGTGATGCGTAAATTCAAATAAGTTTGTTTATCAAACGCGATAGAAGGGAAGCTTAGGCTTCCCTTTTTTATGGGCGTTTTATGTGAACCTGTTGCATAGGCAGGGATTTATCCCATTAGTCTTGTTAGAATACCGAGCATCTTGATGCCTTCCATTCCCACTTTTATCCGATCAGGTGCCCATGAAGATTTTAGTCGATGAAAATATGCCCTATGTTGAACCGCTATTTGGCGATCTCGGGGACATTATTCCTGTTAACGGCCGCACGTTAACCGCCGAGCAAGTACGCGATGCCGATGTGCTATTAGTGCGCTCGGTCACCAAAGTGAATGCCGAGTTGCTCTCAGGCAATAACAAGCTGAAATTTGTCGGCAGTGCCACCATAGGCACAGATCATGTGGATTTAACCTATCTTGCTGAGCGTAATATTCCCTTCTCTAATGCACCAGGTTGCAATGCGACTGCGGTTGGGGAGTTTGCTTTTATCGCTATGCTGGAGTTAGCGCAGCGCTTTAATTCGCCGCTTAAGGGCAAGGTCGTCGGCATCGTGGGCGCGGGCAACACTGGCACTGCGACGGCAAAATGTTTGCAAGCCTACGGTATTAAGGTGCTGCTTAATGATCCCATTAAAGCTGCAGAGGGCGATCCGCGCAGTTTTGTGAGCTTAGAAACCATCATGGCGCAGGCCGATATCATCAGTTTGCATGTGCCCATCACGCGCACTGGCGAGCATAAAACCAAGTATTTGTTCGATGAGGCGCGCTTAAAGGCACTCAAACCCAATACATGGTTAGTGAATTGCTGCCGCGGTGATGTGATAGATAATCAGGCGCTTATTAAAGTGAAGCAGCAACGTGACGATCTTAAATTAGTGCTAGATGTGTGGGAAGGCGAGCCAACACCTCTGCCCGAGTTGGTACCATTGGCAGAGTTTGCTACGCCGCATATTGCAGGTTACAGCTTAGAAGGTAAGGCGCGCGGCACTTTTATGCTTTACCAAAACCTGTGTCAGTTGCTGAATGTAGCAGCCGATAAAAGCCTGCTGGATCTCTTGCCAAGCTTTAACATTAAGGCGGTCGAACTTGCGGCAGCGCCGAATGAAAAAGCCTTATTACAGCTTGCGCGCTTTGTCTATGATTTGCGCGACGATGACAAGATGTTCAGAAATACATTCTTAAATGAGAATGGCTTCGACACTATGAGAAAAAATCACCAACATAGACGCGAATTTAGTGCATTGGCGCTGGCTTATGACGGTCAATCTGAGGTAGATTGGTTGTCCAATTTAGGTTTTTCAGGAGTCGGTCAGTAGCTATGTCACAGGAATTTAATGTTGTCGTTTTAGGTGCATCGGGCGCAGTGGGTCAAACAATGATAGAGATCCTCGAAGAGCGTAATTTCCCGGTTGCCAATTTGTACCCTTTAGCCAGTAGCCGTAGCGCCGGTGAAACGGTCAGCTTTCATGGCAAACAAATTACCATTCTCGACGTAGAAACCTTCGATTGGACCCAAGCTCAAATTGGTTTCTTCTCCGCAGGTGGTGATGTTTCCGCCAAATGGGCCCCGATTGCCGCTGAAGCAGGTTGTGTTGTGATTGATAACACCTCGCACTTTAGATACGACATCGATATTCCCTTGGTCGTACCCGAAGTGAATCCGCATGCTATTGCTGATTTCCGCAATCGCAATATCATTGCTAACCCAAATTGCTCAACGATTCAAATGCTGGTGGCGCTTAAGCCTATTTATGATGCCTATGGCATCAGCCGCATTAACGTGGCAACGTACCAGTCAGTTTCGGGTACAGGTAAAAAAGCCATTGAAGAGTTAGCGCATCAGTGCACTAAATTACTGCAAGGTTTACCTGCTGACGCTGAAGTTTATCCAAAGCAAATTGCTTTTAACGTATTGCCGCAAATCGATAAGTTTATGGATAACGGCTATACCAAAGAAGAAATGAAAATGGTCTGGGAAACCCAGAAAATTTTCGGTGACGATGAGATTTTAGTGAATGCGACCGCGGTACGTGTACCTGTGTTTTATGGTCACTCTGAAGCCATTAATATCGAAACCCGTCAGCCTGTCGATGCAGAAGACGTTAAAGCTTTACTGCGTAATGCCGAAGGAGTGGTATTGTTTGAGTCAGATGATGACTATCCAACGGCTGTAACCGATGGTGCTGGTACCGATCCGGTTTATGTTGGCCGCATTCGTAAGGATATCTCTCATTCTCATGGGATTAACCTGTGGGTGGTGTCAGACAATATTCGTAAGGGCGCAGCCTTGAACAGTGTGCAAATTGCCGAGATCTTAGTGAGAGATTATTACTAAGCACGAGATTGCATTTTATGCCCATTGAAAAAGCCTGCTGTCAGCAGGCTTTTTTTGTTTTACAATTGTGAACAGTAGCAGGGCAGGGATTTCTGGTTTATAGTAATCTCAATAAATACAATTGCCTAAAGCCTGTTATCAGCGAGATAACTTTATAGCGCTTCAAAGGGAAGGATTGATGAAATTTCGCACTTCGTATCTTGTGGGTCTAATGGCCACTGTTTTAGCTGTTTCTTCTACCGCTTATTTTATTGATCCCGCCGTTGCAGCAGATACGCCAAGATTAAAACCCTTAAAAATCATGGGTCCAGACGGACAGATCCGTCAAGTTAATCATCAATATGGCCCAACGACATCCAGAGACACGTTTTGGAGCATAGCGCAAAAAGTCCGTCCCGATGCCAGCGTCAGCGTCTATCAAGTGATGGCCGCGCTATATGATGCTAACCCCCATGCGTTTAACTCTTCCAGCTACAACAGTTTAGAACGTGGCATGATCCTGCTGATCCCGTCTAAAGAAGTCATGCTGTCGATTCCTAATAGCATGGCGATAGCAAGAGCAGAGCAAAGCGACAGACAATCCCGTGCGCCAGCGAAAGCGGTGCAGAAACCTGCTGCGAAAGTCACTACGCAAGCACCTGTGACGGCTCCCGCCGTGATTGCTGAAACTAAAATCACTGAAACCAAAGTGACGCCGCCCAAAGCGCCAGTGGTAGAAACGCCGACGCCAGACAAGCCTAAGATGCTGAGCTCTGATGTAACGTCGCGTTTAGAAGCGGCCGAAAGTAAAAATCTGTCATTAACCGATGAATTAGCTCGTACCCAAGATCAACTCACTGTCCGCACTTCAGATGTTGAAGCGCTAAAAGTGAAAGTTGAAGAGTTGAATCAACGCATTGCCGTGCTAGAGGAAACTCTGCAAGCCAGCAAATTGCAAAACCAAGCTTTAAAAGCCGAAGTCGAAGCTGCCCAAATGCCAGAGATGGCAACAGATACTCCTGAAGCAGATGCTGAGGTCGCCGCTGAACCCGATGATTTATGGCGTAATATCCTTAACAGTCCTGTGTTAATGATTGCTGCCGCTGTGATCCCTGCCTTGTTCTTGTTACTGGCAGTGTTCTGGTTCCTACGCCGTAAGCGTAATAAAGAACGTCGGGAAATGCAGGCGCAAGAAGCGGTGATGGCCGCCGGTGCTGCTGGCGTTACTGGTGCAGCCATAATGGACATGGATGATGACGATTTAGATGATATGGCGGTGCATTTAGATACCGACCATGCGGACTCTATCGATAGCCTGTTGGATATGGGCAGCGTCGATTTACAACCAGAGCAAGATTTAACTGACTCAAACGATCAGATGGATATGGCGTCTGAAATGTTTGTCGATCCGGGGCTCTCAGCTGAACCTGAGGTTGAAGACGAAGGACAATCTCTTGATGATCTGTGGGCAGAAGCCATGGGCGATCAGGAAGAGGATATTGTTGAGGAAAAACCTAAATCTGACAATATTCTTGAGGAAGCCGATCTCGATGCGCTATTAGCGGGCCTAGGTTCAGAAGACAGCACTTCTGAAGACAGCGCTGAGGCTGAAGAGGATTTAAGCGAATTAGAGCGAAACTTTGCGAGCGATTTAGCTCAAGAGGGTGACAGTAATGATATTACTTCTGAGCTGAATGATGTTGAAGCCGCAGACACTAAACCTGCCGATGAAGCCATCGCGGATGACGATGATCTTGATGCATTACTTGCCGAGTTTAGTGTTCCTGCAGAAGATACTGAGATTGCACAAGCACCAGACGCTGTTGCGTCTGATGATGAAGATCTCAGTGCTGCCATCGCCGCAGAACTCAATAATGAGTTAGATGATGAACTGGGCAGCGAAGAGGTTGATGATATCGATGCGCTGTTAGCGGATTTTGATAAACCCGCAGAGCCCGAAGTCGAGCTTGATGAGCTTGGCGTAGAAGATACCGACGACATCGATGCCTTGTTAGCAGATTTTGATAAACCAGCAGAACCTGAAGTTGAGCCTGATCTTGGCGCTGAAATTGCCGCCGAGTTAGACGCAGAGCTTGATGAGCTTGGCGTAGAAGACACTGACGATATCGATGCGCTGTTAGCGGATTTTGATAAACCAGCAGAGCCCGAAGCAGAGCCTGATCTTGGCGCTGAGATTGCCGCCGAGTTAGATGCAGAGCTTGATGAGCTTGGCGTAGAAGACACTGACGATATCGATGCGCTGTTAGCCGATTTCGATAAACCAGCAGAACCCGAAGCTGAACCTGATCTTGGTGCTGAGATTGCCGCCGAGTTAGACGATGAACTGGATGAATTAGGCGTAGATGAATCCGATGATATCGATTCGTTGCTGGCGAGTTTTGATGCTGAGCCTGAAATCAAAGTTGATGCTGAAGACAATGCCGAAGACGATGCACAAAACGATACTGAAGATGATGCGATCAGTGCAGAAATTGCCGCAGAGCTAGAAGCTTCGTTACCGGAAGATATAAAGGGCGAAGCGGCAGGCGATGAAGATTTAGATGCGCTGTTAGCTGAATTTGATGTGCCAGAACAACTCGATGCCGATGAAGATGAATTCGACTTCGATATGGAAACGGCGCAGCTTGACGCGGACGATAACGCCACAGACGAAGACAATTTACTCAAAGGTATTGGTGCGTCTCACTCGATTGACGGCACTGATGATACTTTCTCGTTAGTCGAAGAGTTGGGTGAAGATGATGATTCTGACGCCCTGACTACGGCAGCAGCCACTTTGGCAGCCGCTACCGCGGCAGCGAGTGTTAAGGAAAAAGAGTCTTCTTTCTTTAATGATTTAAAAGCCAATAAGAGCAAAGATCCCCACGTGCTTGATTGGGACTCAGAGCTTGATTTTGCGCCTAAGGCCAAACCTGCTGCGACGCCAGCCGATGCCGCCGCTGAAACGGATGTCGATGATGTCGAGCCTAATGCCGATGCTTCGCTAGCTGATACGCCTACTCCGGATGATGCGACTCAAGAGAAGCCGATTAAGGCGACGCGTAACGATGTTGATTTTAGTGAAGATTTCAAACTCGATACCCAAGAGGATGCTGACTATTCTGAGCAAGGCCTCGATTTAAGCGACGATAATGTACTCGCTGCTTTCACGGCCAATACCGATTTTGATGACGATGAAGATGTACTGACGTCGGAAGACAGTTTCTCACTCGTCGATGATCTCACAGTCGACGAAGCGTTAGCAGCACTCGATGCCCAAGAATCGCGTAAAGCGCAGAAGAAGTTTGTTCCTGAGCATGATTTAACGAATTTCCAAAATGAAAACGGCTTTATCGACATCGATAAGTTGTTGAATGATGCCGATGAAGACGGCACTGATACCGATTTGTATTCGGAAGTCGACGTGGAAATGAGTGATGTCGGAGCCTTAATCGGCGATGCCGCAATGATTGATGTCGACGATGAAGAAAACTCAGTCAACGCTAAGCTGGATTTAGCCCGCGCTTATATCGAAATTGACGACAGCGACAGCGCCAAAGCCCTGCTCAAAGAAGTGCAAATTGACGGTAACGAGCGCCAGCAAGATGAAGCCGGACGTTTACTCAAAGAGATGAGTTAATCCCGATTGAGAGAGTTTCAACCTAACGGCGCCTTCAGCGCCGTTTTTTTTATGGGCTGCTGTGATAAAATGCGCCGCTAAATCAATTGTGAGGAAAAGTGGATGCGGATTGCATTAGGTATTGAATATGACGGCAATGGTTATTTTGGCTGGCAACGTCAGGCCGAAGTCGATTCAGTACAAGCGCAATTAGAACGGGCGTTATCGATAGTGGCCAACGAGCCTATCGGCGTCTTCTGCGCTGGCCGTACCGACGCGGGCGTGCATGCCACGGGACAAGTGGTTCATTTTGAAACCAATGCCATTCGTAATGAAGGCGCATGGACCTTAGGGGTGAATGCCAATTTGCCCGATAATATTGCCGTGCGTTGGGTTAAAGAAGTCGACGACAGTTTTCACGCGCGCTTTTCGGCCACCGCCAGACGCTACCGTTACGTGATTTATAATCACAGTTTTCGCCCTGGGATTTTACGCCATGGTGTCAGCCATTATCATGGTGATATTGATGCCGATAGAATGCACCAAGCGGCGCAGGCACTCTTAGGCGAGCAAGATTTTACCAGCTTTCGCGCAGTCCAGTGTCAGTCGAAAACGCCGTTTCGTAATGTACATTGCGTCAATGTTACGCGCCAAGGCATGTATGTGATTGTTGATATCGCCGCCAACGCCTTTTTACATCACATGGTGCGCAATATCGTCGGTTCATTATTAGAAATCGGTTTAGGCAATCAGCCGCTGACGTGGATGGGTGATTTGCTCGCGCTAAAAGACAGAAACCAAGCCGCAGCGACGGCTAAACCCCATGGGCTTTATTTAGTTGATGTGACTTATCCAGAACAATATCAATTGCCTAAACTCGTCCTTGGGCCATTATTCATGTTGGATTGAAAAGATCTTATTTGAGAGATAATCGAATACGAGGATGTACGGACATGCTAACAGCGCCAGCGTCAAATGCAGCATTGGAACAGTGGTTGGATTATTTGTTATCCATACATCCAACCGAAATCGATATGGGATTAACCCGTGTTTCTAAGGTCGCGCAAACCTTGGGTCTATTAGATTTAGGTCAAAGCAAGATAGTCACAGTGGCAGGGACGAATGGCAAAGGCACGACCTGCGCCATGCTGGAAAATATTCTGCGCTTATCCGGTTTGACTGTGGGCGTATACAGCTCGCCGCACATGCTGAAATACAACGAGCGAGTGCGTATTAATGGCAGCGACGCCAGTGATAGCGCCTTTGTTGCCGCCTTTGAGCAAATTGAAGCGGCGCGCGCCGAGATTTCCCTGACCTTTTTTGAATACGCCACGCTTGCGGGCCTGATACTGTTTAAAGCCGCTAAGCTGGATGTAGTCATCTTAGAAGTCGGTTTAGGTGGACGGTTAGACGCCACCAATATTATCGATGCCGATATCAGTGTGGTGACGTCGGTCGATTTAGATCATGAAAGTTATCTGGGGAATACCCGTGAACTCGTCGGCCGTGAAAAGGCGGGTATTTTCCGTCACGGTAAAGCTGCGATTGTCGGCGAGCCCAACTTGCCGCATACCGTCAATGATGTTGCCAATGAAGTTGGCGCCATCTTGTATCGCGTCGGTAACGAATTCAGTTACCAAGTTCATGGTAGTTTATGGGACTTTCAAGGCCAAGTGCTCAAACTGCACGATTTAGCGTTACCGACCTTGCCGCTACCGAATGCGGCCACGGTATTGGCTGTAATTGAACAGGGTTGGCCGAATATCGCGCCCGCTATTATTGCCGAGGGTATTAGCACTGCTCGGTTAACCGGTCGATTAGAGCGGGTGAATGAGCAGCCGTTAGTGCTACTCGATGTGGCGCATAATCCCCATGCGGCGCGTTTTTTGGTGCAGCAATTAGCGCCAATGGTTGTAGGTAAGCGGGTGTTTGCCCTTTGTGGCATGTTGAAGGATAAAGATATTGCGGGCGTGTTGCCTGTGCTCCATCCTCTGGTCGACACTTGGTATTTAGTGAGTCTTCATGGGGAGCGTGGCGCGAGTTCTGCCATGCTACGCAAAACCTTAGCACCTGAGGCCAGCGCATTTGAGTTTGAGGGCATAGCTGAGGCATGGTCGGCATTAAAAGCGCAAATTAACCCAGATGATGTGGTAATTGTGTTTGGCTCCTTTTACACTGTGGCAGGTTTTAAGTCTCAATTTATGCAGGAAGTCCGTTTTGTCTAGCCAGTTTCATAATCGTTTAGTCGGCACTGTGGTGCTGGTTGCGCTTGGAGTGATTTTTTTGCCGGATATTTTGGATGGCAAAAAAGATCGCCAAGAAGAGCAATTTTCTGAAATACCTTTGCGTCCGACTGTGATTGAGCAGCAAAAAGCCGACGATGATATGTTTGAAGTCTTGTCGGCCGAAGATGCTGCCGCGCTGAGTGGGGCTGATGTTGCCTTAGCTGAGACAGGCAATAATGCCGACAGTGACAAGTCAGCTGCCATCGCTAAGCAAGACGTTAAGGCGGACGTTAAACCTGAAGTGAAGAAGCCAGAGGTTAAGCAAGCAGAAGTTAAAAAGCCGGAAGCGAAACCAGAACCTAAAAAAGAGCCACCTAAGGCGACGGTAAAAACGGAGCCCGCTAAAAAAGCTGAGACTAAAGCGCCAACCGTCGCTAAGACTGAAAAGCCCAAAGCAGAAACGCCTAAAGCCAGTGCTGCCAGCCGTGACAGCTTAAAAAGTGGCTTTACCTTGCAGCTTGGCAGTTTTAACAATGCAACCAATGTTAAAGCCTTGATTGCACAGCTACGTAAGAGTGGTTTTAAAGCGTACACTATCCCTGAAAATCCTAAAGATGGCGTATTAACCAAAGTGTTTGTCGGGCCAGATGTGTCTGAGGCAAAGCTGAAGAAAATACAAATTGAGGTGGAAAACCTCACGCGTCTTAAGGGCTGGATTGTTCCTTTTAATCCCTTAGAATCTTAATGGTGATATAAGATCAGCGACTGAAAATGATTTATTTACCTCTCTAGGGGTGAGAATCGTTTCAGTCTCTGGTAGAATCGCGCCGTCTTAAAGCCCATGTCGGAAAGCCATCTCAATGGTTTGGATTGATTACGCTATCATATTCGTCATCGGATTATCGACTCTCATCAGTCTAATCCGCGGATTCGCCAAAGAAGCCATGTCCTTAGTGGTATGGTTCGCGGCTTTCTTTGTTGCCAGCCAATTTTACCAAGATCTTGCCGTTCACTTAACTCAAATGAACGATGAGATGCTGCGTAATGGCGTTTCTATTGCCATCCTCTTTATTACCACTTTGGTACTCGGCGCCTTAGTTAACTATATTCTCGGACAACTTGTTGTCAAAACCGGATTATCTGGCACTGATAGGCTCTTGGGCCTGTGTTTCGGTGCTATTCGAGGCGCGCTAATTGTGAGCGCCTTGCTGTTTTTTATGGATGCTTTCACAGGTTCGCCCAACACCCAATGGTGGAAGGACTCTGTGCTAGTGCCCGAATTTGGCGTTGTCATTCAATGGTTTTTTGACTATTTGGAAAACACCTCCAGCTTTGTACCCAAACTATAAGAAAGAAAATTAATTAATCCTAAGTGATGGAAAGTAGCAATCGCTTAGGTATGTACGTCACTCCTGTTCAAGGGCTTATGCCTAAAAACAGGGTAACTGTGAGCGCAATAGCAAGTTTAGGCGTGCGATTGCGATTAACAGGTCAGTGACGGGATACCTTGGCGACCGATAGGTAGCACTTAAGCCGAAAGGCTAGAGGTTTACTTTATCATTTGCTTATATTTCAACATGAAAGGGCATAGAACATCTTACAATGAGGAAGCTTACCCATGTGTGGTATCGTCGGAATAGTTGGCCAATCATCGGTTAATCAGACCATTTATGATGCACTGACAGTGTTGCAGCACAGAGGTCAGGATGCGGCAGGTATTGTGACCATTGATCGTGGTGCTTTCAGACTGCGTAAAGCCAATGGTCTGGTCAAAGACGTTTTTGAAGTCAAACACATGCAACGCCTACAAGGTAATGCAGGTATTGGCCATGTGCGTTATCCAACTGCGGGCAGTTCAAGCGCATCTGAAGCGCAGCCTTTCTATGTTAACTCGCCATTTGGGATCTCTTTAGCCCACAACGGCAACTTAACCAATACAGTCGAATTAGCCGAAGGGCTGATCAAAAAACGTCGCCATGTGAACACCACTTCGGATTCTGAAGTGTTGCTTAACCTGTTGGCCGACGAACTGCAAAAAACCACTAGCTTGACCCTGACGTCGGAAGAAGTGTTCGATGCGGTCGCTAACGTACACCAACAAGCTCGTGGTGCCTACGCGGTTGTGGCTATGATCATCGGCCAAGGCTTAGTCGCGTTCCGTGACCCATTTGGTATTCGTCCTCTGGTGTTAGGTAAGCACGAAACGCCAACGGGTACTGAATATATGGTCGCTTCTGAAAGCGTGGCACTCGATGCCGTCGGTTTTGAAGTGATGCGTGATGTGGCGCCAGGTGAAGCGATTTACGTGTCAATTGATGGTCAGCTGTATACCCGTCAATGTGCAGCAGAACCTAGCTACGCCCCTTGTATCTTCGAATTCGTTTATTTTGCCCGTCCAGATTCGACTATCGATAAAGTGTCTGTTTATGCCAGTCGCGTAAACATGGGCGCTAAGCTTGGCGAGAAGATTAAGAAAGAATGGTACGATCACGACATCGATGTGGTGATCCCTATTCCTGAAACCTCTTGCGATATCGCGCTAGAAATTGCCCGTTGCATGGACTTACCGTACCGCCAAGGTTTTGTGAAAAACCGTTATATTGGCCGTACTTTTATCATGCCGGGTCAACAGGAACGTAAGAAGTCAGTGCGTCGCAAGTTGAATGCGATTAACACTGAATTCAAAGGCAAAAATGTCTTGCTGGTGGACGACTCTATCGTTCGCGGTACGACGTCTGAGCAAATCATCGAAATGGCCCGTGAAGCGGGTGCCAAGAAAGTGTACTTTGCCTCTGCCGCGCCGGAAATTCGTTTCCCGAACGTATATGGTATCGACATGCCAACGTCAAACGAGTTGATCGCCCATGGCCGTGATGCCGATGAAATCGCCAAGTTAATTGGTGCCGATGGCATTATTTTCCAAGACTTACCTGATTTAATCGAAGCAGTAAGAATGGAAAATCCAGCGATTAAACGTTTCGAAACCTCAGTTTTTGATGGTCATTACATCACTAACGATGTGGATCAAGCGTATTTAGATCACTTGACGCAACTGCGTAATGACGATGCTAAAGCGGATCGTAACAAAGATATCGGTACTAATTTAGAGCTGCATAACGTCTGTCACCCATAAGGTGAAACGTTAGGCGGATAAAAAGCCAGTGATAATGTCATTGGCTTTTTTTATGGCTTTTTTATGGAGCGTTAACCGCCACTTGGGAAAGGTATCGCGATTGGGCGAGGGGGGAACATCTATGAGTGTTTGTTCTCGACATCCGAGTACTCAATCCATTGTTGGAGCAGCGAGGCTGCTGATCTTTTCAGCCATAGGTTTTGTCGTGTTTATCCCCAGATCCACAGCAGCATCCACACCCCGAATAAGCTGCTTAAGCTATGGCGGGTGACTTGGTGTTTTAGCAGTAGCGATAAACTCACCGCAATGGGCATTACTAGCATGAATCCCCAAGCTAAAGGCATGTTGATGATTTTCATTTGTCCCAGCCAAGTGCTGGTGAGCATGCTTATCGCGAGTAACATCAGGCTATGGAATAGCAGTAACTGATTGAATCTTAATATCAATGCTGGACTGATTGTCATCGCCTGCCGCGCATTTATTGCAAACTGTCTCATAGCCACTCCTCTAAAATTTAGTGCATTCTAGTAGTTGTTGAGAACTATTCGCAATTGAATTTACACTTTAGCTTTGGTATTTAAGCTCGGTTTGTCACAGAAATTTGCACTCAACGGGCGTTTGGGCTAAATTATACTGTAATTATATCCAGTGCTTGGTGTTTGTATGATCCTCTATATCGCTGAAAAACCTAGCCTAGGGCGGGCCATTGCCGATGTATTGCCTAAACCCCATAAAAAAGGCGATGGATTTATTGAAGCCGCCAATGGCGATTGCGTGTCTTGGTGTGTCGGTCACTTGCTCGAACAAGCAGAACCTGATGCCTATAATCCCGAATTTAAGTCGTGGAAATTCGAGCACTTGCCAATAGTTCCAGACAAGTGGCAACTAAAACCTAAGGCCGCAACTCGCAGTCAACTCACAGTGCTAAAACGATTAGTCAAACAAGCCAACATGCTGGTCAATGCGGGCGATCCCGACCGTGAAGGGCAGTTACTCGTGGATGAAGTGATTGCCTATCTTGGCGTGAGGGGTGACAAGTTACATCAAACTCAGCGTTTACTGATCAGCGACTTAAACCCACAAGCCGTAAAACGGGCGCTAACGCAGCTGCGCAGTAATCGCGAATTTATTCCTTTGTCCACATCGGCCTTAGCCCGTAGTCGTGCCGATTGGCTCTACGGCATGAATATGACGCGCGCTTATACCATCCAAGGTAAAAAGGTTGGTTATCAAGGCGTATTGTCCGTCGGGCGAGTGCAAACGCCTTTACTCGGGCTAGTGGTGCGCCGTGATGAAGAGATTGCCAATTTTCAATCTAAACCTTTCTATGAAGTGCTAGCGCATTTGGCGACCGAAAAGCAGGAAGCCTTCAGTGCTAAGTGGCAACCCAGCGAAGCTTGTCAGCCGTATATGGACGAAGAAGGGCGAGTACTAGCCAGAGGGTTAGCGCAAAATGTGGTGAGTCGCATCAGTGATAAACCTGCCTTAGTGACTCAATTAGTGGCTAAGGACAAGAAACAGAATCCGCCATTGCCCTACAGCTTGTCCGCGCTTCAAATTGATGCGGCAAAACGGTTTGGCATGAGTGCTAAGGACGTGCTCGATACCTGCCAGAGTTTGTATGAGCGCCATAAACTCATTACCTATCCTCGCTCCGACAGCCGTTATTTGCCCGTCGAGCAACATAGCTTAGCGTCGTCGGTTCTTAAGGCGATTAGCAGCGGTGCCGCTGAGTTATTGCAAGGCGCCGATGCCCCCGAACCACGGTTTAAATCCAAGGCATGGGATGATAAAAAAGTGGATGCCCACCACGCCATTGTTCCTACCGAGAAGACGGCTAACTTATCCAGCTTGAGTCAGCGTGAGAGGCAGTTATATCTTCATGTTGCCCGCCAGTACTTAGCCCAGTTTTATCCAGCCTATTGTTACAGTGAAACCACAGTGCAAGTGACAATTGAGGGCGGCTTATTTAATACCAAGGCGCGTCAGGATAAATCCCTCGGCTGGAAGCAACTCTTTGCCCGCCAAGAGCCAAATGGCAGTAAGACCAGTGGCAACACGACGGAAGAAAGCGCGGGTAAGGATGATGAGGAGAATGACGAGTTTATCGGCCAGTTGCCCCCTCTGAAACTAGGGCAGGCTTTGCATTGTACTCGCGGCGAATTGCTTGAAAAAAATACCCAGCCGCCAAAAGCTTTTACCGATGCCACTTTACTCGGTGCTATGACGGGGATCAGCCGTTACGTCACCGACGCTGAGATCCGTAAAATACTCAAAGAAACCGATGGCTTAGGTACTGAAGCCACCCGTGCAGGTATCATCGAATTGCTGTTCAAACGCGGTTTTTTACAACGCTTAGGCAAATCCATTGTCTCTACAGACGTGGGTAAGGGCTTGATTAACAGCTTGCCCGCGAGTGCGACTACGCCGGATATGACAGCCCTGTGGGAAGCCAGCCTGAACGGCATTTGCCATAAAGAAACCTCCTATCAAGCCTTTATGCAACCGCTGCTAGGCACTTTATCCACGCTTATCCAAAATGCAGGAGCACAACTACCAACCGCGCTTAATGGTTTACAAGGTCAAGGTTATCGTAAAACGGCTGGGAGTAAATCTGGTTATCGCAAGTCGCCTTACCGCAAAGCCTCTAGCTCGACAAAACGCACTGGCACGGCAAGTACCGCTAAAACAAGTACAACGACAAGTAGCAGTGCGAAAAAGTCGAGTGCGAGTTCAGGGACTCGGAGTCGAACACGCAAAGTGGCTGCTGAGGTTTGATAGGCACGGGTGTCATTGGTTTTAGGGGCATTTCCGGCCATTAATACCAATCGTATTAAATATCTGTTCATTCAGCGGGAGTTTAACGCGCTTTAGACAAGGCGAAGGCTTGAAGGCATAGTGGTGCTCTGTCGAAAGCCTTGAACGCAGTATAAAGCGCGTTGAAACCCGCCCTTCGGGAGCCACACAGGCATCCCACTCCGGTGTTGCATTGACTTAAAAGGGAATAACCATTTCTGCGTCAATGCGCCTTGGATTGAGATGCCTGTGAGGCTCTGAACTGATTAGATATTTAATGTGATTGGTATAACAATGGCGCGAAATAGCCCTAAATTTTTGCAAAAAAAAGAGTAAACCAACACGGTTTACTCTTACGGAAATAGGTCGTTGAAACTTGCCAAAATCACTTAATAGATGAGGAGCGGGTTTATAATGTCAGCGTTAACTTAATTAGCCCTTAAAATTAACTTTTATCTTAAGGTGTCGCCTCGGTTTAAGCTGATGAGCTTATCCAGTATGTGCTCACCATCCATGCGAATGCCGTTGTGTTCATATTCTGATGTTAGCCAATACTTTAGCCTGCCGACCTGTTGCGCGGTTTCAAGGCTGTATTGCATCTCGACAAACATATCTTCACTGTAAATGGCCGCGGCAACGGGGACGCGGTTTTGCGCCAGTTGTTCAAGATTATACAGTGCAGGCCAATTTGATTTATGGGCAAGGATTTCAGCTGCGGCTTTAAGGGGCACTAAGTGACTGAATTGGTCAAACATCCAAGGGTAAATCATCTCGCCGGTAAATAAAAAAGGCTTACCTTGCTGATAGTTAAATGCGGGGAATTGTTGTCTTACCCTGTGCGCCGCCCATTGTGAAGCTGTGTGCTGGCAGTAGATCGCCTCATGCAGCAGGGCAAAAATCGGGTTAGTGTTGTAGTCGAGCATTTGACCGAAATGATTTAAAAATAACGGGTTAACGACTGTCCCAGAAGCTGTGTTGATTAAGGCTTGCTCAAGTAAATAATAAACCGATTCAGGTCCTTGCTCCATGCCGATATTAATACCCAGCAGCTGCAACATTTCAACCGTGAGGCGTTCTCCCGTGGCTAAATACACTTCATTTTCAAGCAAGTGTTTGGCTAAGCGAGTGGCTAAATGTTGGGCATCGTGGAAGCGTTGGAAAAATTGTTTATTCTTCGCCAGTACGCGTTGATAAGTCGCAAGATAGACATCATCGGCGCTGCGGGTTAATGACGGTATGCCACCTGTGATATAGGCTTCGTTAACACCTTGAGGGGCGGCGCTTAAATAATGCAACACGCAAAATCCGCCGAAACTTTGGCCGAGAATTGCCCATTTATCGGCGGGGCAAAGCTGGGCACGAATCGTCTCGGCATCACGGATGATATTGTCAACCCTGAAATGGCTTAGGTATTCGGCTTGTGCTGCGGGATCTAAGTGTTGCAGGCTTTGGTAATTAATGGGTGTCGATAAGCCTGTGCCACGTTGATCGAGTAATAACACCCGATATTCTTTTAATGCGCGGCGGATCCAGCCGCTGTTACTGGCGGGGCGCATGGCCGCAAATCCCGGGCCGCCTTGGAAGAACACGATATAAGGTAGCTTTTTATCTTTGTTTTCTGGGCTACAGAGTTCTCTGGCAAACACTTGGATTTGCTCTGCAATCGGATTTTGATAGTTTAGGGGCAAGGTAAAAGTATGTTTCTTCGCCAGCACTCCGGCGAGAATAATATCGGGTTTCATCAAACAACCTTAATGGCAGAGGAGCATATTATTGTGATTGGCAGATTGTATACCCAAATAACCTGCAGATGCAGCAACCTAGGCGAGTTGCAACTCGTATCTTCAACGAGTTTGGCTATAGTTCAAATAGTTTATGCCACAAGCTAGGATTATTTGATTAGCTTTTGGTGAAGATCAATTTTTCCTATATAAATTTGAGCCATGATGAGTTTCTTAGCGTAATCTATCGCTTATGGATAACACGAGATTGAAGCTATGAAGTATCAGATTATTCCAGTGACACCCTTTCAGCAAAATTGCAGCCTGATCTGGTGTGAGAAAACCAAGCGAGCTGCGGTCGTGGATCCTGGTGGCAATATTGACAGGATCCAAAACGAAGTAACAAAACTTGGACTCGTTCTCGACAAAATTATCCTTACCCATGGGCATATCGATCATGTTGGTGGGGCAAAAGCTTTGGCACAAGCGGCCAATGTGCCGATTATCGGTCCACATATCGACGATAAATTCTGGATTGACAACTTACCTAAGCAAAGCCAAAACTTCGGTTTTCCCCATTGCGATGCCTTTGAACCGGATCAATACCTGCAGGACGGCGATAACGTGCAAGTGGGTGAACAAAGTTTGTCTGTGCTGCATTGCCCTGGGCATACGCCGGGACACATTGCCCTTTTCTCTGCCCAATCTAAATTGGCGTGGGTGGGGGATATTTTGTTTAGAAGCTCAATTGGGCGCACTGATTTTCCTCAATCAAATCATCAGGATTTAATTCACTCGATCACCGAAAAACTGTGGCCTTTAGGCACAGAGGTCGAATTTATTCCGGGACATGGCCCTATGTCGACCTTTGGTGAAGAGCGCGAACATAATCCTTTTGTCGCGGACCAACTTTTACTTTAAATGTCATGCTATTAATTTTTGCGTGATTTGTGAGCGATAATCACTCGCAAATCAAACGATTATTTCCGTTGATTGTTCCACTTTTACCCATGATTTCTGGTTTTCCTTCTAGACTTAAAGCAGTTCTTCTGTCTATTGGGGTAAGTATGAAAACAAAAACCATGATGAGTGTGGTATTTTCGACCATAGTCGCGAGTGCCGTGATTTCTGCGGCATTGAGCTTCAATGTTAAGTCTAAAATCGATCTCTTTAATGATGCTGCCAGCATCCGATATCAGTCCTATCAAGTCGCCGATGAGTTAAGGCAAAGTTCCGATGACTTAACGCGTCTCGCTCGCACCTACGCTGTCACAGGCGATGAAAAATACGAAAAAATGTATATGGATATTTTAGCTATCCGTAATGGTGAGAAATCCAGGCCCGAAAAGTACCATCAGATTTATTGGGATTTAGTGCTGAGTTATGGCGATAAACCTAAGCCAGACGGTGCGAGAATTGCAATTAAAGCACAAATGCAGTCCCTCGGTTTTTCCGATGAAGAATTTCATTATCTTGAACAAGCTCAGCAAAACTCAGATGCGTTAGTCGCCCTCGAAGTGAAAGCCATGAATGCCGTTAAAGGTATTTTTATGGACCCCAACACCCAAACCTACACGATCAAAGGTGAGCCTAACTTAACCATGGCGAGGGAGTTATTACATAGCGACCAATACCACAGAGAAAAAGCTAAGATCATGCAGCCGATTGATGAGTTTTTTACAGCATTGGATAAACGTACCGATGGTGATGTGAATAACCGACTCGACTCCCTGCATGCGGCATTAAACTGGTCCCAACTGGTGTTATTTATCGTGATTTTAGCCGCCGTTGGCGGATTTATTATCGTTAAAAGCAGGATTGTGACTCCCTTAGTGCAGACCTGTGTTGAATTGCTCGATATTCAGCGTTCTAAAAATCTTGCGCGGCGGATCTCTGTTACGACTCAGGGGGAGATTGGCGAAATCGTTAATCAAATCAACTTGTTTATCTCTTCCCTTGCCAGTTCCTTATCGACAACGGATGGCATTGCAAAAGAGGTGGCTGATTTAGCGAAGCAAACCAAGGCATCCATTCAAGTTTCGCGTGAAAGCTCAAATCGGGTGGCGAGGGAACTGGATGCCAGCGCCAGTGCGATGGAAGAAATGACCACGACGTTAGTGCATGTGAGTGAGAGCACGTCGAACGCTGAAAGCCGCGCCGCTGAAAATGAAGCGCATGTCACTGTGGGTAAACAGACGGTATCGGAAGCGTTGAAAGCCATGTCGGTATTGGAAACTGAGTTTACCAATACTCAAGACTCTATGTCGCATTTAGTGAACGAAAGTACCCAAGTCAGTAATGTGTTGAGTGTGATTAAGGCGATTGCAGAGCAGACGAATTTGCTGGCACTGAATGCCGCGATTGAAGCCGCAAGGGCCGGTGAGCAAGGGCGAGGTTTCGCTGTGGTGGCTGATGAGGTTCGATCGTTAGCTCAGCGCACCCAAGATTCCACTAAGGAAATCGATGATATTGTCGCAAGCCTTCAGAGTCGTACAAATCAAGTGGGCACATCTGTGACTCAAGCGGCGACGCTTATGCAAAAAGCGGGAGTAGAGCTGCAACGTATCGTGGCAGTATTTGAGGATATTCGTCACAGTACGGAAGCGATTCATGGGATCAATACTCAGGTTGCCGCTTCAACTGAGGAACAGTCCTTGGTTTCTAAAGAAATCGCTTCGAGTATGATGGTGATCCGCGATAATTCCCGTGAAGTATCACAGATTATCGAGCAGATAGAATCGACCTCCATTAGCCTAGACAATCAATCCCAAATTCTGCGCACTAAGGCGGGGGAATATCAGTTTTAGATGAGATGTGGTTGATTTACGAACGAACGCCACTCAGACATGGACGTCAATTCTTCCTCTTTAGCTTCCCCTGAACATATTTTATGCTTCAACACTTTTTGAAATCTATTACTCCTTTCAATACGCACACGCCTTTGCTAACTTGGTTGTCCATATGTTTAATGCGAGCGTTTGACGAAGCGGTTTTATTTGCTGATAAAACTTGCGTCAAGCTTTGATGACAAATAGACGTCGATAGCTGCGTTATTAACGGCTGATAGTTTCAATAGCTATAAGCGCATTAAATTTTTTAAATCTCCCTAACCCAATGGAGTCCTTGCGGATGGATCACCAAATCGAAGATTTACTAGAGCATTGGCTACCACTGGCGGATGACGCTTGGGTACTTGCGGTGATCACCCAAATTCAAGGTTCGGCTTATCGTAAACCCGGTGCCATGATGTTGTTCCATGAGTTTGGTCAAGGTGTGGGTATGTTAAGTGGCGGCTGTTTAGAAGCCGATTTACGTCGCCATGCTCAAAATGCCATGCAGACTAAGCAAGTCATGTGCGTCACCTATGATGCAAGCGATGAGTCCGATGCCAGCTATCGACTCGGTTGTGGTGGCATAGTAGATATCATGTTGATCCCTCTGCTAAAAGAGAATCATGATCTTGGCTTAGTTGAGCTAGTGCAGGCATTTCGTCACGGTCGGTCGGGGTTTTACCAATTGCCTTTAGTCAAAGCGGGGACTGATGCGCGCCAGTATCACGCTGCGTTTTATTCTGAGGAGTTGACGCCGTTCCCCGCCAGCGATTTTGTACGCACGGGCGTCTTCACTCAAGACGCGGGAGAATCACTGATTATTCCCTTGAGACCAAGATTCCATCTTGGGATCTTTGGTGGTGGTATCGATGCTAAGCCTGTTGCCGCCATGGCCCACACTTTAGGTTGGCAAGTGACTGTTTTCGATGGTCGTACCGCCTATGCCAGAGCGGCGGATTTCCCCCATGCCCATATAGTGAAACTGACCGCGGGGGAATTAACCGCGAATCATATCGCTCAATTGGATTGCGCCGTGGTGATGAACCATAACTTGGGCTTAGATGCTGCGGCATTAAAGGTCATTCAAGCGCATCCGCTAGCCTATATCGCCTTGCTTGGTCCTGCCCATCGACGGGATAAAGTGCTTGGAATGGCAGGGCTGAGTACTGAATCATTTTCTGGGGTGTTTTCTGCCCCCGCAGGGCTTGCCCTTGGCGGCGAGTTACCGAGCGCAGTGGCGTTAAGTATTTTGGCCCAGTGCCACGGCGTGCTCCATGGCGCGACCTTAAAACATCTCGATGAGATAATGCATTGATGACATTGCCGCCCGCGCCAAAGTCTGCTGCGCTAATATCGACGACAGAGCAAGCATCGACAGAGCAAACGCCATGCTCATCCAAACGGCTGCTTATTGTGGTACTTGCGGCCGGCGAGAGTAAGCGTTTTGAGGGGGTTAAGTTAGCGCAGCTTATACCATCACTTAGCGCTACAGAAACTCGCGAACAAGCCATCATTTGCACCCATGTTGAGCGTTTACAACAGCTTCATTGCCAAGATTTAGATTTGGATCGCCAAGACACACATTCTCCCCAATATGCGCCTTTGTTAGTCATACTCGGTGCTCACCAGCACGTATTGCAACCGTTATTGGCTGAACTTAACTCCCGCCAACCCTTTGATATTTTGATTAATCCACAGTGGCATACGGGTTTGGCCTCCTCTGTGAGTTTGGCGGCAAGTTATGCCAAGGAGCAAGGCTTTGATGCCATGCTGCTGACACTCGCTGACCAAGTGGCCTTGAGCGCCGATGATTATCGCCAACTGATTTTGACATGGCATGAAACCGGTAAAGAGGTTGCCGCCCATTATTTGGATGATTTAGGCATACCTGCTATTTTTAATGCCTCTACATTGCCTTTGTTCACTCACTTGAGTGGTGATCGCGGGGCTAAATCTATTTTAAAACAACAAGCACAGCAGGGAGCGTTAGTCGCTATAACACTACCCCGCGCCGCAATTGATATTGATACCCAAGCCGATCTTGCGTCGTGGTTGGCACTTAAGGAGTGAGTTATGGCAGAAGTTTTATCAACCAAAGCAGTCGGCAAGGAAGCGAATACCGCCGCTTCCACCCAGACATTTTCTACCCAAACGCTTTCCATCAACGGTAAGTCATTTACTTTAGATGCTGATCCTAAAATGCCAATCCTGTGGGCACTACGGGATATTTTAGGGCTCACGGGCACTAAATATGGCTGCGGTGCAGGGCTATGCGGTGCTTGCACTGTGCATTTAGACGGCCAACCCGTACGCGCCTGTTTAACCAGTTTGGGGCAGGCACAGGGAAAACGACTTACAACAATTGAAGGGTTGGATAATCAAAAGCTTAAAAATGCTTGGGCCGAACATAACGTGCCCCAGTGCGGCTATTGTCAGGCGGGACAATTGATGTCGGCTGCGGCGTTAGTTGCGCAGCATCCGAAACCTTCTGAAGAACAAATCAACTCTGCCATGTCGGGCAATATCTGCCGCTGCGGCACCTATCCTAGGATCAAAGCCGCACTGCAAAACTATGCCAAACAGGAGGGCTAATATGAGTACTTTTACTGCCGTAGAAAATATCAGCCGCCGCGACGTGCTAAAACTGTTTGGCGCAGTAGGGGGCGGATTAGCATTAGGGGCGAGCGGACTAACATGGAGCCCCATGGCGCTGGCGCAGGATAAAGAAGCGCGGCTGAATCTGTTTATTGCCATTGGTGAAGACGACAAAGTGTACCTCACTTGCCATCGCTCCGAGATGGGACAGGGGATCAGAACCGGCATTCTGCAAGTCTTAGCCGAAGAGTTAGAAGCGGATTGGGATAAAATTGTCCCTATTCAAGGTTTAGCTGATAAACGTTATGCCAGCCAAAACACTGACGGTAGCCGCAGTATTCGCGAAAATTACGACCGCATGCGCCAGATGGGGGCGATGGCAAGAACCATGCTAGAGCAGGCTGCCGCCGCACGTTGGAAAGTCCCCGTGAGCGAGGTGCATACCGCCGACCATAAAGTGTTGCATGCTAAATCTGGCCGTTCGGCCAAGTTTGGCGAGTTAGCGTTAGCCGCATCAAAGCAGCCCGTACCTGCCGTTGAGTCGTTAACCTTTAAAGAGGTTAAAGATTTCAAGCAGATTGGCGCATCACGCCAAATCGTTGATATGGATGCCATGTTAAGCGGCAGCGCGATTTATGGTTACGATATCAAACTCGAGGGCATGCTCTACGCCAGCATCATGCGCCCGCCCGTGCTTGGGAGCGATGTGGCAAGCTTGGATGATACCGCAGCGCGCAAAGTGGCCGGTGTCGTGGATGTGTATCGTTTGCCCGCCGCTAAGGGCGCACCCGCGTTTCAGGCTTTGGGCGGCGTTGCTGTTATCGCCACAAACACGTGGAGTGCCCTTGAAGGGCGCAAAGCATTAAAGGTCACTTGGACTCAAGCCGACAACAGTCAGCATGATTCAAGCCTTTATTTGAAAGAGTTGGTCGAGCGGGTACAGCAAAGCGGTAATGTTGTGCGCCAAGTTGGTGATGAAATCAAAAACTGGCCCGAAGCGAATACGTTAAAGGCGGTTTATACCGTGCCTTATTTAATCCATTCCTCTATTGAGCCGCCCGTTGCTACTGCCCATGTGACTGAAAAGGGCTGTGAAATCTGGGCATCGACCCAAACGCCGCAAAGTACACAGCAAAATGTGGCCGCTGCGCTGGGGATGGAAGAAGATGCGATTAAAGTGAATGTCACCCTATTGGGTGGTGGTTTTGGGCGTAAATCTAAACCTGATTTTAGCGTTGAAGCCGCGCTGTTATCGAAGCAATTCAAGCGTCCAATTAAGGTGAGTTGGAGCCGCGAAGATGAAATTCAAAACGGTTATTACCATGCTATCAGCGCCCAGTCCTATCAGGCACTGTTTGATGCCAGCAACAAACCGACCGCGCTTTTAGCCCGTACGGGATTCCCATCGATCAGTTCAACCTTTGCCGAAGGGGTGGAATATCCCTCTGGCGGTGAGTTGGATTTAGGCTTTGTGGATGTGCCCTTTGCTTTGCCGAATTTAAGATACGAAGCGGTAAAAGCGCAGGCGCATAGCCGTATTGGTTGGATGCGTTCTGTGTGTAACATTCAGCACGGTTTTAGTGTCGGCAGTTTTGTCGATGAAATGGCCCATAGGTCACAGGTTTCTTGCCCTGCAATGTGGCGTAGCCTGTTAGGTGAAGCAAGGCGTGAGACCTTTACCGACCAACAGTTTAAATATGGCAACTATGGCGAAGATCTTGATCGTCATCCCGTGGACGTCAGTCGCTATTTTGGGGTAATCGACGCGGTCGAAAAAGCCCAAGCTAAAGCGCCCAAGGCGGGTAAAAATCAGGGCTGGGGTTTTGCTGTACACCGCAGTTTTGTGAGTTACGTCGCTGTGGCTATGTTGGTGGAAGTGAGTGAGGATAAACAGCTTAAAGTGCTCAATGCCATCGCAGCCATAGATGCGGGCACGATAGTTAACCCTGATAGGGTAAAAGCACAGACAGAAGGTGCGATTGTATTTGGCCTGAGTTTAGCCTTGATGGGTGAAATCACTTACAAAGAGGGTAAAGTGCAGCAATCGAATTTCCACGATTATCCTTTGCTGCGACTTCCCCAAACCCCTGATATGGAGATCATCATTATTGCATCCGATGCGCCGCCCGCAGGCGTGGGTGAGCCGGGTGTGCCGCCCGTTGCCCCGAGTTTAACCAATGCGATTTTTGCGGCGACGGGGCAGAGGATCCGCGATCTTCCCGTGAATAAACTATTGCGAGTGTAGGGCACTGCAGAAGGGTTAACTGAAAGCTGTTTGAACAAAAAAGCGCCTAATAAGCGCTTTTTTCGTTTTTTTACCACAAAAAATTTGCTTGTTAGCGATTTTACGGGCATTAATGCCGAAAATTAGCAATAGATCAGGTTTTTGTTACCAGAATAGAGGTAATTTAACTAACAGATAAACTTCCGTGAATAGAATTATAAAGGGGTCATCCATGGAAAATCGTTGGCAAGTCGCTATTTCAGCCGGCCTATTGGCGGCTATTTGGTGTGGTGTCGCAGATGCCTTTCATCTGGTCACTTGGATTGGCTTTTTAGGTTGCAGCACTTTTTTTGCTCAGCCTAAGGCTGGTTTTCAAGGCGTGATGATGGCGTGGTGCACTAATCTGTCCGGTGTATTTTGGGCGTGGCTCATTATCTCTGGCAGCAGCTTTTTTATTTCGCCCGTATTTGGGTATATTTTTACCGGCATAGCCACTTCGGCCATGTGTTTACAGGCTAGTTATCAAAAGCTTAGCTTTATTCCCGGCGCATTTATTGGCTGTTGCACTACCTTTGCCATGGCGGGTGATGTGGCCAATGTCGTGCCGTCGTTGATCATTGGTGGCTTATTAGGTTTTAGTATGAGCCTGTTAACGGGGCAGTTGGTTAGCTTGACACAAAAGTGGTCTGCCGCCACGCGTAGTCAAGTGGCTAGCGCGGATTAGCATAATATCTGCTCAGATCTTATGACTGACATAGCTGTCGAAGCGATCTGAGCTATAATGCTGATTTAGTGCCAAATAGCATTTTGTTCTTAGGAATTATCAAGATGAAACAAATCCAGTTTCGCACCATTGATGCCATATTGATCAAGTTCAGTCTCAACGGAAAGTTTTGGGTAGTGTGTTCTATGGTGGCGTTGATCACGGCCGCCGTGGCACTCGTCAACTATCAACACGCGCACCGAAACATCGAGCAAGCGTCTATTGCCCGCGTTCAAGCGAGCGTCGATACCTTAGCGCAAGTTGCCACGGCGCAAAAGCTAGAGGCTGATGCCTTATCACAATTTGCCAGTCAATACGGTTTAACCGTGACTTCAAGGCAAAGTGAGGCACAGCGTCAAGGGGATAAAGTGACGGCCAGCGCCAGCGTGTCAGGCATGCAAGCCTTACAACTGACGCAGAATGTTCATGAGTGGGAAGTCGATGCGCGCAGCGATGCTAACTTTATGTTCTGGTTAGCATTAGTGGGCTTGTTGCCCTTATTCCAACTGAGTTACTGGATTTCGACCTCGCTCGGCGGTGGCTTGTGGGACATGTACTTAGCCATCAAACGCTTAGCTGATGGTGATTTGAGCTTTAGATTAAACTTCTTTGGCACTGACGATTTCAGTTTGATTGCCCGCGAAATTGACCGCTGCGCCGATAACATGAGTGAAATGGTGTCGGCGATTGGTAAAAATGCACAAACCTTGTCATTAGCATCCGATGAATTTAATCAACAGGCGGCCACCAGTGATGAGCTGATTGGTTTCCAACATCAATTCCTCGATTCCGTTGCCGTGGCAATGGCGCAAATGACTTCAGCGATTGAAGAAGTTTCTATCAACGCGAGCAACACTTCGCTGCAAACCAAAGAAAACTCAACCCAAATGTCGGCTAGCCAAGGGCGAATTAGCCAGACAGTGGAAAGTATTGGCTTACTTTCAACTAAGATTGGCGCGGCGTTTTCATCGGTGGAACAATTGTCTAAGGATGCGGCGAGTATCGATGCCGTGGTCACGACGATTAACAGTATTTCGCAGCAAACTAACTTGTTAGCCCTAAATGCGGCCATTGAAGCGGCGCGTGCCGGTGAGCAGGGTCGTGGTTTTGCCGTGGTCGCCGATGAAGTGCGCACCTTAGCGGGCCGAACTCAACAGGCCACGGTAGAAATTCAGTCTATGATTGAAGGCTTACAGTCTGGCACGAGTCGTTTATCTAGCATTACCATGGAGATAGTCGATCAGGCCGATGAAGGCCGCAGCGCGATTATTGCCGTCGGTGACGATGTTCAAGGTATGGCGCAATCGGTGAATGCGGTATTTGATATGAGCAGCCAAATTGCCGCCTCGGCGGAAGAGCAGAGTGTCGCCGCGCGGGACATTGCCGGACAATTGAATGAAATCCGCCATCAGTCGGAAACCATCAAACAAACGGCCCAGCGCAGTGTGACCTTAGCCAATGATCTGCACCATGCCTCGGTCGAGTTAGATGGCATTTTAAAGCAGTACCGCACTAGCTAATGTCTTACCTTTAATGTGAGTCGTCGGCATGGGTTGTTGAGTAATAACGCCCGATACTGAGTCTCATGTTAAGTAGTAACGTATCATCCGACAATGGCGGAAATCGTAGATTTCCGCCATTTCATTATCGAAATACCTCAAAGCAGATAACTGAGTTGCTTAGCATTAATTGTCACTATTTCCCCAATATCACGACCTCCTTTTATTACTTAAATGTCCCTATTTTAGAGGGGCACTGGTGCAACAATGCCAATCTTAACTAACCCTTTCGCTGTTCGTTTAGCTAAAAAGATATTGCCCCAAAGCAAGATAATTGTATCGTCAGTTGTGTAGCATTCATTGTCATTGTTTCCCCTGTGACTCGCCATAAACTCGTCCCTGAGGGCTCAACTAAAACATCCTGTTTTAGAAGGTCACAGGTGCAACAATGCCAATCCTCCCCAACCCTCTAGCTGTTAGTTCAGCTAAAAAAGCTATTGCCCCATAACGAGTTAACTGCGTGACATGGCTAAGTTCAATATCAGAATGTTGACCAAATTTTAGTAATGTTACTGCCTCATATCATGTTCTTGTTCATCAAATCGCAATTTTGCTTGCGGTTTCCTCTAAAGCAACTCTCACTGATATCCCCTTGCCATTCGCTAGTAGTTAACGTTTAATAACAGTATGTTATTAAACGTTAAGCTTCCCACAGAGTATTTTCATCGTCCATGCAAAACGTACACAAGCAAAATTGGGCGGACGTATAAATACGCCTCTGTTTTTAGCGTTATCGCACAGCTCCTCGGCTATGTAAGTAGCCTTACAATTCACAGTTTGGAGTGCTATCTATGAAGACCGAACCGGGAAACATGCGGATACAGCAAGTGAACTGCTTCTATAATTACGCAATTGGCCTTAATGTCACCAAAGTAGATCTTCTTAAAACGGCTAAGGCACTTCTCGAGGCGGGCATAGTAAGGACTGTTTGTTTTTCGGATTTGAAGGCCATATATCTTGATGAATATGGCGAGGTTCAGGTCGAATGGCTTCGTCCGCAGGGACGTCGGTGGGAGAACAGCTGGACGGTTCAGTTTAGCGACTCTTTGCCACAGTATACCGCCAAGGAGCTAGCTTTCTGCTTGGAGCTTGCATTTCACGAGCGCCGGATCGAAGGCGATGAGGTTGGGCAAGTAGCTCCGTATTTGCGAGCCGCACTACCACCAGTAGTACTGGAAAATGAAGACTTGACTCTGCCAGTTTACCCATCCCTAAAGCTTCATGCTGACGGACTCATGTGTATTAGCTTTCAACTCGATACTACATGGGGCGACTTGAGCGAGGAAGATTTCATCAGTGATGTAGTCAATTTGTTCCAGCGCTACTTTAAATCTGTTTGGGTAAAAGCGGCACTTCAAAAAATAGATGGTGATCTGCTTTTGCCTGATGCATACGAGAGTGAAATGTCCATTGGTGGGCAACGTGTATTTGGCCGAAAGGCACGTAAGCTCGTTAAGAAGATGCGACGAACCGCAAGAACTGCACTCGACAATTCCCTCGTTAAGGAAGGACGACGTTTCGATTTGGATGGGGAGCCATGGATCCTTCATCAAATAGCGGGCTCGGAGGAGCAAACGGAGTGGGAGGGAACGATCGACCTTTGCAGATCCATCTACGCTAATGCTGTAGCTTCACTGGTAGTCTCAACAAGTTACAGAAAGAATGACGATGTAGTGGGTGTTCAGTTGTGGCAAGGTCGACCTTCGATTTCCTTAATGCGATTCGTAGGTCAGCCTAAGTCCAAGGACCAATTATTTGACTCATACGGCCAGTCTATATCGCGTATCTTGCTCCGCTCTGCTGGAGTGAATGATACTCCGCAGCTTCCTCCAGACCTTCGTCTATTTAACGACTATTGCTTACACGGTAATCGAGCAATTTTGCTCTGGACGTGGTTACGACCATCCGGCGAATCTGACAATACTTGGGATAATCCCAACACAAGGACTCGACTGCTAGAGAACCAGGCTAGAGCAGAACACTTCGAGTACCACAATATTCGTATTGCGCGTGCATGTGACATAGCAGAAGGTCCCCTAACAGATGAACAACTTGTGTATGCGTACGAAACTTTGGCCAAAGCCAATTCTGTAATTCACAAGTCAAGCCAAGCGGGAGAGATTACTGATGCGCTTGAGTATTTGATGACTGCTGCGGGAACAATAGGACTCATCGCGTCAGGTAAAGAGCAAGCTAGATGGTACCTAGATGAGAGACGTTATACCGCAGAAAAGCGACGGTCCCGAATGGACCGATGGTTGACAGCTGTGTTTGGTATAGTTGGAGCTGCAGGGCTGGCCGACCTTGTCCTAAGGCCGTTGTTACAAGCAACTTATCCCGGCTGGGCAGATTGGTTCGCTGGACTCGCTGCATTCGCCGCTGCGTCATTTCTAATTGTGCTTTTTGCGATATCTATATCGGCCTTTAACAAGAGATGCATATAGTCATTCGCAGCTTTGGAAATCACGCGCTGACAATCGGCTGTACAGCGACCTATTATCCGCCGTATCGCGGCTTCAAACCAGTGTGAGCCGGACTTTAACCCATAGAAATTTTAATTTGATTGTCACGAATTAGAGCTAAAACCCTAGCTCGTTTTTGTCCCAAAGTATGTTGCGTATATCTTGTAAATCTACAGATTACGCGAATGCTCGAAAGGTGTGCCATGGTGATTGGCGAGACGACCGTCCGCCCCATGGACGGGGCGATCGAGCATCCAAGGATGGACTTGCTGCGAGTCGACGAGCGAATGCCATGGCAAGCCTGTGCGAGTGGATGCCCGTAAACGCTAAACTTCTAACAACTGAAATTACTGCTCCCCAAACACTACTTTCCAACGCATTTCTGTCCAAAAGCTTGCTATGTATTTCTTTAAAACAAACAGGCTTCGCCGATGCTAAACAGGTGAGTCTTGGTGATTTGCGAGACGACCGTCCGCCCCATGGCCGCTCTTTGGCGTTCATGCCATCGCGGCATTTGTGAATCCATTCACATCAGACGGGCGGCCCTGCATCCAAGGATGGACTTGAACAACGTCCCTGTTTAACTGCCAGTTCGCTATCTGATAGGCAGGACGCCTGAATGTCGTGCAATGCAGGGATGCATGAGAACGACCATGGCTCTCGTTCATAAGCTCAGAAACCCTAGGTTTCTATTCACCGCGTCGATGAGTGAATGCCATGGCTCACGATTAATCTGTGACTGAAGCTAAGCTCACAACTTTTCTGCGATGTATGCTGTTCATTTTTAACTTACTTGTGCCAATTTCATTCTGCTTAAGTCACTCTCAAAAAAAAACATCGGCTAATGCCGATGTTTTATGTCTATGAGATGGTTAACCCTGCGGATTAAGCCTCTTTGAACGTGCTCCAAATGGGCGCGTGGTCTGAGGGTTTATCTATGCCGCGCAGATCGTAATCGACATCGGATTCGACTAAACGTGCTGCCAGTGAAGGCGTTGCTAAAATCACATCAATACGCAGGCCGCGGTTATCATCGAAACCTTTGCTGCGGTAATCGAACCAAGAATAACGTTCGATGCGCTCTGGGTGTAATTGACGGAAAGTGTCGACTAAACCCCAGTCTTGCAAGGTTTTCAACCACTCACGTTCTTCCGGTTGGAAGCTACATTTGCCGGTTTTTAGCCAACGCTTACGATTGACTTCACCTATGCCTATGTCTAAATCGGTCGGCGAAATATTGATGTCACCTATGATGGCGATATCTTCATCGTTGCTGTGGTTTGTCTGCAAGTAGTGCATTAAATCCTGATAAAACTTACGTTTAGCAGGATATTTTGTTGGGTGATCTATGCTTTCGCCCTGGGGGAAATAGCCGTTGAATACCGTTAACGGACGACCATTCGCTTGGGTAAATGTGCCGATAATCATGCGGCGCTGGGCATCTTCGTCATCGGTTGGAAAACCTTTTTGCAGCTTTTCTGGCGCGACTTTAGACAACATAGCAACGCCATAGTGGGCCTTGCCGCCGTGGTAATGCACTTGATATCCCATGGCTTCGACGTCGGCTAATGGAAACGCTTCGTCGTGTACTTTGGTTTCTTGCAGGCCGATAATATCGGGCTGGTGGCTGTCGATCAAGGCTTGTAATTGATGCAAGCGCGCGCGCAGACCATTGATGTTAAAGGACACTATTTTCATTAGGGCAGGACTCGTTTGAAAGGTTTAACGACCACGCTTTTATACACGCCCGCTTCGATATAAGGATCGGCATCGGCCCAGTGTTTTGCTGCCACTAAGGATTCAAAATCGGCGACAACCAGTGAACCACTAAAGCCAGCATCACCTGGGTTTTCGCTGTCAATGGCTGGATGTGGGCCAGCGATCAGTAAACGACCTTCATCGGCGAGAGCTTGCAGGCGAGCTAAATGGGCAGGGCGAGCGGCTAAACGTTTTTCTAAACTGTTCTCAAAATCTTGAGCTGAAATCATATACCACATTATTTGAGTTCCTTGCGTTGATCTTCGGGAAGGTGTTTATAAAGATAAAATACGGTCAGGACAGTATTAATTAAGGTTAAAGCGGTTAAACCAAACACTTTAAAATTGACCCACGTTTCTAATGGCAAACTAAAGGCAACATAGATATTGACTAGGCCGCAGCTGGCGAAGAAGACGACCCAATACCAAGTTACTCGAGCCCAAATCTTGTCTTCTACTTGCATTTCTTTGCCTAACATCGACTTTAATATCGATTTATTGAGCAATTGGCTGACGCCTAAGGCGATGGCAAACAAGCTGTAGATGATGGTCACTTTCCACTTGATAAAAGAATCATCGTGGAACACTAAAGTGAGTGTGCCAAACACTGTCACCATAGCAAAGGTGATTAAGTGCATCTTTTCAAGTTTCTTATATAGCGCATAGGTCACGATCAATTGAAGCGCTGTGGCTGCGATCAATGCGCCGCTGGCGATATAAATATCGAAAAATTTATAGACGGCAAAAAAGATGACGAGGGGCAGGAAATCAAGCAGTTGTTTCATAATTAATCGTGTTAAAGAGACATGGGCTTGAGTGTAGCATGTGCAACATAAGGGCAAAAGCATCATGGGCCTAGGATTGCGATCTTGCCCATTAAACCGATTTAATCTTATAAGCTCGCTTCACGTTTGCTTGGCGGCGTTGACGTTAACCTTTGCACGACTTAACAGCGGGCAATCGTGGCATTGGCCAGTGTTGGCGAGTTGATACCTTAAGCAGCAAGTACGGCGAATGCAGTGGATTTTTGGGCTCGGTTTTGAGCGCGATGCTGTACTCGTTACTATTCTCGCAACTGTGTAAGGTGTTGCGCTATCTTGCTCTGGTTCGATGAGTAAGTTAATGCTGTTATACAGCGGATTTGTGCTGCCATCTAAAAAGGTCGTGCGGCGAAACAGGGCTTGTTTCAATTGCTGGCTGTGCGGCTCAGTGAGTCCCAGCTCCCCAAGATACCAGTGGATCAGATAGCCTAAGTGACTCCAATATAACTTGGCGGGTACAGGGCTCAGAGTGAGCAGGCGCTCAACACTCGGCTGCAGTAAGTTTAAGATAAGGCCTTGTAGGGCGAGTTCTTTATCAACTGGCGGCTTATATGGGCTTAATGGCGAGTGCACCTCAGTGTCTATCTTGATACTTGGCTTAGTGTTGGTTTGGCAAAGTGGCTCGATGCCGTGAGGTTGTTTAAAAGTCAAAGCAGTAATTGGCTGGTGTTTTGCGATGTTAAATTCAAATTTGGCCACTCGGCCACTGGGGTGTAGCTGCATAAACACGGACCGTGGCTGCCAGTGAAGAGTCTCGAATGCGGCTTTTGGGGCATTGAAAATCCATTCCATCATAGGCGGGACTAAGAGGCCGAAATACCATTGGCCCCAAAGTGAATGCAGCGCTTTGCGAGTGTCTTTTCGATTGGCCACAGCGTTTTTACTGACCTCAGCGCTTTTACTGGCGAAAGCGGGCGCTCGGCTGGTTGCAGCTGTTTTATCCGTCTCGGTTTCGTTTTCGGTTTTAGTTTCAGTCTGACTTTCGGCGCTAGGGTGCGCTATAGCAAAACGCGCTAGCAGTGTTTGATAGGTATCGGCACAGCTCCATTCATCAAAACTGAGTCCCGTGGGTGAGGACGTTGCGCTAAAGTGCTCGCCATAGAAGGGCGCCCGCTCATGTAACAGCTGATTGAGTGTCAAAATGGTGTGATTAAAATCGTCGTGGCTTGGCGAGGTATCGCGCAATAGTTGCAGTCTGGTGTCTCCTCGTTGGCTTGCCATAGTGACTCCTTAATGGCTGTGATTGATTGCCGCTGTGATTGATAAGCCCCGCTATTATTGATAAGTCCAATAGTTGAGGACCTTGTGAGCCCAAGATTTGGGCTCACAAGGTTTTTCGAACTATCTCAATAAAAGTCTGACTTAGAAGCGATAGTCCAAGGTTAAGCTGGCACTGCGCGGCGTACCGTATTGGAATTGGCTGTATTGACCTACTTGGCTGTAGTAGGTTTTATCTAAGGCGTTGTGCAGGTTGGCGCTAAGCTTAAGTTGCTCGGTGAAGGCGTAACTTGCCATCAGACTCGCCAGTGCATAGGAGTCTTGCTCGACTTCGACTCTAAACGTGTCTATACCATTGCCTACAGGTTTATCGGCATCTTGGTAGACGCGGCTCTGCCAGTTAACCCCCGCACCAATTTGCAATTTATGCCAATCACCACCAAAGGTATAAGTGGTGAAGAGTTTTAACTGCTGACGTGGTGACGTGGTATTGATGCGCTTGCCCTTAGGATCTTCGGTGGTGAACTGGGTGTAGCCTAAGTAAACATTCCAGTCATCAGTGATTTTACCCGTCGCTTCGAACTCTAAACCTCGAGTGTTCGTACCATCGACTTCTCTGTACACTGGGATGGTGGTGCCAGGAATGCGTGTGCGAGTGTCTACGCCTATGTTGTCTTGCTTGATCTCAAACACCGACAGCGACATATCTAAGGCCTCATCGAATAGACTCGCCTTAATCCCGCCTTCGTAGTTTTTCCCTTTGACCGGTTCTAGGTAGCTTTTATCGATTTTTTGCTTAGTTTGCGGTGCAAAAATGTCAGTATAACTGGCGTAGAGCGAATATTGTTCGGTCAAAGCGTAAGTGAGGCCGAAGTAAGTAGTGAGTTCGTTGCTGATGTTGAAATTGTATAGGCTTTTAAAGTTATCTTGGTCGGTTTCCCACTCATTGAGGCGTAATCCGACGAGGACTGCTAAAGCGTCGCTGAGATTGAGCTGCGTCGCCACATAGGCGGCACTCTGCTTGGTTTCGCCAGATGAGCCAATGTCTGAGGTATCTTGCCATTGAGGTTTAGGGTACTGGAAGTTCGGATCGCGAAAATCTCCCAGTGGTGGCGCCTTTACTGTGGGATTATAGTAGGGATTGGCGAACTCTTGGCGTTGGCCATTCCAGCCAAACATCAATTGATGTTCCTGACCAAAGAGCTGGAATTGTCCTTCGGCGCGCAAATCCACATTGTGTTGGGTGCGACTGCCGTCGACATAGGCGATAGAGCCTGCAGTTGCGCCGATATTGGTTACAGGATCGGGATAGCCCGTGGCCCATAGCACATCGAACTCCAACGAGTTGTCTCCATAAGTGTAAGTCCCTTTTAGGTTCCAGCCATTATCAAATCTGTGTTCTAGACTGGCAAAGGTATTGAGGCCTTGGGTATGCGCCGAGCCCCAATCGGGCGCCGTTGAAGTGGCGCGATCATAGTTAGTGCGGCTGCCATCACTGTAAAATAGTGGTAAGCCGCCCGACATAGTGCCGCTCGGAGTGGCATCTTGGTAATCAACCCCTAGGGTGAACAAGGTGCTATCGCCAATATCGGTTTCGACTATGCCGTATAAGGTGGTGCGCTGCTGCTCGTACCTGTCTTGAAACGAATCTCTATCCTGATAGGCGGCCACCACGCGACCGCGCACAGAACCTGAATCATTTAAGCCGCTGGAAACATCGACCATACCACGCACATTATTCCATGAGCCCACACTTAACGAGGTGTTGCCCATAAACTCTTGAGTCGGGCGTTTACGGATAAGGTTAATGGCCGCCGAGGGGTTACCGGCTCCCGTCATGAGGCCAGTCGCGCCGCGTACCACTTCTACTCGCTCGTAGATGGCGGTGTCGATGAGATTATCGCCATAGTTGAAGCGGGTGTCGTAGGTGGTGGGCACGCCATCGTATAAAATGCTGGTCACGGCAATACCGCGGGCACTAATACTGTATCTGTCGTTATCCATAGGGCGAGCATTGATCCCCGCAACGCTGGTCATGGCATCAATCACGCTATTAAGCTGTTGATCATTCATCATTTGGCGGGTGATAGACGTGACCGACTGCGGCGTTTCTAAATAGGATAAATCGAGCCCTGTCGCTGTGTTCATCGCTTGGGTTTTATAGCGATTGTCGTGTAAATCCTTAGCGCCAATGACATTAATGATTTCAATCTCTTTTTGGTGCTTCTTGGTTTTACCATCCGCATCGACAGTGTCTGCTACGGCATGGGGCACACTGGCTAACATGGCTGAGCACAGCAATAGCTTTGGGTTAACGATGGCTTGTCTGCAGACGAGTGCGATGCTGGAGAGAGGGAAAGTCTTCATAATGGTGATCTTTAATTCCATTTAGGTTGGGGTTAAACAAGCTGGGCCAACATTGGCCCATGCTAAAGTTTCGGGGTTATCCACTTTGTGGTGTGTTAACGTTTCCTTTGCTCAGCGCTGCTAAGTTTGGGGCGCTTAAAGGCATGGCTTTGTCTAAAGGCCGCCAAGGGATTGTCGATGCCGCCGGCGAAACGCAGGTTTTTCTCCCTGTCGGCGAGGTCTATCATTTGCTGGTTATTATTCAATTGGATACGATTGAGGCACGTGCGTACAAAGCTGTCCTTAAACAGATCGTATTGGGCAAACTTGTCGGCCAAATGTGGATGCTGGGCTTGGTAATCACGTACATTGTCCGCCACTAACTCCCAGAATTGGCTTTCACTGACACTGGTTTGCTCATCGAGCAGCGGTGCTAAATAGCGGAAAATACAGTCAAAAATATCCAGTAAGATGTAGTTAAGCTTCATCTCTTCTTCAAGGCTTACTGCAAGGCGTTTTACATCATCAGGTAGCGGCTTCGCGCCATTGAGTACCGCGACTTCTTCACCTATGTCTTTCATTAAAATCTTGACTGGCACGTATTCATCGAGCACTAAGATCAGGTTTTCCCCGTGCGGCATAAAGACCAGATCGTAGGCAAAAAAGGCATGTAACAGCGGCGATAAATACAGGTTTAAGTAGCGACTGACCCAATCCTTTGCTGGTAAGCCTGAGGCGGCTATCAAGGCTGCAATAAGGGCCTTATCTTCATGATCCGTATGCAGTAGCGCAGCCATGGTCATCAGATTTTGTTTAGGCTCAATGTGTGGCAGTGGGCTTTCGCGCCACAGGGCAGAGAGCATTTTTTTGTAGGCGCTATCTTGGGTGAGCGCCTGCTCGTAATAATGGTGGTGATAACCTATGGCGGCAATTTCTTTAAGGATCACAAACCCTTGCTGAGTAAAGTAAGGGTCGCTCTCAACCAAGTTCGCCACCCACTGGTTAATTTGCGGTGTGCAGCTCATGTAAAGGGGCGATAGACCACGCATAAAGCCCATATTTAGGATAGAAAGCGCGGTTTTGACATAGCACTTTTGCGGTGATGCAAGATTGAAGAAAGTGCGTATCGATTGCTGCACTTGGTATTGCTCATTGCCTTCACCAAGGTAAACCAGATCGCCGCGGGCGATGTCGCCGGCAAAGACGCGGGCGATTTTTTCACGCCACTGCCAAGGATGCACAGGCATAAAGTAGAAGTCCTGTGGATCGTGCTGCTGGTTTTTAAGATGCTGCTGAAAATCATCGAACTGCTGGCCAAGCTCCTCCTTGAGTAACGCGTCGTGACTCAAGTTTTCGAGGGCGGCAAACGTGGTCTTACTCTTACGTACTCCTAGCCAGACTAACTGTATTGGCATCGCGCTTTCTGGGGCAAACTGACGGTAATCCTGCATATCAAAGCCAATCCGTCCGTTATTGGCAATAAACACCGGATGGCCTTCAGTCATACCTGCTTCTATGCTCTGATAATCGGCTCGCGCCAGCGTGGCGGCGGGAATCGCCTGATGCGCTAACTTGTACGCCTTGCTGTAGAGGGTGCTAGTGATTTCCTCTAAATACGTGGGCAGTAAGGTTTCACTGATCCCTAAGTCACTTTTAAGGGAAATGATCAGCGACATCGCATCGAGGGCTTGCTCTTGACCTGCGACTGAAACGCGGATGGAGTCAGCATCAATCGCAAGATGATCTAGCTGATAATGTCGTGCGCTAAAATAATAAGTGCTGTCTTTGAGCCTGAGTTCATAGTGGTTACGCCCCGCTTTTTGCCCGTATAGGGTCGGCGTGATGATTTTCTCGTGGGTGAATTCGCAGAGGATTTTCTTCACTAAATGCCGATTAGCCGCTTGCCAATAGGCGGGAGTCAAATGTTCCGGCATAGAAGTTGAGGTTGACGACAGCGCTGGGTTGAGTTGATCCGCTGCGTGAGTTGGATGATCCTGCGTTGTCAATGGATCCATTAGTAAGGCTTTTGTGGGTAAGTTCATCTAGTTCACCTAAAGAGTCGATAATGTCATGGGAGAGGTTACGGGCGCCGCGAGCGAGCTTGGCAGCGCTGAGCTTGTCTGGACTAAGCCCGTCGAAGAGGGCGTGTTTGATGCCAGCTGGCGTTCGGCCGCAGTGCAAAATCCCAGGTAAGCTGCTTTAGTGCTTAATTGAATCGCTTTTTCATAGCGAATGCCCACTCGGCTATTTAAGCGATGAATTTTGCTATTGAGTTGATCGGGTTCAACCACTAGGCGGTTAAAGGCCAATTTTTCAAGCACGAGCTGCGCTATCGCATCCATCACTTTGAAGGATAAGCCGTTGATTGGGCTGCCATCGGGCGGCGCGATAATCAGGTGCATACCGCAATCCCCCGGTGCAACAGGATAGTGGTGACCGATTTCATCGTGGGCGGGATCGTAGAGCTCCACCATAAAGAGTGATTTGCCCTGCCACTCACCTATCAAGGCAAACTTATGCTGCGTGGCTGCCATATGGTTCTCTATGGCGGCGAGATTCAAGCCCTGCATGCCCCAAAACTGCGCGTACTCTTGGTTAAACCAAGACTGGAGTGTTGGTGTGTCTTGCTTAAGATCTAACGCTCTGAACTGGAAACCATTGACGCTTGTCATCGCTGATAGCTGCGTTAAACAATGATCACTGAAATGACTCGCCATTATTGCGCCTCCTTATTCGGCGCCATCAAGACTGACATATGGGTTCCAGCGCCTGCGTTCATACTCGAAGTCGGCGTTTGGGTTGGGTAGAGATGCGGCGATGCATCAGCGTTATTGTTGTGCGGCGACGTCTTAGGGAAATGTTTAGGGTTAAGAACCAGTCTATTAATTGCATTGGCGCCGCAGGGCTGATGCTTGGCAAGTTTGGCCGGATCGAAGGTTTGAAAGGCGATATGTTCTTCAATATGGTAGGGCGCATAACCAAGCACGGCTTTTAAGATGATGCCGTTGCGATAACAGCCCATTCCCAGATCCGGTGAGCTTACCCCATGGGTATGTAAACCGACATTTTGGACAAAAATATCCCCGCGAATATCTATGCTGTAGTCGCGTTGCACGCTAAGTTGTCCCGCATCATCGAACTCGATCTGTTGCTTTATCTCTTTGATAAATTCAGGTAAACGGTAGTGATAGCCAGTGCCTAACACCACTGCGCCCGTGGTTTGGCTCAAAGGGGTATCTTGCTCTTGATGCTGGAAATGTAACTTGAGTGCATCTGGGTCAGTTTGAATACGGGTTAACGCCACATTGGTCATCAATTGGCATTGGAAATCCGCAATCAAGCGCTTTTGATATAACAAGTCATAGATGTCGTTGATAAGCTCTGCATTAATGCCCTTGTAGAGCGATTTTTGACTGGCGATCAAAGCACAGCGTTTTTCCGGTGTTAGTTCGTGGAAGTAATCGACATAATCTGGTGAGGTCATCTCCAACGTCAGCTTAGTGTATTCCAAGGGATAGAAACGTGCTGACCGCGTCATCCAATTTAGTTGATAGCCATAGGTATCAATGTCTTGCAGTAGATCGTAAAATACTTCCGCCGCACTTTGGCCACTGCCAATGACAGTGATGGCACTCTGACTCTGCAGGTAGGTTTTTTGCTGCATATAGCTGGCTGTATGCATGACCCGCGCATCTTGAATGGGGCAATCCTTTGGCAGATAAGGCTCTGTTCCTGTGCCTAACACTAGCTTTCGGCATTGATAGGTATGGGTTTTGCCACTGCGTCTATCAAAACCTGTGACTCGATAAATACTTTCACCGGCGTTGTAATCCACTTGAGTGACTTTAAAGCCAAATTTTAGATTGCTGAGTTGCTGGCTTACCCATTGGCAGTACAAGTTGTATTCGTGGCGAGGTAAAAAGAAATTCTCACGAATGTAAAAGGGATAAAGTCTACCCGTCTTTTTGGCAAAATTAAGGTAACTGTAACGGCTGGTGGGATCGGCCATAGTCACTAGATCTGACATAAAGGGGGTTTGCAGTCTCGAGGATTTGAGTAGCATGCCTGGATGCCAGTCAAAGCTGGTTTTAGCATCTAAAAATAAGCAGTTAAAGCCGTCGATAGGTTCTGATAAGGCGGCGAGGCCAAGATTGAATGGGCCAATGCCTATGCCGAGTAGATCAAAGATTTCGCGATCCATTTCCCTTTGTTGAGTAGTCACTTACGCCTCCTTTGGCAGCATGCTGTTGCGTGTTGCCGATCCAGTAATCAGTTACCTAAGGACGCAAACCAAGTTAATACGGCAGTCAAAATAGCCTGTTTGGCTATCTATCTTGCTGTGGTTAATTCGCTATGTTTAGCGCAGTCCTTAGGCCATTTTTCCTGCTGCCTCTGTCCCGACAACGGCGAGTAAATTAGCACGTGAAAATATTCAAATGCAAACCATTCTCATTTGGGTGGTGGCGAGGGTTAATACTTTTAACTTACGGATAAGCGGGCTAAGTACGGTTAATAACGTATGTGACGGCAAGATAATTGGCTGGCAAAAAGGCTAAACTTAAGGGGTGTATAATCGAGGGATTACGAGTGCTTTGACTTTTATTTCTATAAATACAGGTGGTTATATCGATATTTGTGTTGGTTTATTAATCGAGGGGAATTGATTTAGATTGCGGTAATCTCGGCTGAGTCCAATGGGGATAGGTGCCGCTAAACAGTCAGTGTAAATCCATTGTAAAGCGCAGGCTGGAGCCTCGCTGAAGGCGCTGGGTAAATGAGTCGGGTGTGGGTTAAGTTTAAATGCATTGGCTCTGCTGAATGAGTTCAGAGGCATTACCCCCAGATGTATTCGCTTAGCTTGGTATTTTCTCAGAGAGCTATTCGCTTAAAACTGCTATTGGCTGGAACTGTAAATAGGGCGGTTATCTCGGTATGGATAGCGGCAGTGCGCGATTATTAAGGGCATGAACTTAAGCTAAAGCCGTCCTAAGACGGCTTTGAAATGTGGCTGTTAACTCAGAATGCGAGTTCGAAAGGCTAAATCGTAAAGCTAGCGTAAATCGACAAAGTGTCCGGTAATTTTACGCACTAATGGCAACACCATCAGCAGTGTCGGGAAGGCGACCACCCATGAGATCAGCCAAGCACCGAGCCAGAGTTCGATAAACTGCGGTGAAGCGCCAACGCCATTGAAAGTACTGATCCCAGAAACGATACAACTCATTAGAATAGAAAGAAAAAATGGCATTACAACCGTGGCATACTTGGCTGGTAATTTAGGCGTGCCCAAAAAAGTACGAGGTTTGTCATCGGGCAAAGATTTAGAAATAGTCATCGGATCCTCTATTGGAAATTCATCAGGCGAATGATTTGTCACAGGCTAACACTGTCAATCCCACTATCGACTTCATTTGCTTTCCCCATCGGGTTCAATAGCGGAAGCAAGGTATTTAAGCGATTGATGAAGTTTAGCCCGCGCGGCGACATTCTAGGTATTGCACCGATAAAGCGCAATCATTAAAGCGCAATCATTAAAGCCAAAGCTAGCCTATCTGTACGTTCACAGTTAGCTCAGGGATCAGCACTTAATTTTACCCAAAGCTCGCCCGTCACATTGACCCAGTGACCGAGCGAAATAGGGGATTTGCCCAGCTCAGTATCAAAGGGGAGTGCAAGGTTTGAGTGCGACAGGTAAATCGTATCTTCGGGTGTTTGGCTGATGTCGACGATTTGTCCTGAAGTTTCAAAGTTCAATTGAATTGGTAGGCGTGGAGCTTGCTCAATGATGTCAACTTGAACACTTGCTAGTTGGCCGAGTAATTCAACCGTCACCCATTGGTTAACCGGAAAGCGCATTCTTGCCTTTTGAGCGCTGCCTTGGTAATAAAACCAAATCGGTGCGCCATTGTCGTATTTGCCTGCGACTTCACCTTCAACACCATTGCCACATGGTGTTAGCTCGAGTATATAGATCCGATACGGCATATAAAGTCCATTTCATTTCGATACAGACATGCTACCGAGGAACTGTGACTAAATAACTGCGACTAAATAACCGTTAAGCTATCAGTTTGATTTCTTGTCACGGTAGGTGTGGTGTTTGAGGCGTGATTGTTGAGAAAGATAAGAGCCGTAAAAGAACACTAACAATGAGGTGAGCAAGGCAGGCTAAACATAGGAGTCGGTCAATTTAAAGAGAAAATAAGTGAGGCTGCGAATGTGCCTCACTTATTTTGTTTATTTTTCTCTCTCTTTGCGCCTTAAGCACTAGCGATTCAGGCTATCAATTTAAATCAGTGACTTAGTTTGTTATTTTAAATCAGTAATTTAGATTGTTAATTTCAATCAGTAATTTATCTCAGAGATTGACATCTTGATTAACTTAGGTCGCCGCTTTCATGGCGCGAGTAAAATCGCCAAGTGTCGCCAGTAGCTTAGTTTCATCGTGCTGGTGGGTTTCGATGATTTTCACGACGGCAGAGCCAGAAATTGCCCCTGCAGCGCCTGCTTTGATTGCGGCGCTCACTTGAGCTGGTTCGGCAATGCCAAAGCCGAGTAGCGGTGGCGGCGCGTTAAAAGTTTTCAATTTGGATAGAATTTCTTCCACCGGAACGCCAGCTTTAGTGTCTGTGCCTGTCACCCCTGCGCGGGATAAGAGATAGGTGTAACCTTCTCCGCTGGCGCTAACCAGTGCAAGGGTTTCACTGTCGGCATTGGGCGGCGCGATAAAAATTGGCGCAATACCATGGGCTTTTGCGGCTTCGCTAAAGGGCGCCGATTCTTCCACGGGTACGTCTGCAATAAGCACTGAATCCACACCCGCTTGCTGCGCTTTGGCGTAAAACGCATCGATGCCATTGGCAAAAACTAAGTTCGCATACAGCAGCAAACCGATTGGCAGTTCAGGATATTTAGCACGCACTTGCGCCAGTAATTCAAAACACGCCGTTGGAGTCGTGCCCGCGGCTAAAGAACGCAGGTTAGCACCTTGGATCACAGGGCCATCGGCCAAGGGATCGGAAAACGGAAAGCCCAGTTCTAAGGCATCGGCACCGTTTTGCACTAAGGTATCGATAATTTTCAGCGATAACTCAGGGCTAGGATCGCCAAGGGTGACGAATGGGACAAAAGCGCCACGACCTTCGGCTTTGAGTTTGGCAAAGGTGGCTTGGTAACGGCCAGTGTTGGTAGACGTGTCACTCATGTTTATTATTCCTCTTTACCATTCAAAATGTCAGAAACGGTGAAAATATCTTTGTCGCCACGACCGGAGAGATTGACCACTAAAATGGTTTCCTTGGTGCACTCGCGCGCCATTTTCACGGCATAGGCGATAGCATGGGCCGATTCCAATGCAGGGATAATCCCTTCACAGCGCGCCAGCTGTTGGAAGGCTTCTAGCGCTTCATCGTCGGTAGCCGATTCATAACGGGCGCGGCCTGTGGCATTAAGATGCGCATGCTGCGGGCCAACGGATGGGAAGTCCAATCCAGCTGAAATTGAGTAGGATTCTTCGATTTGGCCTTCGCTATCTTGCATCAAAGGCGCTTTCATACCGAAGAAAATACCTGTCTTACCGTGTTTAAGCGGCGCGCCGTGCATTGGCGTGTCTATGCCTTTACCCGCAGGTTCGACGCCAATCAGTTCGACACTCGGCTCGTCAATAAAGTCAGCAAACATGCCGATAGCGTTAGAGCCGCCACCCACACAGGCGATAACCGCATCGGGCAGACGACCTTCACGTTCCAGCATTTGCTTCTTGGTTTCTTCGCCAATAATGCGTTGAAATTCACGCACTATGGTTGGAAACGGATGTGGCCCCGCAGCTGTGCCGAGCAAATAGTGGGCCTTTTCGTAGCTGCCAGACCAGTCGCGCATCGCTTCGTTACAGGCATCTTTTAAGGTGGCAGAACCTGAGGTGACAGGAATGACTTCCGCGCCCATCAACCGCATTCTAAATACGTTCGGTGATTGGCGCGCAACGTCTTTAGCACCCATATAGACTTTACATTTTAAGCCTAATAGCGCGCAGGCAAGGGCGGTGGCAACGCCGTGTTGTCCTGCGCCAGTTTCAGCAATGATTTCTTTTTTGCCCATGCGTTTAGCAAGCAGGGCTTGGCCTAACACTTGGTTAGTTTTATGGGCGCCGCCGTGGAGTAAATCTTCCCGTTTGAGGTAGATTTTCACCATAGGGTTGGGGCTTAAATTGCGGGTTAAGGTCAGTGCTGTAGGGCGACCCGCGTAGTTTTTCAGTAAATCGGTAAATTCGGCTTTAAAGTCGTCATCTTCCTGCGCTTCCACAAAGGCAGTTTCTAATTGTTTAAGGGCTGGCACTAAAATCTGTGGCACATACATGCCGCCGTATTCGCCGAAATAAGGGTTAAGCTTTAACTTTGACATACCTTTTTCCTTATCTTATCAATCAGTTTGTCAGTGGCTTGATGGTGCTAACAGCGTTTTGGTGTTAACCGCATCATAGTGTTAACTTAGCCGTTATCTATTTGGCCACTGGCATTAATAGGTTCATATTTTTTGTTGAGCATCACGCTTGTCGAGCACCAACTGCATCTAGGGCTTCTTGCTTAGCGCGATAGGCTAAAGACGTAAATGGGTAAAAGCCATTTGGATAAGTTGCGCCGATTTAATCCCTGCGGCGGTTTCTAGGCCTGAATTAAAATCTAAACCGTAAAATCCTTGGGCATTGGCACTGGCCGCATTGTCGGCGTTGAGTCCGCCCGCCAACATGGCATGGGCCTTTTGCTGGCCTAAGGACTTCACATCAATATTTTGCCAATTAAAGGCTTGGCCCGAGCCGCCAAATTGGCCTGCCGTTTTACTATCAAACAGATAACGCTGTGCTCCCTGAGGTATGTTACCAAGCTCACCCGTTTGCGCATCGACGCTCACGGCTTTCCAAATTTGGGTGGTGAGTCCCGCTTGCTCAAGTCGCTCGGTGAGCTGTGCGATTTCAAGTTCAGTTTCCGTGCCGTGCAGCTGTACGGCAGATAACTGCAAACTGGCGGCGATATCGGTGATGGAGCTTGGCGCTGCATTAACAAACACGCCGACGAATTCAATGGCGGGGGCATCGGATGCGCGATACGCCCTGAGCAGTTGTTCTGCTGCATCAAGGGTTAAGGCGCGCGGGGATTTTTCAGCAAAAATCAGCCCACCATAGACAGCGCCTGCTGTTGCCGCGGCGCGGATATCTTCCACACGGGTGAGGCCGCAGACTTTATTGTGACCGAAGATCAATTTACGGCAGGCCAAGTCGATATCAGTCTCGGCCATAATCGAGCTGCCGACAAGGAAGCCATCGACCAGCGGACTTAGGCGACGTACTTGCTCATTGTTGTAGATGCCAGATTCGCTGATCACCACGCAGTCGCTGCCAATGTGTGGCGCTAAGGCTTCTGTGGTGGCGAGATCGGTACTCAAATCCCTTAAGTTACGGTTGTTGATGCCGATAATCGGCGCATCTAATGCGATGGCGCGCTTAAGTTCTTCTTCGTTACTGACTTCGGTCAGTACATCGAGTTGATACTTAGCCGCTTCTTTCGCTAGATGTTGATATTGTTCATCATCAAGCACGGACAGCATCAACAGAATCGCATCGGCGCCTTGGTGAGCAGCGAGTTTGATTTGGTACTCGTCCACAAAAAAATCTTTGCACAGAATAGGTTGGTTCACCCGAGCGCGCACCTTAGGAATATAGTCCATATCCCCTTGGAAAAATTGCTCGTCGGTTAATACCGAAATGCCCGCCGCATATTTACCGTAAATATCGGCAATGGCTTCTACATCAAACACATCACGGATAAGCCCTTTGGACGGACTGGCTTTTTTGCATTCTAAAATGTAACCCGCCTTGGGTGCCTTGAGTGCGGCAAATAAACTGCGGTCAGAGATTTTTGGCGACAGACTGGCCTCAGGGAAACGCAGCTTCAGGGCGGCAATATGGGCCGCTTTGGTATCGACAATACGGGTTAACACATTACTTTTTGGCATAAAATTTGTGGCTGCCTCTGGCTGAGTACGCAGGTCTTGAGTCATTGCTGTTGGAGTCACTTCTACTTGAGACATTCGCTTATCTTCCTCTTTCTTGACCATTGACTTGGGCTTCACCGCTGACTTTTGCGAGCTGGCTTAATAACTCAAATGCTTTGCCGCTTTGAATGGTAGCGAGCGCCAGTAAGGTTCCGGCTTTGACTGAATCAGTAATTCCACAGACATATAAAGCACAGCCGGCATTGATGGCGACCGCATTGGCGTGTGCTTCAGTGCCACGGCCTTTTAAAATTGACTCGGTAATCAAGGCATTCTGCGCCGGTTCGCCACCTTCTAAGTCTGTTATCTGCGCTAAAGGCACACCTAAATCGGCGGGCGTGAGTTGATACTCAATAATGTCGCCGTCTTTTAACTCAGCAACTTGGGTGTTGCCGTGCAGCGCGACTTCATCTAAACCGCTGCCGTGCACTACCATAGCGCGTTTTGTGCCAAGCGCCTTTAATACTTTCGCTATCGGTAAGACTAACTCAGGGCTATACACGCCAAGTAGCATAAACTCAGGCCTTGCAGGGTTAATTAGCGGCCCTAACACATTGAACAAGGTGCGCGTTTTCAGTGCTTGTCTTACGGGCACCGCATGTTTTACCCCGCCATGGTAGTGGGGCGCAAACAAAAAGCACAGATTCAATGCGTCGAGGCAACGACTGGCAGTCTCTGGCGACATAGTTAAGTCGATGCCAAATTGCGCCAAAAGATCTGATGAACCCGATTTACTCGACACGCTACGATTGCCGTGTTTGGCGACCTTAGCGCCTGCCGCCGCGGCAACAAAGGCCGCAGTGGTGGAAATATTAATGGTATTAAAGCCATCGCCACCCGTGCCAACAATATCAACTATGCCATTATGAAGCGGATTGTTGTTTCGCTCAGGGCAAGGAAAAGGTTTGGCAGCGGCGCGCATGGCATCGGCGGCGCCGCTGATCTCATCAATGGTCTCACCGCGCATTTTCAGCGCAACTAACATTCCCGCCATCGCCGCTTCACTCATCTCACCGCGAATTAACGCGCCAAAAAGTTCGGCGGTTTGCTCGCGGCTTAAACTTTTACCTTGGTATAAAACGTCGAGTAAAGGCTGAATAGGGTTGGTACTCATGCGGTTACTCCTGTTGTCATGTCTTGGGTAAGAAAGGCTAAGGTTTGAATGAGCAATGTGCTGCCCAACGTCGTCAGAATTGATTCAGGGTGGAACTGAAAGCCAACGGCTCTGTGCTCAGGGTGCAGAATCGCCATCGGCATAGCGTCAGTCGTTGCGATTACTTGTAAGCAATCAGGCACGTGAGTGGCGACCAGGCTGTGATAACGGGCAACGGGCAGGGGAGAGGGCAAACCGGCAAATACGCCTGTGCCATCATGGAAAGTAGGGCTTGCCTTGCCGTGCACCACAAAAGGTGCGCGCGCCACTGTGCCGCCGTAATATTCCACCATAGCTTGATGCCCAAGGCAGATACCCAGCATAGGCACTTTACCGGCGACTTTGGCGATAAGCGCCATCATAGAGCCTGCTTCATGGGGCGCACCAGGACCGGGTGATAACACTAGGGCTGAGGGTTCTTGTTCGTTAAGTAGTTTTTCGGCAATAAAGTCGGCGGCAACATCGTTGCGGTAAATCACCACTTCACAGCCTAGGCTGCGAAATTGATCCACTAAGTTGTAGGTAAAGGAGTCAAAGTTATCGAGTAGATAGAGTTTCATGTTTGGCTCCTATTTAGATGGTACTGAAATGGATTGCACAAAAGTGGATTGAGCTGACGCGTCATTTACTGGCGATTCATTGACTCGCAGTCCTGCACCCATTTTGATGGCCGAAATCACGGCTTGGGCTTTTTGACGGGTTTCGTCAGCCTCGCTTTGGGGATCCGAATCAAACACGACGCCCGCGCCCGCTTGAATAAAGGCGGTGCCATTTTTAACAAAGGCGGAGCGGATCACAATACAGGTGTCCATATCACCAAGAGCATTAAGGTAACCCACAGCGCCGCCGTAGCTGCCGCGGCGGGCTTTTTCCGCTTGGCGAACCAGTTGTGATGCGCTTACTTTGGGGGCGCCAACTAAAGTGCCCATATTCATACAGGCCTGATAAGCATGCAGCGCATCTAAATCTTGGCGCAATTGACCCGTTACGCGACTGACAAGGTGCATCACGTGAGAATAGCGATCAACTTTCAATAATTCAGCGACTTTACGGCTGCCGCTTTGGCTGATGCGCGCGATATCGTTGCGAGCTAAATCGACCAACATTAAGTGTTCTGACAGTTCTTTTTTATCTAAACGCAGTTCAAGTTCAATGCGGCTGTCTAAGTCAAAATCAATCTCGCCCGTGGCGGTTTTGCCGCGTTTACGGGTGCCGGCAATCGGGTAGACTTCGACTTGATTACTGCTGGCTTCGTATTTGAGTGCGCTTTCGGGTGAGGCACCGAAAAGCGTGAAATCTGGGCCCCTGAAATAAAACATGTAAGGGCTTGGGTTAGTTAGACGCAGGGCACGATAAGCCCCTAAGGTATTTGGGCAAGGTAAACTAAAACTACGCGATGGCACTACTTGGAAAATATCGCCCGCAATAATGTGTTCTTTCAAATCGATAACGGTTTGTTTAAACACCTCATCGGAAATATTGACTTGCTCAGTTGCGTCGATGGCGACCAGTGTCGGCACATCGGCAGGTGAATTACCGAGGGTTTTACATTGAGTACTTAACAGCTGAACTCGCTCGCTCAGCGCTGCGGTGATGGCGGTATGCTGGGCGGAATCACGACTGAAATTATGGGTAATGATGTCGGCTTGTTTCAGTTTATGGTCGATAAGGATTAAGGTTTCTGCGAGGTAGAATAAGTAGTCTGGGCAATCATTATCGCGGTTCGGCACGGCTGGCAGCGGTTCGACGGTATCAATCAAGTCGTAGGCCAGTACGCCACCTAAAAACAGATCCTCAAAGGCGGGTTTACTTTGGCTGTCAGTATGAGTGCCACAATCAATTTGTTGGATAAACATCCGCAGGCCATCGAGTGGCGAAGTTGATTTTAAGCGCGCATCTTCATCCTGCAACTTAGTGTCTTTTTGCAGTGTCACCACTAAGGTCAAGTTATCACGGACTAGACTGGCACTCATATCAGCACGATCGCCGCTCGCGCTGAAGAAGGTTTCGATTGGGGTAAGTAAGCTCGCGCCATTGTCGGTCAGTGCGGTAAAGGTCAGTTGATAACCGTCGCAGCGGATCATCATGGCGGCATGGGTCATCACCATGCTTTTTAAGTGATCTTTACTGTCGATTTCGGCCGATTCCAGCAACATAGTATGGGGCGCATCTTGGGTAATGTGCTGATACAAGCGCAGTGGATCGCTGTGGTAGGTTAATGCCGCCTTGAGTGTGCTTGAGCGTGCGAATGTCTGTTTGGGCATGTTCATACTCCAGCTACCTTATAAAATGTCTTTAACATCATGAGTTATCTCGCTTTCTTAATCTTGTTACCCGAGTCTGCCGACATTTTTCGCACCTAACAAAAAAGCCCGCATTTCTGCGGGCTTCTTGTTGATTCTGGTCACTTTCAAATGAGCACAGAGCTTCACACCACCCGCTAAGTTGGGAAGTGCCACCACCAAATGATGTTTAATGAAGCATTAATGTGTGTCATTCAAAAGGGTCTCGCTAATTCAGTAATTGGTGTATAGAAAACCTTAGCCGGGGTCGAATGTCAATTGAATATTTTTCATTTTCTGCGATTTATTCACTTTAATGACGCAGAAAATTTAAGTCACACAGCCACAAAATGCGAGATAGCAGCGCATTTATTAACAAATTCACGTACAATAGCCCCATGAATACTCAAAGCATATTGGCTGATCTGCACAGCCACACGACCGCATCCGACGGTCAGTTAACTCCGTCTGAATTGGTGGCTAGAGCCCTTGAAAAGGGCGTGCAGTTATTTGCGATTACTGACCACGACACGGTAGCAGGTTTACCCGAAGCCCGTGCCTTTAATCTATCGCAAGCAGAACCGTTGAAATTGATCTCTGGCGTAGAAATCTCTACTCGCTGGAACAGTTATGATATTCACATAGTTGCGCTTAACTTCGATGCGGATAATCCTGCCTTATTAGCATTTTTAGAAAACCAGCGTGAGTTACGTGAATTACGCGCTCAAGAAATTGGCCATAGATTAGCTAAGGCCGGTATTGAAGGTGCTTACGAAGGTGCCAAGGGGTTGGCGGGTGAAGCGGCATTGAGCCGTGGACATTACGCCCGTTGGATGGCTGAAAATGGTCATGCTGTGGATATGCCGAGCGTGTTTAAACGCTACCTTGCCCGCGGTAAAACCGGTTATGTCCCCAATAATTGGGGTGATATGGCCAGCGCCATCGATATCATTCATAACGCGGGTGGATTAGCTGTGTTGGCGCATCCCAGTGGTTATAAGTTATCGGCAAAGTGGCTTAAGCGATTAGTGCGTGAATATAAAGAAGCGGGTGGAGATGCCATGGAAGTGGTACTTGGCCAGCAAACATTAGACGACAGGGCCAACCTTGTGGCCTTGAGCTTACAAAATCAATTGCTTGCATCGATAGGGAGTGATTTTCACTTTCCAAGTAATTGGATCGAATTAGGAAAAAATCTGTATCAGCCCCAAGGTATTGATTGGGTCTGGCAATCGGAATCTTGGGTGGAACGACCATGAGTCAGTTTTTTTATGTACATGAAGTAAATCCGCAAACACGCCTTATCAGTCAAGCTGTTGCCGCTTTAAAAGCGGGCGGTGTGATTGTTTATCCCACCGATTCGGGCTATGCCTTAGGCTGCTTGATTGGTGAGAAAGATGCGATGACGCGGATGGCGAGAATTCGTCAAATCGAGAACGATCATAACTTTTCATTGATGTGCCGTGATTTATCCGAGCTTGCGACCTACGCCAAAGTGGATAATCAGGCGTATCGCATTCTAAAAAGTTGCACGCCTGGGCCTTATACGTTCATTTTTAAAGCGACCAAAGAAGTGCCACGTCGTCTGCAAAATGACAAGAAAAAGACCATAGGTATTCGCGTGCCCGACAATGTGATCGCACTGGCGTTGCTTGAAGCCTTAGATGCGCCGCTGATGTCGACCAGTTTGGTGATGCCAAATGCAGAATTTGCCGAGTCTGATCCTGAACAAATTCGCGATTTGCTCGAGCATCAAGTGGATGTGATTATCCATGGCGGTTATTTAGGTGAAAAACCGACGACAGTGATTGATATGTCTGAAGATGGCGCCGAAATTTTGCGTGAAGGCGCGGGTGATATCACGCCTTTTCTCTAAATCCAGCGCATTAGATTTATCTGTAGTGGATGCGAGTGAGCGATGCGGCGAGCGGCAGTGAACATTTGGCAGTTTTATCGCCGCAGATTTACAGGTATAATCGCGCGTTTGGCGTTAGCCTAAGTTGGCTAGCGCAGCGTTAACGGAGCAAGATAGCGGATGCAGGGCACGCAACAGAGTTTACCCTTAGCCGTTATTCGTGGTCAGGCAATGACCGAAATGCCGCTGGATTTGTTTATTCCGCCGGAGGCATTGGAAGTGTTCCTTGAGTCCTTTGAAGGCCCATTGGATTTACTGTTATATTTGATCCGTAAGCAAAAATTAGACGTTGTCGATTTACCCATTCAGCAAATCACCGCGCAGTATTTAGAATATATTACGTTGCTGACACAGGCTCGAATTGAACTTGCCGCCGATTACTTAGTGATGGCGGCAACGCTTGCCGAGATTAAATCCCGTTTGCTGCTGCCGCGTATGGTGGCTGAAGATGAGGTTGAGGAAGATCCTCGGGCGCAATTGATCCGTCAGTTGAAAGCCTATGAAGTGATTAAAGAAGCGTCGCAAAAACTCGATGATTTGCCGCGGCTCGAGCGGGATGTGTTTCAAGCCAAAGCGGTGGCAGCACCTGACATTAAGCCGTTAATGATCCCGCCAGAAGTCTCGTTGTTTGAAATTGCCCGCGCCTTTGGCGATGTGCTCAAACGTATCGATGCCAATGAAGATCATCACGTTAAGCGTGAACAGTTATCGACGCGTGAGCGCATGAGCCAGATTTTAGCCATGCTGAACTCGGAAGATTTTACGGCATTTGAACGTTTATTTACCGTAGCAGAAGGCCGTGCAGGCGTGGTCGTGACCTTCTTAGCACTGATGGAATTAGTCAAAGAATTATTGGTTGAATTGTACCAAACAGAACCGTTTTCAACTATTTACGTTAAGGCCTATTAATTGATGCAGATAAATCCGACTCAATTAAAACAGCTTATTGAAGCGAGTTTGTTTGTATTGGGGAAACCCTTGTCGGCGAAAATGTTGAAAGACACTGTATTGGTGGATTTCACGGTTTCCAGAGACAAAATAAAAGCTGCATTGGATGAGCTGCAGCAGGATTATCAAGACAGAGGTGTGCAACTTGTGAAAGTCGCTGGTGGTTATCGCTTCCAGACCTTAGACGTCTTGAGTCCTTTTTTGCAGCCCCTGTGGCAAGAAAAGGCGCCTAAATATTCGCGTGCGACATTAGAAACCTTGGCGGTGATTGCTTATCGTCAACCTGTGACTCGCGGCGATATTGAACAGGTGCGCGGTGTGGCCATTAGTAGTCACATCATAAAAAGTTTGTCAGATAGACATTGGATTAAAGTAGTTGGCCATAAAGAAGTACCGGGGCGACCCGCGTTGTATGCCACTACCTTAGAATTTTTAGCATATTTTGGCTTAGACACCTTAGCGGATTTACCGCCGCTGTCGGATACTGAGTCATTGCAGGCGGTTTTTTCAAGTGTGAAATTAACGCCGGAACAGTCAGAAGAGCAAAATACTAATGAGTGAAAAATTGCAGAAAGTCTTGGCCCGTGCAGGCCATGGCTCCCGTCGTGAGATGGAGGCATGGATTGCTGCAGGCCGAGTTAGTATTGATGGTGAAATTGCTAGCCTTGGGGATCGGATTGAAGCCGATGCTAAAGTGCGTATCGATGGCAGAGCCATTTCGTTAAAGTCTGCCGAAGACGTGATCTGTCGAGTATTGGCATACCATAAACCTGAAGGCGAAATTTGTAGTCGTAAAGATCCTGAAGGCCGTCCAACGGTATTCGATCGCTTACCTAAAGTGCGTGATTCACGCTGGGTTGCGGTAGGTCGTTTAGACATCAACACCTCAGGTTTATTGTTGTTTACCTCAGATGGTGAATTAGCGAACCGCTTAATGCATCCATCGAACGAAGTCGACCGCGAATACGCAGTGCGTACCTTCGGTGAAATCCCTGAAGCGACAGTGCAACGTTTGCGTACTGGCGTAATGTTAGAAGACGGCCCTGCGCAGTTTGATAGCATCAAGCCAGCGGGCGGCGAAGGCATGAACCAGTGGTGGCATGTGTGTTTACGCGAAGGTCGTAACCGCGAAGTGCGTCGTCTGTGGGAATCCCAAGAAGTGCAAGTGAGCCGTTTGATCCGTATCCGTTACGGTATGGTTGAATTGCCAAAATCACTGCCACGGGGTGGCTGGGTTGAATTGCCAATGGAGCAAGTTAACTACTTGCGTAAATTGGCAGGTTTAGAACCAGAAACCCGCACTATGCTTGCTGCCGATAAACACAGCGTAGCCCGTGCTCAGGTGAAGAGTGCTAAAATTCGCCGCGCCGTACGTAAGCATAAAGTAACCGGTTCGGGAAAACCTAAGCCATCGCGTCAGCGCAGCTAAGTTGTTTTATCCCAATGAAAAAGGCCGCTTAGCGGCCTTTTTGCTTTCTGTTATTTGCAGCTATGTTATAACAAGAGTCAGCTGGATTGAGGAGTGAATGGATGAAGCTAATTTCAGTGCGACGGATTTGGGAGCAAGCTGCCCATAATGCGTTTACCGATTTAATCGCGTTTCAGGAAGCACTTTTTTGTGTTTTCCGTGAAGGGACTGCCCATGTGTCACCCGATGGCGCTTTGCGTATTCTACGTTCAGTGGATGGCGGCGAGACGTGGCAGAGCGTGGCGCTTATTCGTTCGGATGAGGCTGATTTACGCGATGGCAAACTGATTGAATATCAAGGGGAATTGCTTTTACTCGGTGGCGGGACCTTACATAATAAGTCGGGTATACAATCACATCTTTGGCGCTCAGCCGATGGGCGATCGTGGTCGGATGCGCTAAAGATAGCTGATAAGGGCTATTGGTTATGGCGCTTAACTGAACATCAAAATACACTCTATGGTGTGGGCTATCGCCCAGGACCTGATGGTGACACTCGTTTGTATAAGAGCGATGATGGCGTACACTTCAAGACTTGGCTAAAGCTGTTTAATAATCAAGGTTATGTCAATGAAACAGCCATTGTTTTTGATCAAGACAGCGGCTTTTGTCTCTTGAGGCGCGATCCCGTTTAGGGCCCTGAATTTGTTGGTTTACTCGGCCGCAGCCTAGCGCCATTTACCGATTGGCAATGGCAAGAACTCGATAAGCGCATTGGTGGGCCTGTGATGTTGATGTATCAATCCCGGCTGTTGGCTGTGGTGCGCTTATATGATGAACAAGTTCGAACGGCTTTAGTTGAAATTCATCCAGATACTGGCGTGGTTCAAGAACTATTGACACTGCCATCGAAGGGCGATACCAGTTATGCGGGCGTAGTGATTGATGGAAATGAGTTGTGGGTAAGTTATTACTCAAGCCATGAGTTAGCTGACTCACAGCTGGATACGCAAAATTCGCTTGATGAATCAAGCAGAGCCGCTAAAGCTAAAACAATGATTTATTTTGCAAAAATTCAGTTGAGTTAACATTAGCGGTGCGGCGTCTTTATGCTGCTTATTGCCATGGATTAATACAGAGCTCCATCTTGCGAATATCTAAAATAATAAAGGGCCATCAATAGGCCCTTTATTATTGCTAAATCATACTGCTAAACCGATAAGCGATGTGATTACTGAGCGTTGAACTGCTGACCGTTCACTGTGCTAGCATCTTGACCCATCAGATATAAATAGGTCGGCATGATCTCTTCTGCGGTTTTGAGATCCAATGGATTCTCAGCAGGGTAGGCTTTAGCACGCATCTCAGTGCGGGTAGCACCTGGATTGATACTGTTGACGCGAACCGAGGTGCCATCGCACTCATGGGCGAGGACTTGCATCATGCCTTCGGTGGCAAACTTAGAGAAGGCATAAGGTCCCCAGTAGGCGCGGCCTTGACGACCCACACTGCTCGACGTAAAGATAATCGATGCACTGGGTGCTTGGCGCATCACAGGTAGTAATGCTTTAGTTAGCATAACTTGCGCCGTGACGTTCACTTTGAGTACGTCTTCGAGTGATGGAATATCTATGTGTTCAAACGGGCCTAAGGCACCGAGCAGGCTCGCGTTATGTAATAAGCCGTCTAAATGATCGAATTGCTCGGCTATGGTATCGGCCATATCGCGATAATTTTGCTCCGTCGCGCCCTTAAGATCCAATGGCACTATGGCAGGTTTGGGATAACCGGCTTGTTCGATGACATCGTAAACCGCTTCTAGTTTTTTCACTGTTTTACCGAGTAAAATCACAGTGGCGCCGTGCTTTGCAAACTCAATGGCAGCGGTGCGACCTATGCCTGCGCCAGCGCCTGTCACTAAAATTGTTTTGCCTTTGAGTAAATCTTTTGCTGCTTGATATTCCAACATGAGTCTCTTTTTCCTCTTGGCGAGAATGCCCGCCACTTCTAGAGTCGCCGAAGTGATAAACGCATGTTTCAAACAAATGAATGAAACTTTGTTATAAATAGCTAAAATGTTTGTGACAAACTTGTGGCTAACTCAATATTTTTACGTTAACTTGAAATGAGTTAGGGGCTAACATAAGCCCTATTGGTCACAGATTTAAAAGCTATTGTGACTAATTTCTTGGGGAAAACAAAACTATTACAACAAGATTTGGGGAAAAAAGATGAAAAGACTCATTTTGGGTGTTGCGATTGCATCTGCACTGGGCCTCACAGGATGTGGTGAGGACAGTTATAACGATCTCAAGGATAAGACAGAACCACTCGTCCCTGAATCGCACATGGTGTTCGACCCTGCTAATTCAAAAGTACCATTACCGAATGATTTGCTATTCAGTGGTACCAAGGATGGCACATTATCGATTCCGGGTGAAAGCTCAGGCAATTATGTTGATCCACAAATAGCGCTTGGGGCGTTAGATGGCTGGTCGACAACATCACCGATTTCCATTGATATTGATCTAGCGAAAAAACACGACGGCACACCGCTGACCTTAATGGCGGCATCGGTTGCACAACCTGGCGCAGTCAGAATGTTTGAGGCCACTGTCGGTGGTCCATTGTCTTCTGATGCTGAGTGTACTGCTAAACCGTCAGTTTCAGCGTGTAAAGTCGGAGCAGAACTTCAGTTTGGCGTTGACTTTGTATCCACCGCATCAGGCAATAAAGTGGTGATCGTGCCGCTTAAGCCACTCAAAGCTGGGCAGTCGTATATTTATGCGACGACTAATCTTATTCAAGATTCTGAAGGTCGTGGTATTGCGCCTTCAACGACCTATGGTTTGTTGAAGCTAGACATCACTACATTACCTTTAGAAACACCCGATCAATTGATGCTGCAAACCTTAGTGAACAGCTATGAGAAAGGCATTGCTGCGGCCCATAATGTCGATCCTTCGACCATAAGCTACTCTGGGCTGTTTACGACTCAGTCTGTCGCTAACGTCTATGAAACGACTAAACTGCTGATGGCAAAGGGCGCGCCTTATGCCCCCAGCTTTGCTCAGATGCCAACGCCTGCCGGTTATACTGTTGCACAAGCGGTGGGATTAACGGACTCAAATAGTGCTGCCTTTAAAGCCGCTGATTTAGCCGATGTGTATACCGCAAAAATTAAACTGCCGATTTACGGTGATTGCTCTTCGGTCAGTTGTTTATCAGCTGAAGGCAAACCATTAATTAATGGTCATTGGAAAGCACAAGGCGATAGCCCAGTCTCCGTACTATTAGCTTTGCAAGCGGGCACACTCAGCCAAAATAATTTTGGTATGCAAGCCGTGGCCAATGGTATTGCGAACCCTGCCGATGCGTTAGCCAATCCGTCTCTAATGGCGGGTAAAACTTGGTTGTTAGACGATGGTACAGCGGTAGATAAAACTAAGCATCTGACTAAGTTCAACCCAATTCCAGCGATTAAAGGATATGAAACCGTACCTGTACTGATTTCAATCCCTAATGCAGCTAAATTAGCAGCGTTGTACAATAATCCTGATCTAGCGACGGCGCCATTGGCTGGTTGGCCAACCACAATCGCACTGCACGGTTTAGGTGGCGGCAAAGAAATGTCACTAGCCTATGCGGGTTCGTATGCGGCCATGGGCGTTGCAACTATTGCTATCGATATGCCACTGCATGGGGCGCGCTCATTCGATGCTAACGGCGATGGGGTTTATGAAGTCTCTGCGACCGATCCTTCTTTTGGGGCTGTAGTCGGTACACCAGATGCCTTTAAAAATGGTAATCCGCTGGTGTTCGTGAATATCTCTAGCACTTTGTCGGTTCGTGATAATTTCCGTCAAGCGACGATGGACCATTTAGGTGTTCGTCTTGCTCTAACAGGATTAGCACAGGGCTTAGCACAAGCAGGTCAGCCACAAGTATTTGACGTGTCTAAAATCAGTGCTCAAGGTCTGAGTTTAGGCGCGATTGTCGGCACCGATTTTGCGACCTATGCCAGCACTGGCATGAAGAACCCTGCAACCGGCGATGCCTTGCCAAATGCCTATGTCATCAATGCCTTATCCCTAGCAGCGCCTGCAGGGGGATTAGCAGGATCATTTGCGGGTTCTGCAACCTTTGGTCCAGTGCTGTTTAGCAATATCAAGGCATCTGCGACTTTCCAAGCGCTGGTCGATAAGGCTAATACTGCAGGATATGAGGTGGGGAGTCCTGAATATGAGGCACTGGTGCAGGCAGTATATGCCCAGTTTATTCCTACGTTTGCCTTTGCGGTTCAAACGGCTGTGGATTCTGCTGATCCAATTAACCATGCCTCTATGTTAAAGGCGACGGACTTACCTGTTCATTTGATTGAAATCGCCGGTGATGGCAATGGTAACTTACCTGATCAAGTGTTACCGAACCGGGTAGATAACTTTCCGTTATCGGGCACTGAGCCGTTGATATCTGCTATTGGCCTACCTTGTGTCGATAGTACCAGTAAAGGTCATGGCGTTGTGCGTTTCTCTAAAGGTCACCATAGTTCGATTGTGAGCCCAGGTGAAACGGACGCTACAGATGGTATGGCTGCTGCTGCTACCGTTGAAATGCAGACTCAAGTGGCAAACTATGCTGCGACTGCAGGTAAAGGTGATGCGACGATTTTAGTGACAAACAGCGATGTCATTGCGACTTGTCCTAACTAATCTGCGCTTAATCGGAAAAACCCAGCGAATGCTGGGTTTTTTTATGGGCCTTTAGGCTGTTAGAATAGCGCGCAATTGACTGATTGATGTAACGCCCTAACGGAGAGCACTTTGGAATTTTTATACGAGTATGGAATGTTTTTGGCGAAAGCCGTCACGATAGTGGTCGCAATAGTTGCGGTTATTATTGTGGTGTTGGCTTCCACTGTTAAACATAAGTCAGATAAGGGCGAGCTGAGGATCACTAACCTGTCTGAAGAGTTAGAAGAACTGAAGCATGGCTTAAAAGAAGAACTCCTTTCAAAGAAGCAATTCAAAGCCTATGAGAAGCAATTAAAGGCAGAAGAAAAGGCGAAAGACAAAGCTGCTGATGATGCCTGCACGGGCAAAGTGTTCGTGATCGATTTTAAGGGCAGTATCGATGCCGCTGAGGTTGCGTCACTGCGTGAAGAAATCAGTGCCATTTTAGCTATTGCGGAAAAAGGCGATGAAGTGGTTGTTAATGTCGAAAGTGGCGGCGGTATGGTGCACGGCTATGGTTTAGCCTCCAGCCAGCTTGACCGTTTACGCCAAGCCGATATTCCGCTAACAGTATGCGTTGATAAAGTGGCTGCCAGTGGCGGTTATATGATGGCCTGTGTTGCGAATAAAATTTATGCGGCGCCTTTTGCAATTGTTGGTTCAATTGGTGTTGTTGCTCAACTGCCGAACTTTAATCGTTTGCTGAAAAAGCATGAAATCGATTATGAGCAACATACCGCCGGTAATTTTAAACGTACCTTGACTGTGTTTGGTGAAAACTCCGATGAGGGAAGACAGAAGTTTCAAGAAGAACTCGAAGAAACCCACATCTTATTCAAAGCGTTTGTCGGTAAATATCGCCCTGAGTTGGATTTAGTGAAAGTAGCCACGGGCGAGCATTGGTACGGCCAGCAAGCCATTGAATTAGGGTTAGTTGATGCGATTTCGACCAGTGATGATGTAATTATGTCACTTGCCGCAGAGCGCACTGTGTATAAGATGCGTTATCAGGTGAGAAAGAAACTTGCCGATAAAATTGCCCATGGCGCATCTTTATCTGTGAATGCTATTTTTAATCGCCTCATAGAAAAAAATCGTCCTATGTAATTCTGTCTATTGGTGAATAAAAGTAAAAACGCCTGCATTTGCAGGCGTTTTCATTTGCTGAGCTTTCGCGGCTAATACCGAAGCGGGTTAGATTTGATAGCTGATATGTTGATGGAAACGTACGATGAGATCTTCACGCTCCGGATCGACACCTATGTCGGCTGCGAAGGCCTTCAGAGCTGTTTCAACATTGTTCATAAAGCGTCCGAAGCCTGAATCATCACAGTCTTTGGTGCCCGCGACTATGGTGAAGTGCGCGGCTTCGACTAAGTTATCGGCATTCCAGCGACGGATCACTTGTTGCTCAGTCGCATTAGGATCGAACCCTATCATTTGTACTTCGGCTTTGCTGTCGAGTTTTTCAAACTTACTGTTACGCACCAGCGGGGTTAAGCCGTTTGCTATCATGGCAAGACGCGTCAATTGTCTGTTGGCTGCCGCTTTGAGGAAGCAATCTTCAAGGTGTTGATATAAAGGCGTAAAGTCGGTTGCTGAGTCAGGTAATAAACCCTGCTTAAGTTTACGACTCAGTGGCAAGCTTACTGTTACATAAGTGAGAGAGCTGACGTTCTCTGGTAATTCGCACTTTCTGGCTTTATATCTTGGGCCGATGGCACGCAGTTTATAGCCATAGGTTTCTTTATAGCCCTTGGCTTTTGCGAACAGATCATAGGATAAATGCTGATGGTCGCGGACCTTAACTTTAAGATCGCTTATCGGCATTAAAGGCATCAATTCTGTCAGTAATTCGCGCACTCTAATGTGGAAACTGGCGGAATTACTGCGGATATCTTCACCCGTGGCAAGGAAGACAATGCGCAGTTTACGGGCGCGATAGTTTTCTTGCGAGAATAAATTTTGGGCTTCGTGGTAGGCTGGATTATAAAAAAATAGAATTTGTTCAGTGGTTTGGAAGCAATAGGCTTCGGTGTGGTAACGGACAACAGGCAGTTTATCGTTAGTGATCACGTGGACATTACGCAGATCGTGTTGTTCTGCCAAATTAAATATCAAACGGCTTAAGGTTTGATAACAGCTTTGATAATCAGGATATTGACTCAGTAGTTCATCCGTCACCTTGATTTCGGCTGTGATGTATTGATTGGTACGGGCTTCCTTGGGTATGTACACTTTTTGCTGATGGCTAAGGGACATATTGACTCCTTGTTTGAGTTAACCATTTGCTAACACGAATTTTACTGTTTATCTATAGGGTTAATCTTGCGTTAGAACACGTTTTTATCCGTTGAGCATGAGTTTAGCTAAGTAAGCGGTTCGTTAGCTTAAAATAGCAGCTATTTTATTGGGTTAACGCATCTTCTATCCATGGTTGCATCCAAGTTGCTATCTGCGTCTGCGCCTTTTCGTTGGGGTGAATGCCATCCCGTTGCATTAATTCTGGATGGGGCGCGATATCCTGCATAAAGAAGGGGATCAACACGATATCCTGTGCTTTGGATATGTCTTGATACACTTGGGTGAACTTTTGGGTGTAGCGAGGGCCATAGTTAGGCGGTACCATGATCTCGGTCAGCAGCACTTTTGCGCCGCTATCTTTGGCTAGGGTAATGATTTGGATTAGATTATTTTCAAGTTGCGTTGGGGGGAATCCACGTAAACCATCATTACCACCCAGTTCAACGACCACAAGGTCGGGGGCGACGGAATCGAGTAAGGCGGGTAATCGGCGTAAGCCGCCCGCTGTGGTTTCGCCACTCACTGAGCCATTAGTAAATTGATGTTCGGGCAGATTTTTTTGCAGCAGCGCCACCCAGCCTGACTGCTCTGCCATGCCATAGCTAGCGCCTAAGCTGTCGCCGAGGATCAACACCTTTGCCGCGTGCGCTGGTGTGGCCATGAATACACTCAATAGGATGAATGCCCCCAGGGTCTTCGCCATTGATGTTAATCTTAGCGATTGATACCAGAATGATTTATATAAGAAGGATCCTATGTCTAACGTCATCTTAAAAAACAGTGCCATCAATGTTGTTAACCTCGAAAAATCAGTGACTACTCAGGAAGGAACGCTCACTATCCTCAAGGGCATTAACTTAGATGTCAAGCAAGGTGAGAGTGTGGCCATTCTTGGTCCGTCGGGTTCGGGCAAGTCTACTCTGCTCGGATTGCTTGCGGCGCTTGATACGCCTACCTCTGGCGAAATTTGGCTAGATGGTGTGGCGTTATCTCCACTGAATGAAGAGCAAAAAGCGGCACTGCGTAAACAGAAGGTCAGCTTTATTTTTCAATCCTTTATGTTAGTGGATACCTTAACCGCGCTAGAGAACGTTATGTTACCCGCCGAGCTTGCGGGCGTGAGCAATGCCAAGGAAAAAGCCCAAGCCATGTTAGTGCGAGTCGGTTTATCCCATCGTTTAACCCATTTGCCCAAACAATTATCGGGCGGAGAGCAGCAAAGGGTGGCGATTGCCCGTGCTTTTATTTGTGAGCCCACAGTGCTGTTTGCCGATGAACCTACGGGTAACTTGGACAGCGTCAACGGCCATAAAATTGCCGATATGTTGTTTGAACTGAATCAAGAAAGCCACACCACTCTTATCCTCGTCACCCACGATTTACTGCTGGCTAAGCGTTGTGAGCGGCAGCTGGTGATGGATAACGGCCATTTACAGGAAGATACGGCGCGCGCAGCACCGCTTGCCAATGCTAAGGAGGCTTAATAATGGAGTTAAGTTTGGCATGGCGCCTGTTTAAGCGCGAGTTACAGCAAGGGCAATTGTTATTGATTATCCTCGCTATTATGCTCGCGGTATTGTCTGTAAGTGGGTTGGCGCGGGTGAGTGAACGGCTGCAAGTGGCGATCACTGGCCAAGCTTCGCAGTTTATTGCCGCCGATCGGATTATTGATTCGCCGGTTAAAATTGATGCGGCGATTTTAACCAAAGCCGAGGATCTTGGGCTTAAGCATGTGACGAACATGCAATTTAATTCTATGGTCTATTCGGGTGATAAGTTTCAGTTAGTCACAGTTCGCGCCGTTGAAACGGGTTATCCACTCAAGGGCGACATTGAACTCACCAGCGGTAAAACCAAGGCTTTACCTCAAGCGGGTGAAATCTGGTTTGAGACTCGCTTAGGTGGACTCCTCGGTTATCCTAAATCTATCGAGCTAGGTAACAGTGAGTTTGTGCTCAGCAATGAGATCAGCCGCTTACCCGACGCGGGCTTTAATCCTTTTGCTTCCTCGCCCGTGGTATTGATGCGCATGGAAGATGTCGCCAAAACGGGAGTGATTCAACCGGGCAGCCGCGTGACCTATCTGTATCAATTTGCTGGCGATGAAGCCTCGCTTACGGCCTTTGAGCAAAGTGTTAAACCGCTTCTCAATAGCACCCAGCGCTGGGTCGATGTGCAATCTGGTGATTCGCCGATAGCGGGAGCCGTTAAGCGAGCTGAGCGCTTCCTACTGCTAGCAAGTTTGATGGGCATTGCACTGGCCTGCGCCGCGATAGGCATTGCCGCCCAGCGTTATTGTCAGCGCCATTACGATGTGGTGGCCATGCTGAAAACCTTTGGCGCCTCGGCAAAGCAAATTCGGTTGTTGTTCGGCACTCACTTATTGTTAGTGACGTTAATGGGGATTGTGCTTGGCCTTATCGGCGGTGTGTTACTCGATTTTGGGATCAGTTATCTATTGCCACCCGAAATTGCCGCCTATTCGCCGCCACTCACACGGCCCTTATTGCTCGGCGTAAGCACAGGGCTTATCAGCGCCTTTATGTTTTCGGCTTACCCATTAATGCGTTTGCTGGCTATTCCGCCACTACGAGTGCTACAGCGTCAGTTAGAAGGTCTACAACTGGGGATGTGGCTGCATCTGCTTTTGAGCTTAGGGGCGATGGCGTTACTGGGCTATTTGTATTCCCAAAGTTGGGCTTTGACCCTGACTGTGGTCGCGGCGGTGTTGCTGCTCGGTGTGCTGTTAAGTGTGCTTGGCTTTGTGATGATACGTTTAGGTCACAGTGTCGGCATGAAGACCACCAATCCCTTACAGTTGGCCCTTGCAGGGCTCAGACGTCGTGCGCGGCAAAATGCGGTTCAATTGGTGGGATTTAGCGCCGCACTGGTATTGCTATTGACGATTCTGGCGTTAAGACAAGACTTGCTCAACGAGTGGCAAAAGCAGCTGCCCGAAAATGCACCTAACTACTTCCTCGTCAATATTGCACCCGAAGATGCTAAGCCCTTGAATGATTTTATGACGACTAAGGGCATAGTCGCGACGGACATTTATCCTGTGATCCGTGGCCGTTTAACTCAAATTAACGGTGAAGCGCTGATTTCGAATGAACAGTCTGAAGCGGGTGAAAAGGGCCGAGTGGGTATTTCCCGCGAGTTAAACCTAACGTGGCGCAATACGCTACCAGCCAATAACGAACTGTTAGAGGGGCATTTTAATCAAGCGGCCGATGAAGTGTCGGTGGAATCTGGCGTGGCGGACCGTTTGGGTATTGCCATTGGCGATAAGTTGACTTATGTGATTGATAATCAAGAGCTCACAGTTAAAGTTGCCAGTATTCGTGCCGTGCACTGGGAAACGCTGCAGCCGAACTTCTTTATGATTTTCACCCAAGAAGCTCTCGCGCCCTTTGCTTATACCTCGATGGCGAGTTTTTATCTGAACGATCAAACTACTAATAGCCAAGCGACGAATGACCAGTCAACAAACGGCCAAGCGCTGAGTGCCGATGGTACGCCTAAGGATGCTGTGATCCTTGCGCTTATTCAGCAATTCCCGACCATATCGATCATCGATGTGGGCGCTATGGTGGGGCAGTTACGGCAGATCATCGAGCAAGTGTCGCTATCGCTGACCTTAGTGCTGGCCTTAGTGTTACTGGCAAGTGCCTTAGTCTTGATTGCACAGACTGAGGCTGGCATGGCAACTCGGCAGCGCGAACTGGCGGTGCTGCGTACCTTTGGCGCTTCGGGATGGTTATTGCGCAGTGCAACGGGTTTAGAGTTTGCCTTGCTTGGCGGTATTGCAGGAGTGTTAGCCGTCATAGTGGCCGAATTTGCGTTATATCTACTTAAGACGCAAGTGTTTGAGCTTAATGTGTATATGCACTGGCCTTGGTGGGGAATAGCCCCTGTTTCTGGCGCTTTAATCGTGGCCTTACTTGGGGTGTGGCGTTGCCGACAATTGCTTAGCCAATCTTGCTCTGAGCTATTAAAGGCGGGCAGCTAGTGATTGCTTGCATGGGCTAACACTATAAGTTTATGACTTAAGTAGACAGCGTTAACAATAAAAAGCACTGATGCTGCCTAAGCTCAGTGCTTTTTTATTGTCTTGCTGATTCTGCTGAGTTTGAGCATGACTCGAATATGAATATGCGTTTTTACATTGGCTTACAAATTGATCTGTGCCTAAGCTGGTAGCAACAGAACTTAGTGCAACGCAATGGGTCTATCTAACTGAGAACAGCGACTAGCTTATACATGCCAAAGAGAGGGAATATATGTTCAAAGGAATAACCAAACTACTTAAGGATAACCGCTCCTTTTTTTTGTTTATCAGCTTAATGTTAGTTTTCAGGAGCGCTGTGGCTGATTGGAATACCGTGCCATCGGGTTCTATGCTGCCGACTATCGTCGAGGGCGATCGCATTCTGGTGAACAAGATGGCCTACGATCTTAGGGTGCCATTTACCCATATCGCCTTAGTCAAACTGGCAGATCCCGCCCGCGGTGATATCGTGGTGTTCGACTCGAAAAAGGCCGATAAAAAACTCATTAAGCGGGTGATTGCTGTGCCAGGCGATACTGTGATGATGCGGGATAATCGTTTGTATTTAAATGGCGAACCCCTTAGTTACACATCCCAAGCATTGAGTCCTTATGCTCCCGCTGATGTCACAGAAATGCAGGAGAACTTACTCGATATGGCCCACAGTATTCGCCTTAATCCTGTAGCCTCAAGGCTCGCCAACTTTGGACCTGTCACTGTGCCAGACGCGCATTACCTAGCGCTGGGTGATAATCGAGATAATAGCGCTGATTCTCGGGTCATTGGCTTTGTGCCACGGGATGAAATTGTTGGCCGTTCCAGCTCAGTGGTTTTCTCCCTTGATTATGATGATCATTACTTGCCTCGACCTGAGCGTCTCATGCGCGAGTTTTAGCATTTACGATTTTGTACCATAAAGAAGGGCGCCGAATGAGGCGCCCTTTTGTTAGCTGGTTGATTCAACGATGCTTTACATTAAGCAACTTCTTCAAAAGCGACTACTTCATAAAGCTCAGATAGCCCTGCAAGACAATCAAGTTAACGATGTCGATAAAGAAAGCGCCGACGATAGGCACAACCATAAAGGCTTGGGGTGACGGCCCTGTGCGCGAGACTAGCGCGCCCATGTTCATTACCGCCGTTGGTGTTGCACCCATACCAAAGCCGCAGTGGCCACCAGTGATCACTGCCGCATCGTAATTACTGCCCATCACTTTGAATGTCACGAAATAGGCGAACACCGCCAGTACTGCGGTTTGCACCAGTAAGATGACGAGCAGCGGGATGGCTAAATCAAAAATCTCCCATAGCTTTAAGGTCATCAAAGCCATAGAAAGGAACAGTGACAGGGCGACTGTGCCTATGACATCGATACTTTCAGTATGGGGCTTATAGCCGCGGGTGAGTTCAGTGATATTGGCGATGATAACGCCAAGGAAGAGAGCATAAACAAAGTCGGGCATTTTGAGCCATGCTATGCCCGATTGGCTGATCCACAGCGTGAGCCATTTTGAGCCTGCAACGCACAGCAGCAGTACAAACAGGGTTTCTAATATGGTTTTGGCTGTGACTTGATCTTCTTCTAACTGATCGTAAGTCACTAAATGCGGATGTTCACTGTGATGCTTGCGACCAATCCCATAGCGAGAAACAAGATTATGTTTACCGATTAATCGCTGCGCAACGGGGCCACCTATAATTCCGCCCATGATTAAGCCAAAGGTCGCAGCGGCCATAGCAAACTCTAAAGTATTGATACCGTAGTTTTCCGCAAAGGTTTGTGACCAAGCGACGCCAGTTCCATGGCCACCCGACAGGGTAATTGACCCTGCGATAAGGCCCATAATCGGGTCGAGCCCTAACAGATTGGCTAAACTGACGCCGACGGCGTTTTGGATAACAATATAAATCGAGGCAACACCCAGAAAGATAAAGACTTTTTTACCACCGCTGAGTAACAGCTTGTAGTTTGCCGAGAGGCCAATCGTGCTGAAAAACATCAGCATTAAGGTATTTTGCAGCGATAAGCTGAAGTCGAGACTGATATTTTGAAAGTGAAGAAATGCGACACCCGCGGCTACAACGAGGCCACCCACTATGGGTTCGGGGATATTATATTGCCTAAAGACACGTACATGGCGATTGATGGAGTGGCCGATAAACAGCACGAAAATGGCAATTAAAAATGATTCTAGCTCGCCAATCGTATAGGTCGTGTGCATGAAAATTCCTTACAAACTGTCTTAGTGTGGGCATTTCAGTGAGCACAATGCCCATTGAGGAGTCACCCATCTTGTTATTAAGTACCTGCTAATGCTGGATGTTAAGCGCTTGATGTCGAGGACAGATCAGTGTCAATCCGATAAAAATTTAAAGGATGAGTGAGCGCGAGTGTGTTTCGTTTTATGGTTTACAGGCCAAGAACAGCAGATTAAATAGCCTGTTCTTGAGCATAAATAACTGTCTATTTATGAGATGTTGCTGAGTTTATCTGTGGTCAAGGTTGAGGCGATTAATGCGTGCCTCCTATGACCGAATGGAGGCGAGTTTAGCAGAAAAGTGCCGCGCTGTCGCTAAATCACATTACAAATCATGATGTTACTATATTGTTTTTCTAGTGTTACTAAAGTGGCGCTTGTGCTTACGTCAACATCCAGCAAGCCTTAGCACCGAAATTCGTGCGCATTAGCGCCCGAATATGTCGATGTTTAATGCAAGATTCCGCGGGATTGTTAGCATCAGCGTGCTAGCCTATTTGGCTAACACGTCGGTTAAGGCATTGTCGAGGTCACTGAATTGAAACTGAAAACCGGCTTCGAGAACGCGTTTAGGATAAACAAACTGTCCTTCGGTCAGCAGCTCCGACATTTCACCCATAGCTAAGCGTAACGCAAGTGGTGGGGTCGTGATAAGGGCGGGGCGATTGAGTGCTTTTCCAAGCGCTTTAGTAAACACAGCGTTACTGACTGGGTTGGGGGCAGTGGCGTTGAATACGCCTTTGCAATGTTCTTGGCTGAGTAAAAAGTCGATAAGGGAGATGAGATCTTGCACATGGATCCAGCTCATGCCTTGACGTCCATGACCAATTGGGCCACCGAGTCCGAGCTTAAAGGGCGGTAGCATTTTCTCTAATGCGCCGCCTTTTCCTAACACAATCCCGATACGGATAATGCAGACGCGGGTTTGCTCAGTATTTGCATTAAGCGCTTCTTGCTCCCATTTTCGGCAGATGTCATGGCTAAACTCAACATGGGCACCATTGGATTCATCGAGCAATTGATCATCATGTCGACCGTAATAACCCACTGCCGAACCACTCACCATGATCTTAGGCGGATTACTACTCTGCTGTATGAGCTGAGTTAATCTTGCCGTGATATCCCAACGGCTATCACAAATCCGCTGCTTCTGGTTTTTGCTCCAGCGCTTAGCGACGATCGGCTCGCCCGCAAGATTCACTATGGCGTCGATATGATTTAGGTCGCTCAGCGCATCGAGGCTCTCAAGGTAATGGTGCTGATTACCGAGTATTCTCTGCGTTTGTTGCACTGAGCGCGTTAATAACGTCAGTTGATGATGGGGCGCCAATCGTTCGACTAATTGGCGGCCAATAAAGCCGCTTGCGCCAGTGATCAGTATATTCATGGAACCTCTCTTATCGGTTGAGCTATGAGGATATATACCGAAATACGGTGTGCAACGATCACTGAATCTGACTATTTCTAGCGAGTTTATTTCTGATAACACAACTCCATCGAGACTGAATCGGCAAAGCGCAGGGCATGGGGTTTGTCGATTTCGACACTGGCAAATTCAACCCAATGATGCTCACTGGCGATGGCCAGCGTTTGGCTGGTAAGATTTTCGAGTAATGAGAAACGGTTGTTCTCAATCAGCTCAATGATCTTTTTGGTGATAGTGCGGTAATTGAGTGCATCCTCAACATTATCACTGTTACGGGCACGCTCGGCACAATAATGGATCACGACATTGATGATCACGTCTTGGCGATTTTGAATTTCATCTTCTTTAATGCCGATAAAAGTACGAAGTCTTAAGTTTTTAATGCGTATAATCGCGGTTTCTGGTTTCATAATGGCAAATGGCTATCTTAAGCTAAGGTTTCTGAGGTTAAGTGTGTTCTCGGGTTAGCCTAACAATTTTATCTAAGATCAAGAAGGATTTTTAATAAATGACGCGACCTAATGCGCCCTCCGCTGCTTACCGTGGCTTTGCGGTTATGGCCTTTGTAGTGATTATTTTGGCAGGGATTAAGGCGGCGAGCCCGATTGTGGTGCCGTTTGTGCTGTCCAGTTTTCTGGCGGTGATTTGTAATCCCGCGATTGGTTTAATGACAAAATTCCGTGTGCCTAAATGGCTTGCGGTGATCCTCTTGATGGGCTTTATTGTGTTGATGGGCCTCTGGTTAGCCTCGGTTGTCGGCAGTTCAGTCAATGAGTTCTCCAAACAATTGCCCCAATATCGGGTGCAGTTAGTCGAGCAATTTGCTTGGATATTAAATAAGTTACATTCCTTCAATATTCAGATTTCGAAGGATCAAGTGTTAGCGTATTTTGACCCTGGCATGGCCTTGTCTATGACAACGAATATGCTGTCGGGTGTTGGCAATGTGATGGCGAATTTATTTCTGATCATCTTAACCATCGTATTTATGCTGTTTGAAGCCCAATCGCTACCAAAGAAATTGCATCTGGCGCTGGACGATCCCGATATGCGCCTCAAGCAGATTGACCGCTTTTTGCAATCGGTTAATCAGTACATGGTGATCAAGACGCTAGTGAGTTTAGCGACCGGGGTTATCGTCGGTGTCGGTTTAACCATTATTGGTGTGGATTACGCCATGCTATGGGCGGTGATCGCCTTCCTATTTAATTACATTCCCAATATCGGTTCTATCATCGCCGCCATTCCTGCGGTGTTATTAGCCTTCATTCAGCTTGGCCCTGCGGCTGCTGGCGGTACTGCGCTTTTGTATGTCGGTGCCAACATGGTGATGGGCAATATGATTGAACCTAAATTTATGGGCCGCGGCTTAGGCTTATCGACTTTAGTGGTGTTTTTATCGTTAATTTTTTGGGGCTGGTTGCTAGGTTCTGTCGGCATGTTGCTGTCGGTGCCGCTGACTATGGTGGTTAAAATTGCCCTCGAATCGAGTAAGAGTGGTAACTGGTTAGCCATTTTATTATCGGACGATGTTGAAGATAAGTTCGTGGCCAGCAACACGGAAAACTCAAGTTCCGATGGCGATGACGCCGATATAAGTACAACAGAGAGTAAGTAATAGAAGATGCAAAGTTTTATACAAGCGCTAGCGACAATTGAATTAGGTGATGATGCAGTGCGGTTGTTCCACGGCCGCGGTGGACACTACGTGGGTTGTGAACACCTATGTTTAGATTGGTTTGCGCCAGTGCTATTGCTGACCAGTTTCACTCCTTTAGCCGATGACGATTTAGCCACATGCCAGCAGGCCATTGCGGCGCATTGGCAGGCCATTCGTCCTGATAGCCAACTGAATTTAGTCTACCAATACCGCAGTGCGGGCGAGACCTTTACTCAAGTGCTGCAAGGCGAAGTGCCTGAGCCGCATATTGTTAGTGAAAATGGCGCACGCTTTCAGGTGCATTTAATGCGCGGACAAAACCACGGTTTATTCCTCGATATGGCTAACGGCCGCGAGTGGGTGAGAGCAAATGCCCGCTATAAAAAAGTGCTTAATTTGTTTGCCTATACCTGTGGTTTCTCGGTGGCGGCATTGCAAGGCGGCGCCGATGAAGTGGTCAATATGGACATGAGCAAAGGCGCATTAGGCATAGGCAAACAGAATCATTTGCTGAATGGCTTTAGTGCGGGAGCACGTTTTTTAGGCCATGATATTTTTAAATCTTGGGGCAAACTGAAAAAGCTCGGTCCCTACGACATTATTGTGGCCGATCCACCGAGTAATCAAAAGGGCAGTTTTGTCGCGACTAAGGATTATGTACGTTTAATCAGGCGCTTACCTGAGTTACTTGCCGATAATGGTGAAGTGTTACTCTGCCTCAATGCACCCGAGCTCGATACCACTTTCTTACGCCAGCAGGTCGCAGATGCGGCGCCAGCACTCGAATACATAGAGCGCTTAGCCAATCCGCCAGCGTTTATGGATGTGTCTGAAGAGAAGTCACTTAAGGTGCTGCGTTATCGTTTATCGACTCAAACCTAGTCTTGATTTAGCTTAACAGGCCAGTATTAACTGGCCTTTTTTGTCGGTTTTTAATGAAGCTAAATGGAAAATTTAATTGCTGATTTTAAAAGTGCAACAAATATGGATGTGCAAACTCAAGCCAAGCTTGCAGTCAGACTAGCTTGAGTGTTGAGCTTTTTACGCAGTCACTTGTTGATGAGTAAATGGTTACTCAATAGCTTAAACGTTTCGTCAGTAGCTTAATCGTTCAGAGATCTGCGATTGTCCAAAGGTTTCAATCACTTTGCTCACTTGATGATGGTTTAAGTGTTTGAGGGCGGAAATTTCATCATAAAGCCTGTCCTGAACATCTAATGGCATATTCATGTGTTCCATAAACATGCGGATCCCTAATACATCGCCGTGGCTAAATAATGTCGTTAGTGTGGTGGCTTCAAGCTCAATGAGTGCGTTCATATCTTACCTCCTACTCGCGTCATTACTTAATTGATAGCAGCTAGCGTCACACTTCCCTAGATTCATTGTTTGTAAGCGATTTCTGTTAATAGCGTTTGTGTATATAGGGCTGCATTTAAATGGCGTCATGGGCGGCTAAATATCATCGTCAAAGATGAAAGGCTTTCAGCTCTCGGCACAGAATTTAAGCTTTAAAAGTGATAAATTGCCTTAAGTGCCACTGATGAAGAAACAAAACTGAAAGTTTTCTGTAATTATAGTTTTGGCTTTGTTATACTCCTGCCCACGGAATATATCCCTTTCCTCATAGGCAAAATGTCAGCATAGAATGACATGCCTCTGCGACCTTACCCAATCAAGCAGGAGTTGTTATGGAAGTTCATGAATACGAAAATGCTTATTATCAAGTGAAAGACGATGTACTGACGTCTTTACCTGCTGAAAGCGAAGAAGAAGTGATCCAGGCTTAATCGATAACGATTAGACTGACGGTACTTATGAGTCGGACGTAACAAAACAAGCACATTGAAATAGCAACCTTAGGGTTGCTATTTTTTTAGCTGAAATCGGCACTAGGATTGAGCGCATGAGAAGACATGCGCAATAAAAGTGGCGAGCGAGAAGGGAGATTAACCGTTTACTTTGCGCTTTTCTGGCATCAGCTCGACGATAGTCCACTTACTGCCAATCTTGTGAAGACGTATGGTCCTGTCATCAATCCACGGCTGACCGCCTTTAAGGCCTTTCATTTTGATCACGACAATGACGTCTTTGGTAAATTTACGGAAAAAGTCGATATCGATATCATCAATTTCCATTTCAACATTGGTCATCGACAGGCCGAGCATATTGCGCTGCACCGCGGCGGCAATATAGTAATGGGTGAGCACTTGTTTAATTGGTTCATCGACAAATTGCTTGGCTTGTTCAACATCGCGATCGACATAAATCGCTTTAAAAAAGCCTAAGCTCACTTCTTCGGGCGATAACTGGCGTTGATTTTCCGTCGAGGGATCGCCACAACCAAAGAGGAACAGCAGGGAGATAAAAAATAGAGTTCGCATAAGTTTTAGTTATTGGAATTTGTTCTGAGTATCGCGATTTTAGCCCTAATGCACAAGTTCTGTCGTTATTTGCGATCTATTGGGAAATGCGTTGACTCAAGCCTATTGAGTGTGGCATATAGTTAGGAGGTATATAAAAAGGTTATCCACAGAAACTGTGGAAAACTATGTTGAAGACTTCAGTGATACTTTGTAAGTCACTGATATTGTCTTGCTTTATCTGCTGGTTAAAAAGTGACGCTTTTCAGTTTTCCGCCATGTTCCACTTTCACTTGTGGATATTTTTCGCCGTTTACTCACCTTATTCACACCGCTTAATTCGTTTTTCCCTCGTATTTAGTCTGCTTATTTTGCCATATTGGCTTTGCTATTGAGCCATTGTCGCAGCGCTATAGCCTTGCTTAAGCTAAATTTGAGCATAAAAAAAGCACCGGTAAGTACCAGTGCTTTGTTGTGCGTAACGCTATGCAGATTTCGCTGTGTTAGCCTTTAGCTGCGTCGTTTTGTGCTGCTTGAATTGCCGTTAGGGCGATAGTGTAGACGATATCATCGACTAACGCGCCGCGAGATAAGTCGTTCACAGGTTTGCGCATACCTTGCAGCATCGGACCGATACTGATCAGGTCCGCGCTTCGCTGTACAGCCTTGTAAGTCGTGTTGCCTGTATTGAGGTCTGGGAACACGAAAACGGTGGCTTGGCCAGCGACAGGACTATCAGGTGCCTTAGAGCGAGCAACATTTGGCATAACCGCCGCATCGTATTGCAATGGACCATCAATAATCAGATCTGGGCGTTTTTCTTTGGCGATACGGGTCGCTTCACGCACTTTATCCACATCTGAACCTGTGCCTGAGTTACCGGTTGAGTAGCTGATCATTGCCACTCTTGGCTCAATACCGAAGGCTTTTGCTGATTCCGCTGATTGGATGGCGATATCGGCTAATTGCTCAGCATTTGGATCTGGGTTAATTGCGCAGTCACCGTAAACAAGCACTTGATCTGGCATTAACATAAAGAAGATGGACGAAACAAGGCTTGAGCCCGGTGCCGTTTTGATCAATTGCAGTGGTGGACGAATGGTATTGGCCGTGGTGTTAACCGCGCCAGATACGATACCGTCAACTTCATTTTGCGCCAGCATCATAGTGCCAAGCACCATGTTGTCTTCTAACTGTTCACGAGCAACGACTTCCGTTAAGCCTTTGCTGCGACGCAGTTCCAACATAGGTTCTACGTAACGGTCGCGCACCTCTTCTGGATCGATAATGATCACGCCTTCGCCCAGCACCACATCTTGCTGTGCGGCGATACGCAGGATTTCATCTTTTTTACCTAAAAGTACACAGCGAGCGATACCGCGTTCGGCACAAATGGCCGCCGCTTTAATGGTACGCGGTTCATCACCTTCTGGCAGCACCACAGTCTTGTGGGCGGCGCGCGCCAATTCCGTGAGTTTGTAACGGAAAGCGGGTGGTGACAGGCGATGCTCACGGGGCGAGTTTTTAGTGACGCTTTCAATCCACGTTTGGTCGATGTGGCTGGCCACATAATCCTGCACCAGATCAATACGAACCGCGTCATCTACAGGTACTTCATGGTCGAAACGTTGAATGTTGAGCGAGGTTTGCCAAGTGTTGCTGTCGATTAAGAACACAGGTAAACCGGTTTCAAAGGCCTGTTCACACAGCTTAAGAATTTCTGGCTCTGGCTCGTAGCTACCCGTCAACAGCAGGGCACCAATTTTCACGCCGTTCATGGCCGCAAGACAGGCTGATACGATGACATCTGAGCGATCGCCTGAGGTCACAAGTAGTGAATCAGTCTTAATATGGGTCACCATATTAGGGATACTGCGGGCACAGAACGTCACTTTACGCAGACGACGAGTATGCATTTCGCCGGCATTAAGAATGCGTGCGCTTAAATGCTTCGCCAGATCCGAGGCACGTGGTGCAACAAGATCGAGGTTGTATGGCACGCTACCTAAAATACGCAGTGGGCTTTTACCTGGCATTTGGAACATGCTGGCCGCATCAGAGCGTTGAACACCTTGGTGATCAAAGACTTCAGAGAGATCAGGTCGTGCGCGACCTTCATCGTCAACGGGGGCACCAATCTTGTTGATCACAGCGCCAATCAGGCGTTTGTTCTTTTTTCCGCCCCAAGAGTTGTAGGCGATTTCAAGGCGGTTCATCAACCCAGTTGAAGTATCGCTACCCGGCGTGGCAATAAAAATCACGTCTGCATCCATTGCTTTAGCGATGGCATAGTTCACATCGTCGGCAAAGGGATGGTTACGGGTAGGTACTAAACCTTCAACAATTAAGGTCTCAGTGTTGCTGGCGCAATCGGACGCACGGGCAATGATTTGCTCCATTAATACGTCGGTTTGGTCAGCACGAATTAAGGCTTCGGCATGGGTCATGTCGAAGGGCTCTAACGGATTTACCGTCGGCGATTTACTCAGAATAGTGGTTGAGCGTTCTGGGCCGTTATCATTAGGTCTAAGTTGGGAAATCGGCTTAAAGAACTGAACTTTAACTCCGTGGCGCTCCAGTGCGCGAACCATCCCAAGGCTTAAGGAGGTCAGGCCGACTCCGGTACCTATGGGGATTAACATAATATTACGAGACATAAAAACCTCTAGTTTCGATGGTTTTTGGCAGAAGAGTTTCTGCAAATTTGCTTGTGAGTATGGATATGTAAAGCGTAAAGCCGTTTGGGTGAGCAAACGGCTTAGGTCATTCTTATTTGTTGATCAGTTTAATTGAATCTTCGGCGATAACCCATTCTTCGTTCGTTGGGATCACCATGGCAATCGTGCCTTTATCTTGAGTGATGATGCCTTTCTTACCGAAACGTGCCGCTTTGTTGCGTTCGCTATCAACATGGAAATTGAAGATTTCCAGCATGTTGAGTACTTTTTCACGGATTAAGTCTGAGTTTTCACCAATGCCGCCGGTGAAGACGACTGCATCTAAACGGCCCAGTGGCACAGTGTAAGAGGCGATGTATTTGGCTAAACGGTAGCAGAAGATTTCTAAGGCTAAGGTCGCGCCTTTATGACCGTCGGCGTAACCTTCTTCGATGCCACGACAATCGTTAGTCAGCTCGGAAATACCCAGCAGACCACTTTGCTTGTTCATCAGGTTATTCACTTCTTCTAAGGTGTAACCCAGTTGATGAACTAAGTGATAGATGATTGAAGGGTCAATATCGCCACAACGTGTGCCCATGACCAAACCTTCTAATGGGGTTAAGCCCATAGACGTGTCGACACTTTTGCCGCCTTTGATGGCAGTCACTGACGCGCCGTTGCCCAGGTGAGCACAGATAACGTTAGTTTCTTCAATGGGCTTGTTAAGCATTTTTGCCGCTTCACGGCTAACGAATAAATGGCTCGTGCCATGCATGCCATAACGACGGATACCGTGTTCACGGTATAACTTGTAAGGCAGGGCGTAGACATAGGCTCTGTCAGGCATGCTTTGGTGGAAAGCGGTATCAAATACAGCAACCTGTGGCAATTTAGGGAAAGAGGCAATGGCTGCACGGATGCCGATAAGGTGAGCAGGATTGTGCAGGGGGGCTAGTGAAGCACAATCTTCGATACCTTTGATCACGCTTTCGTCGATGATCACAGAGCGAGTGAACTTTTCACCGCCGTGAACGATACGGTGGCCAACGGCTTGAATTTTCGCAGCTAATTCAGGCTGTTCCGCAAGGATTTTATTAACAATGTATTCAACTGCTTCACGGTGAGCCGTAAATGCGCCTAGGGCCGCTTCATGTTTTTCGCCGTTGATTTTCCATTTAATGCGCGAGTCTTCTAAACCAAAACATTCGGCTAAGCCAGAAATTTGATCGTCACCTGTTTGCGCGTCAATGACGGCAAATTTGAGAGAAGAGCTACCGCAATTGAGAACTAAAACCAGATTATTTGACATGTGTAAACCCTTTGCCATTGTGTTTAATATAACGATTCAAAAAAATTAGGATCTGCGGTGTTTTTACCATAACAGTCTTGGGGCGATTCGCCAGATTGTGCTATGGTAAAAGCAGTATTCCATTGTAGTTGGTGTCTAAAATTGAGCATTAAGATCCTCAAAACCTTAGGTGATGGTCATCAATATATGAAGACTTGGCCTATGGTTAGACAACTGGGTTTTTATTTCCCTGAGTATCGGGTCGTCCGAGCCACTCAGTTAGCCATACTGGTGATGCCAGTGTTGGCGTTTTTTGTGAGTATGAGCCAGCTGTATATTCACGGTTGGGCATTTCTGCCCCAAGCTGTCACTCTCGGTTTATTTTTCATCAGCTTACCGTTACAGGGGCTGCTGTGGTTAGGTTGGCGAGCGCGCCATCCATTACCGTTAACGCTGTTCGACTGGAGTAACCAGTTGAGTGCGAAGTTGTCGTCCATGGGTATCAATTGCCACACCTTAGGCGCTAAAGCCTGTTACCTCGATATGGCACTGATTTTAAAAATAGCCTTTGAGCGTTTAGATGCCAGTTATTGGGAAGAACTTTAGGCTGTTGCCGCGGTTATCCGTGTTGGCTTTTCTATTACTGTGGATTAATAAATCGCGTTAATCCCTTGCCCAACAAATACGGCTTTGATCTTTTCCATGGTTTCTCGGCTCGGTGGTGATATGCCATCGAGTTGATAGCTTTCGCCCATGGCTTCCCACTTGTGTTTACCTAATTCGTGATAGGGTAGTAATTCTACCTTTTCAATGTTTTTCATGGGCTTGATAAACTCGGCCAGTTGTAATGCCGATGCTTCATCGTCGGTAAATCCGCCCACCACCACATACCGTATCCAAGTTGCTTGATTACGCTCTGCTAAATACTGCGCAAATTGCAATGTTCTATGGTTGCTGACTTTGGTTAACTCAATATGTTTTTCATCATCCATGTGTTTGATGTCGAGCAGGACCAAGTCAGTGTGGTCGAGTAACTCATCAATCACTGGCGTGTACTTACGTACAAAACCATTGGTATCTAAACAGGTATGAATACCTTCTTGCTGACAGGCTGTGAATAATTCGGCGACGAATTCTGCCTGTAAAATTGCTTCACCACCACTGGCCGTAACACCACCATTGCTGGCATCGAGAAAAGGCCGATAGCTGATGATTTGACTCATTAACTCATCGACCAGAACTTCTTTTCCGCCATCAAGATCCCAAGTGTCACGGTTGTGGCAATATTGGCAGCGCATTAAACAGCCTTGCATAAAGGTGATAAACCGTATGCCTGGACCATCGACTGTGCCAAAGGATTCCACTGAGTGGATCCGACCGATAACTGCCATTGTGACTCCTGTTAAAATAAGTGAGGCTGTAGCACAGTGTACTACAGCCTTGACTAATTTAGCTTACAGACCTTTGGTGAATGTACGCGTGATCACATCTTGTTGCTGCTCTGGCGTCAGTGAGTTGAAGCGCACTGCGTAGCCAGAAACACGGATGGTCAGCTGTGGATACTTGTCTGGATGCTTAACGGCATCTTCGAGCATCTCGCGGTTCATCACGTTGACGTTCAAGTGTTGGCCACCTTCTTTTTTGTCATTGTGGTCGAAGTATCCGTCCATCAATGCCGCTAAGTTGGTACGGCGAGCATCATCATCTTTACCCAGCGCATTTGGCACGATTGAGAAGGTATAAGAGATACCATCTTGAGCGTGGGCAAACGGTAGTTTTGCCACTGAGGTTAAAGAAGCGATTGCGCCTTTTTCATCACGGCCATGCATAGGGTTTGCACCCGGTGCAAATGGCGCACCTGAACGACGACCATCTGGTGTGTTACCGGTTTTCTTACCATAAACCACGTTTGAGGTGATGGTCAGAATTGACTGCGTTGGGATCGCATTGCGATACATTTTACGGTCGCGAATTTTCGCCATAAAACGTTCAACTAAGTCACAGGCGATATCATCAACACGTGGGTCGTTGTTACCAAATTTTGGATAGTCACCGCTGATTTCGAAATCAACTGCAATGCCATTTTCATCACGAACAGGTTTTACTGTGGCGAATTTAATGGCAGACAGTGAGTCGGCTGCGATAGACAGACCCGCAATACCACAAGCCATAGTGCGACGTACGTCTCTGTCGTGCAGTGCCATTAGCGCCGCTTCATAAGAGTACTTGTCGTGCATGAAGTGGATTGAGTTCAGTGCTGTGACATATTGAGTCGCTAACCAATCCATTAAACCGTCTAAGCGATTCATCACGTCGTCGTAGTTTAATACGGCGTCAGTGATAGGGTCGGCTTTAGGGGCAACTTGGATTTTCAGCTTTTCGTCAACGCCGCCGTTAATTGCATACAACATAGTTTTAGCTAAGTTGGCGCGGGCACCGAAGAACTGCATGTGTTTACCCACAACCATTGGGCTTACACAACAGGCGATAGCATAGTCGTCTGATTGGAAATCTGGACGCATTAGGTCATCGTTTTCATATTGGATTGAGCTAGTGTCGATAGACACTTTGGCGCAATATTTTTTGAAACCGATGGGCAGTTTATCTGACCACAATACTGTGATGTTTGGCTCTGGACTTGGACCCATAGTGTAAAGGGTGTTCAAGAAACGGAAGCTTGATTTAGTCACTAACGTACGGCCATCTAAGCCCATACCGCCGATTGACTCAGTCGCCCAAATTGGGTCGCCAGAGAACAATTCATCGTATTCTGGAGTACGTAGGAAACGTACCATACGCAGTTTCATCACGAAATGGTCAATCATTTCCTGAGCTTGTTGCTCAGTTAAGGTGCCATTTTTCAGATCGCGTTCAATATAGATGTCGAGGAATGAAGAGGTACGGCCTAATGACATCGCCGCGCCGTTTTGGCTTTTTACTGCGGCTAAGTAACCGAAGTAAGTCCATTGAATTGCTTCTTGTGCAGTGGTTGCTGGGCGAGAAATATCGCAGCCATATTTGGCAGCCATTTTCTTCATTTGACCTAGTGCACGGTGTTGCTCTGCAATTTCTTCACGTAATTGGATAACATTTGATAATTCTTCACCCGCTTCGAACTGCGCTTGCAGTGAAGTGAATTGGGCAAACTTATCTTTCATCAGGTAATCGATACCGTAAAGTGCCACACGGCGATAGTCACCAATGATACGGCCACGGCCATAAGCATCGGGTAAACCGGTTAAAATACCTGATTTACGGCAAGCCATAATTTCTGGGGTGTAAACATCGAATACACCTTGGTTATGGGTTTTACGCAGTTCTGAATAGATGTATTTAACGTCTTCATCTAGCACGCGGTCGTAGGCAGCGCATGAGCTTTCCACCATACGGATACCACCATTAGGCAACATAGCGCGTTTTAGCGGCGCATCTGTTTGTAAGCCAACGATAGTTTCTAATTCTTTATTGATGTAGCCAGCGTCGTGGGAAGTGATGGTTGAAACCATCTTAGTGTCGAAATCAACAGGCGCGTGGGTACGGTTTTCCTGTTTGATGCCTTCCATGACTTTATCCCACAATTTTGTGGTCGCTTCGGTGGCGCCAGCGAGGAAGGACTCGTCGCCTTCAAAAGGCGCGTAGTTTTGTTGGATAAAGTCACGTACATTGACTTCAGATTTCCAATCGCCAGGAGTAAAGCCTTCCCATGCGTTGGCAAACAGTTCAGTTTTGTCGGTCATCGTACTAATACCTTCTGGTTGAGATAAAAGGTTATTGGCGATCAGCGTTAAGCAATGCTGAGTATAAGCCAATAGCTAATTCCTGAAATAAAGCTCCCTTCATGATGACGCCCTATGATGGGAACTGGATTTTGAAGCGCTCGTCACTCCAAAAGTCTGTCTATTGATACCCGATAAGATGACAAATATTCGCTTACTTTGATTATCGGCTACTGATAAATCTTTATAATTGGTAAGACCAATTGTCCATGAGCATATTAACATAGGTCTGTCGCTATCGCATCTTAAACGGCTTGGTTTATGCTCTGTTAATCCCAAATTTGCTAGCTAGGTAGCATTTTTTTACTACTATTAGGAATACAGCACGCTTTTCTACTTGGTGTGACATTCAAACTTGTCACTCCTTAAACCACTAAGCCTTTGGTTGTTGCCATTTACTGTCCCCCTTTATTTGGGAGAAATCTATCCTCGTATCGATTGATTTTTGCTGGGGTCGCGTGAGGGGCGAATAAACTAGGTATAACTGCGGCAGTTTTGTTGATGATGTAGAAACAAGCTCCATGTTAGCTATTTGTATTAATTGTAGTTTATTCGCTAACCTTGTTGATGTTTGGGCATTGTGTAGGGCCTCCCATCGGCCAAAACGCTAATGCCTGAATCCTGCTAAAAATTATAAAAGAGTGGCTGAACAAGGTTTCTGCTGCTTATCAGGTATGTTATCGCTTATCACACGGCTAGACTGTCAAGACAGAGGCATGGGGCGCTGGCGGAGCCAATCCAGTGGATATTGAAGTGTGAGAGACAATCTATTGCTACATCTATGCTTCAGTGCCAAATCAATGCTTCAGGGGAGAGTCGAACTGAGTTTACTGAAGCTGATTTTAGTCATCCGTTTTATTGCGAGTTTGAGCATGAGTGTGCTCGCGAGTTACATAAGCTTACGGTGGAAACGAGTTATTTTAGGGTAAAGACGACCTAAAAACATGTCATCCTGATGGGTGAAATTGTTTGATTTTTGGTAAGACCAATTAACCTTTTGTGTTTTTGGCTTCAAAGTTTTCACATTTTTGGTGTGAATAACATCACGCTTTAGCAATATCTACTTCACAGCATGAGCGCGTTGTATGGTACAAAGCGAGACTTTAGTGAATCATCATTTTCAGCAAATCAACATCTCGGTTTTGATTCGTGCTATCTGCGCAATGGCGCTGCAGGAGAGATATATGCTACGCATTCAAGTCTGTTTATCTGAAGTTGGAGTCATGCAATGAAAAGCCCAATTCCATCATCAACCCCAACTGTGATAAATAGCGCCCACGAAACGCCACAGGTTTCTGCGCACTTTAGTTGTTATAATCAGGCGGAAATTTACGGTACCAGCAAAGTGGTTAAAGCGCCTTGGCAATCTTTTGGCTTGGCTGTGTTTGCAGGTGCTTTCATCGCCTTAGCTTTTGTATTTTATCTCACTGTGACCACAGGTGCTGGCGATGCGCCTTGGGGTTTAGTTCGCTTAGTGGGTGGAATAGCCTTCAGTTTAGGTCTGATCTTAGTGGTTGTTTGCGGTGGAGAACTGTTTACCAGTTCCGTACTCAGTACCGTGGCTTGGGCACAAAAACAGGTCTCTGGCGCAGAGTTACTCAAGTGTTGGTGCCGGGTTTATGCGGGCAATTTTGTCGGCGCTATATTGATGGTTTGTTTGATCACCGCCGCAGGCATGTATGAACTCGATGGTGGTAACTGGGGATTAAATGCCCTTAAAGTGGCGCAACACAAACTGCATCATACTTGGATCCAAGCCTTTAGCTTAGGCATTTTGTGTAACATGTTGGTGTGTTTGGGTGTGTGGATGACCTTTGCCAGTCGCGATGTGTTAACTAAATCCCTACTGTTGATCTTACCTGTGGCCATGTTCGTCAGCAGCGGTTTTGAACACAGTATCGCTAACCTGTTTATGGTGCCTATGGGCATGATGATCCAATCTATCGCCAGCCCAGAATTCTTCGCATCTTTAGGTGTGACTCAAGAGCAGTTTGCCGATTTAACCGTGGCGAACTTTATATTCAACAACTTAATCCCAGTCACCCTTGGCAATATTGTCGGCGGCGGTGTGATTGTGGGTTTAGGTTATTGGTGGGTAGAGCAGGGTAAAATGACGTCAAGCGATCCACACAAAGCTCACCATGAGCACTTTTCTGCACCACATTCACATAACGAAAAACCTCAACATGCGAGTGAAATTAAGCTGACGAAGAATTCTTAGAACGCTTTAAATGACCCGTTAAAGTATAAGAAAATGCCCAGCAAATAGCTGGGCATTTTTATGCTTATTCACTGGGCTTCGCAAATGCAGCAAATAAAAACGGCATCCGAAGATGCCGTTTTTTGATTAGGTTCTAATTGATAAAGACGATATTAGAACTTCACATCATATTGTAGATAAACGAAGCGGCCGATATTGTCATAGACACCTTGATCATAGAAAGGCCAGTTGTTTGGTGCGCTGAATGATGGCTGTCTATCCAGTAAGTTACGGACCCCTAAGGTGACTTTGTTATCATCAGCAAAATAGTAAGCTGTTGTTAAATCAAACTGTACATAAGCTGCCACATGTTGACTTCTGCCTGGGTTCACTAAATCACCATTTGCATCGACATCTGTAGCCTTGCCAACATCATAGTAACCAACCAATTGGCAAGACTTGTTACCTGTATTACGCTTATCATACATTTCGTACCCAGGGAGGTAACGCATATTAAGTGAGGTTACAAAATCATTTTGTTCTAATGAAATGCTGCCGTTAATACGATAGTCACGCATTGAATTATCAGCAATATCATCACATAAAGGTTGTACTGCTGAAGATTGCGTTTTATAGCTTAGGAACTGTTCTGCTTGTAAGCTTGACTTCAAAGTACCAAATGAGAATTCACTGCTATATTGAAGATCATAGTTTAAGCCAGTTGCACTCTGCTCTGTCAGGTTTTGTTTGTTAGTTTGAACATAACCGTCTCTGTTAGAGTCAGTTAGACGGCCCTCAGAGTTACGCACGACTAAGTTAGTCAAATTACCTTTTGCTTCTTCATCCAGAATTTCTTGAATAGCAAGGCTACCTACAACGTCATCTATTTTAAGTGACCAGAAATCGACGGATAGTGATAAATTATCTGTAAACTGATAAACTGCGCCAAGGTTATAAGACTTTGATTTTTCTGGTGTTAAATCTGGGTTGCCGCCACTTTTCGAGTTTAACTCTTGGCGTTGACAATCAGGGTGGTTTTGAACATTACCTGCAGCATTACACAGTTTAGTATCAATGGCTCTAGTGACGCCAGACGATTCGGCTAGGAACAAATCACTTAGGTTTGGAGCTTTAAAGCCTGTACCATATGATGCCCGTAGCAATAAGTCATCAATAGGACGATATGATAGTTTGGCTGAATAAGTCGTATCACTCGCATCAGCTAGCTCCCAATCTGCTTTGTCTTGTCTAGCAGCTAGGCTTACTTCTAGATTATCAAGTACAGGTAATGAAAGTTCTATGAAACCGGCAAGATTACTGAATTGACCACCGCCATTTGAACCTGCACCACCGATAACTTGACCACCTACGGTTGCAGGATCTGAACGATCGGTATATTTTTCTTCGCGCATGTCTAAACCCGTCGCTAGGCCAATTTCACCACCAGGTAATTCAATACCAGGGAGCAGTCCTGATAAGACAAGAGAAGAGAAAGAGACTGTATATTCACCCGTACGATGAATGGCTACTTGTAGATCTCGGCAAGTATCAGATAAATCTTTTGAACTACAGTCATTAATAACGAATGGATTCAGTTTTGACTTAGGGTCATTGAATGCATTGGCGACTTCTTCTGACAATAATTGACCAGATGAACCAATTTGACGGTTGGTTAAACGAGAAAAACCAATATCAAAGTTTAGACCCCAATTGTCGTCGATGTTGTAGTTTGCACCACCTACTGCTTCGAATGTTTCATTTGTGTTGTCTTTTTCACGATTTCCGAAATCAAGGTAACGGCGGCCGACGCTAACATTGGCTTCACCCGCTTCAACTAAACGAATAATTTCTTCTGCTTTTGCTTGGTCATCTTTATAACGGTCATTACGTAAAAAATCCGCTAGGAATGGGCTGTTGGATACATCTACTTGACCTGGGGCCGGGGCATTCGAGGTCTTAGTATAAGCACGAGTATAACGGAATTGACCATTAAACGTCAGGTCATCATTCATCTCATGATTAATGGTAGTAAAGATTGACTGGCGTTCAGACTCTGGCTGAAGTTGATATAAATGTGCAAAATCGTAAGCACAACGACCACTTGATAAGACATCACCTGCAGGGCAGTTTGACCAAGGTTTAGACCCTTCGTCAGTCGCAGCATTTGTGAAACCTTTTGCAGAACTTATTGAAGTAAAACCAGGAATTCCCCAAGTTGATCTTCCATCCCCACCTTCGTGACCTTCTATCAATGCTGTACGACCAAATTCACGATCAGATGCTTGAATTACATCTCGAGCGAAATGTTCTGCAGAGAATAGGATACTGGTTTTCTCGTTACTTGTACCGGTAACAATTGATGCTGATAATTCATTACCATCCCACTTATTTGTCGCACCGCCATATTTGGCACTCAATGCGACGCCATCAAATTCTTTCTTAGTAATAATGTTTATTACACCAGCAACCGCATCAGAACCATAAATTGCAGAAGCACCATCATTAAGGATGTCGATTCGCTCAACTGCTGCCATAGGCACTTGGTTTACGTCAGTAAAAATGCCGCCGGCGGTATTCTTTGCTATGCGACGGCCGTTCAATAAAATAAGTGTATAATCGGAACCAAATCCTTTTACACCAATCGATGACGCACCAGCGGCTTGGCTTAAAGTTGATGATTCATTGAAACCACCAGAGGCTGCATTCGTTCTTAAAAACTCAGAAACGGTAGAAAAGCCTGTTTTTTCTATGTCTGCTGCAGAAAACATCGTTATAGGTGTAGATGTTTCTAAATTGGTTCTTTGAATGCGAGAACCTGTTACAGCAATACGTTCTACTTTTGCACCGTCTTCAGCAGCAAATACAGCTGACGTTGATAAAGCAGCTGTAGTAGCTCCACCTATTAACGCAAAGCGAACAGCTTTGGCTAATGTAGAATTTGCGCGCATTTTATTCTCCCTTAACACATGTTGTATGTTTATTTTTATTTTTCTTAAATGGTTACTTATGTAAAGAATAAGCACTCATTTAATTAAGCTCAGGATATAACCACAAGAAAATAACAAGTGCAACACTGAGCTCTAATGGCTTTTGTTGTTAATTTGTTAATTTAAATCATTTAAAGGTTGTATGGAGATTTGTCTTGAGCCAATAAACATGGGGGCGGGGTCTATTTAATGAGGAATTTGTTTGTGATACATCTTCTTTGTTTCCACTTGTCGGTTATTTTGTGGCAAATGTGTATTTATGTTGTTTTGAATTTGTTAGTCACATTGAGTTGTAAAAATAATATTTTGTGATTATTTTCATATAAAAAATATAAAAGCTGATTAATATATGGTTTGCCATTCTATATATTTGGAATTAAAAGCTTTAAGTGTTATGTGGTATAAGGTTTTTTGTGCGGTTTAATTTAATGTAACTTTATTATTCACGATTTGTAGTGATGGGCTCAATAATTACGGTGTGCAGTCCTGTAAAGGTTGATAAGTAATCTTTTTTGAAGTGAATGCCAAATTTATAATTGCTTAAATACAAAAGGAAGGTGAATATATATTCAACTTCCTTTTGGCTTATGCTCAAGTTTGAAAATAATCTCTCATGTTAAACGAGGCTTTGTTTCCTAAAAGCACAAATAACTACAGAGTGCTTCTTGAGCGCCAGTATGGCGCTTAAAACCCTTGTTTCATCGTCAGTCGTTTATCTATAATCAGAATATTATTTTGATTTAAACCCGAAAAACATTGGATTTCACTATTAGGAAACAAAGCCGTTAAACGAATACATTTTACAAACTGCAATTCTGTTTATTTACTCTCAAGTATTGCTGTTTGTTCTATCGCTTTAAAGCGTACAGGAATGTAGTGTGCTAAATAGCGTAGAGCAACATAGGCAACCACTAAGGTGGCGATCACAAGCTCGAATTCTGCTAAGTATTTTATCCATATCGCTAACTCACCCATGTTGTTGAACTGGGTTAACCAAGCGGCGGTTTTAAAGAGCGCGGTAGCACCGATCACCATAGGGAAGGTAAAGGCTGCGTATCCCGGGCTAAAGGGCAGCTTTAACAGGTGAAAGAAGGCTAAGTAGATGATGCTGGTCATCAAAATGGCGATGCTCAGTAGTAGGGCAACTAAGGGAATTGACGTCTGCTCGCAAACGGTTAGATAACCTGCGAGTGATAAACTAGCGGGCGCCGCGAGAATCGCAATTGTTGGTTTAGCGGCATCAGGTATTGCCTGACAGAAAATGAGGCGATAGAGCATTAAAGGCAGCATGACTAAGTAAGCTAACATCCCAAAAACCAAAATGGCGTTTGCTAGCCATTGGTAGTCAGATACAGGGAAAGACACCGCCGCGACTATGATGCCAATCGGTGGCACGAACCAGCTTGGTACCATGTGCTCGAGTTTAAAATCGATGGCGCGGTAGTAGATAAACGCGCTTAAGAAGAGCACATGTATACCTATGGCCACTAGCCACAGGGTTAAGCCAGCTTGGGGGAAATAATCGCCGAGTGTTTTAGACACGACCATCAGCCCCATGGCGAAGGTAGGGATCACGCTACCAATCACTGGGTGGCTGAGTTCGTCCTTTAGAATTGTCGGATGCAGCATAAACTTACCCATGAGCAGTAACAGCAACACAGAGGCGATGATGGCACCTGTGAGTTGTCCTGCGCCATTAAGTGACGGTGTCATGTTCTCCCAAGTCCAACCTAAGCTGGCAATGGCAAGTGCCAGTCCTGCCATAGGGCTGGGAAGTTTAGCTGCGTGGGATGTCCAGCGTTTGCGTTTTGAAGTCATGTTGAATACCTCTCAATACTGACAATGCTTAACATCGCTTTTTTGGGGCGCTGTTTTGATGTCCTCAGTGTACTGCTGGTATTAAGAATAAATAAATTTGATTAATTTTATTCATAAAGTAATTTTTTCTTATCAATATTGGTGTTAATGGCGTTGGTATAGGTTGAGGGGGAAAAGGCATAAAAAGGAATGGATTGGCGAGAATATCCGTTTTTTATAACTCACTGAGCCGCTAATGCTACTGGTGATACTGAGAACTATGAGCTGCATCCAAACTTGAGCCGGAACTTGTTTGCGCTCTGCAGTCGGGATCTAATTAATGCAATGTCACAAATAAAAATACCCAGCAGAGGCTGGGTATTTAAAGGGCTGGGTATTTTAAAGGGGAATCCAACGTCGACTATTGAATGTTTTCTTCGTCGCCGAATTGGCCTTGGAACAAGACTGAAGATAAGTAACGTTCGGCAGCCGATGGCAAAATTACCACAATGGTTTTACCCGCAAATTCTGGCAATTCAGCGATACGGTTTGCGGCGACAACGGCAGCACCCGATGAAATACCCACTAAAATGCCTTCTTCTTGCATTAAGCGGCGGGCCATGTCGATGGCCTCATCGTTGGTGACAGCTTCTACGCGGTCAATCAACTCTAAATCTAAGTTACCAGGGATAAAGCCTGCGCCAATACCTTGGATTTTATGTGGTCCAGGTTGTACCGGTAAACCCGCTAAGGTTTGCGCAATCACTGGAGAATCTGCTGGCTCAACCGCCACTGAGGTAATGGTTTTGCCTGCTACTTTTTTCAAGTAACGGCTTACACCTGTAATCGTACCGCCCGTACCTACACCGGCAACAAACACATCCACTTCGCCATCGGTATCATTCCAGATTTCTGGACCTGTGGTTTTTTCATGGATTTCTGGGTTAGCAGGGTTATTAAACTGCTGTAATAAAATGTATTTTTCAGGAGCCGATTGACGGATTTCTTCCGCTTTATCAATCGCACCTTTCATGCCTTTCGCGCCTTCTGTCAACACGAGATTTGCGCCAAGGGCTTTGAGCAGTTTACGACGCTCTAAACTCATGGTATTTGGCATCGTTAGGGTAAGCTTATAACCACGGGCCGCGGCTACATACGCCAGCGCAATACCTGTGTTGCCAGACGTCGGCTCAATCAGCTCGTGGTCTTTAGTCAGTAGACCCTTTTTCTCGGCATCCCAAATCATATTGGCACCGATACGGCATTTAACACTGAAACTTGGGTTACGCGCTTCGACTTTGGCCAGCACTTTACCTTGGCTAACACGGTTTAAACGTACTAGCGGGGTATTACCAATAGTATATGAATTGTCTTCGAAAATTTTGCTCATGGATTGCTTGCTCCTATGTTGGCACTACTGAATCATAATCTGCTGTGGCGCTTTTAGAAGTGATTGTTTGTTCTTCTTTATTCGATTTGGTTATTAAAGGATGTGCTGTTATTCGCAAACCCTGATTGGCAGCCCGTTTAACTGTGTTAACCTCTTGCTAACATAAAAAAGATTGTTGCATTCGCAAGGATAACTTCTTGATGTGTCAATCGTAAAACAAGCCTATCACTCGTATCGGACAAGACGCAAACATGAAACAACAGCAAACGGATTTGGGCAAAGACCCAAAAACTATGGTGACTCCCCATGCTTTTACCATTGCAGACACTGTGCTTTATACGCCATTGGCGGCGCCGCTAAAACGCGCTTTAGCCATGTTGATTGATGGTTTGCTGATCACAGTGTTAGCGGAGCAGATGGATTGGATGTTTGTATTGCTGGTGGTCGGTATCATTTATATTGAGAAACGCAGTCATAAATTAGGTCGTTTACTCAAATGGGGACTTTATGCCGCAATGTTAGCTTTTATGTTGCTCACGACCGCCGATAATCTGCTTAATGTTAATGGCTCAAGCAATACCGATAATGAGCAGGCAGTTAAGGAGTCTGCCTTGGGTAAACAAATTCTTACCTCGCTTCCGGCCATCATTTCGTTGAGCCTTTGTGATAATTACGCTTGTGGTAAAACTCAAGTTCAATCCCTGCGCGAGGTGATAGAAAACGCTTCAGCATCAAAGGGCATGACAGAGATTGAGCGACGGGAGATAGTCCTTCACGCCATAGCCAACAGTAGTTTGTCTGCTGCAGACAGCGAAAAGCTCCAGACGGAAGTCCTTGATGGCACCTTGTGGCCAGTTATCGCGCCCCAAGCTGAGTTGCAAATGCCTGATACTCAGTCTGAGCCGCTTGAACCAACTGATCCCGCGCAAGGTGTTGTGGCTAATGCAGCAAAAGTAACCGAAACGACAGACACAACCAAAACAGTACCTTCGCCAAGCACAAGAGTGAAAAGCGTCGATGATGACGATGAATCCACCGCCCACAGTGTTATCGCTTGGGTTAAAGGCTTTATGAGTGATATGGGATTGGGCTTTGGTTGGGCGGCGTTTTACTTTACCGTCTTTACCGCGCGGTTTGATGGTCAAACTTTAGGGAAGAAGATGCTTGGCATTCGGGTGATCCAGCTCGATGGCGCTAAAATCAGTTTATGGGCCGCGTTTGGCCGTTACGGTGGTTACGCCGCAGGCTTCACCACAGGCTTACTTGGCTTTATGCAAATATTTTGGGATGCCAATCGGCAGGGGATCCAAGATAAAATATCTTCAACAGTCGTGATAGACTTAGCACAAATGCATAAAAAGCAACGATTAGAGCAGCAGGGGCCAAGTGAGTTAGCGCCCGCGCTTACGAGTGATGATGCCGCCTCTGCTCACCTTACAACAAGCACCCGTTCGGAGCACCTATGAAACAGGTCGTGATTTCGGGGAGTGGCTTATTTACGCCGCCCCACAGTATTTCTAATGAAGCCTTAGTTGAGAGCTTCAATGCCTATGTGGATATTTACAATCTTGAAAATGCAGGCTTAATCGAGCAAGGCCATGTTGCGGCTTTGTCCTATTCCTCAAGCGAATTTATTGAAAAGGCCTCGGGCATTAAACACAGATATGTGATGGTGAAAGAGGGCATTCTCGATCCCGAAGTCATGATGCCGTTAATTCCTGAGCGCAGCAGCGACGAGTTATCTATGCAGGCTGAAATTGGGGTTGAAGCCGCATTGATGGCACTTAACAATGCTAATCTCAAAGCTGAGCAGATTGATCTGGTGATTGTCGCCTGTGCTTATACTCAGCGTGCCTATCCTGCGATGGCGATTGAAATTCAACGTGCACTCGGTACGCGCGGTTATGGTTACGACATGCAAGTGGCCTGTTCATCGGCAACCTTTGCAATTGTTGCCGCTGCTAATGCGATTGCGACGGGCTCAGCTTCAAGAGTGTTAGTCATCAACCCTGAGATTTGTTCGGCGCAGGTGAATTATCGCGACCGTGACAGCCATTTTATCTTTGGTGATGTCGCGACCGCACTGGTACTGGAAGAGCAAAGCTTAGCTCAATCTGACAATGTGTTTAAAATTCTCTCAAGCCGCTGTTTTACTGATTATTCGAATAATATTCGCAGTAATTTTGGTTTCTTGAATCGCTGCGATCCCAGTGCTGCCCATCAGGCCGATAAACTGTTCCACCAACAAGGGCGCAAAGTGTTTAAAGAGCTGTTACCGATGATTTATCAACATTTGGATGAACATCTGGCCGAACAAGCGTTAACGCCGCAGTCTTTTAAGCGTCTGTGGTTGCATCAAGCGAACATCAACATGAATCAGTTCGTGGTGAGAAAGCTGTTGGGGGATGATGTGTCAGCGGAACAAGCGCCCGTCGTGTTAGACGAGTACGCCAATACCGCATCCGCGGGCTCTGTGATTGCATTTCATAAGTATTCCAGCGACTTTAAAGCAGGTGATTTAGGCTTATTAAGTTCTTTTGGCGCGGGATATTCCATCGGCAGTGTGATTTTGCAGAAGTGCTAAGCTGAACTTGGCAGTGCAGATTGTTCTGCAATCTTTATCAATCAAAAATCTCTCCATAGAAAATTTATTAATAAAAAGCCTATCAATAAAAACAGCCTCAATTGAGGCTGTTTTTATGTTGCAGGAATTGATATCAAACCCACATCATTTTAGATAAGTATTTGTATCGTTAATTATTCTGGTGCTATTGCATGATTGCGGTAGGCTTCACGATACTTGTCGACCCACATCGCCGTTGCGCCACAAATCGCCACAGGCATCACGATAAAGTTGACGATAGGGATCATCGAAAACAGCGTCACAGTGGCGCCAAAGCTAAAACTGGTGCCACGGGTTTGATTCAAGGCAAAGCGCATATCCTTAAAACTGACCTTGTGGTTATCGAAGGGGTAATCGCAGTACTGAATTGCCATCATCCAAGCGCTGAACAGGAACCATAAGATTGGCGCCAGCGTTTGGCCCACCATAGGCACTAAAAACAGCAATAAAAACACCAATGCGCGGGGTAGATAGTACTTGAGCTTGATCCACTCACGCCCAAGGATACGCGGTAAGTCTTTGATTAAATCGATGCCAGTACCGGTATTCAGCGGCTTGCCAGTTAATAGTTGCTCGACTTTTTCAGCCAACAGACCATTAAAGGGGGCGGCGAGCCAGTTCATCACCGAGCTAAATATAAAGGCGAGCATCACCAGCATAGTGGTGACTGCGAGCGGCCAAAGTAAAAAGTTTAACCAGCTTAAGTAGTCAGGCAGCTGGGCGTTCATCCAAGTGAACATGGCGTCCAACTGGCCTATGGCCACATAAATGACGCCTGCAAACAGCAGCAGGTTGATCATCAAGGGAATAAATACGAAAGTGCGCAGGCCTTTACGTGTAATTAAACCAAAGCCATCGAGAAAATAATTAACGCCGCTTTTGGCTGGGAAGGGCAAGGTTTTCTTCTGTGTCATATCGTCTTTCCAAAAAGTTGGGCTACAGCTTGAGAGACAGCCTGATATAAAGATAACTGCGATTGTGATCAACTCATGGGCAGATGACAAGCTAAAAGCCGCATGAATTCAATAAAAAGCGTTACAAAATGCTGCCTGCTTTGTTAAAGTTGCCAGCAGAATGCATTTGCACCACTGGGCTCATTTTCGGGCCAGACTTCAGAGACGCGCTAACTGGCACCATGAGATTAAAACAGATAAAACTTGCCGGCTTTAAGTCGTTTGTCGATCCCACTAAAATTCCTTTTTTACAGGCATTAACCGCCATTATTGGCCCAAATGGCTGCGGTAAATCGAATGTGATCGATGCCGTGCGTTGGGTATTAGGTGAAAGTTCGGCGAAACACCTGCGCGGTGATTCGATGGCCGACGTGATCTTTAACGGCTCAAGCGCGCGAAAACCTGTGTCGGTGGCGGGTGTTGAACTTATTTTTGAAAATAAAGATGGTCGACTCGCGGGTCAATACGCCAGTTACGAAGAAATTGCTGTTAAGCGTCAGGTGAGCCGAGACGGTGAGTCTTGGTATTTTCTTAATGGTCAGAAGTGTCGCCGTAAAGACATTACCGACTTGTTTATGGGTACAGGCCTTGGTCCGCGCAGCTACGCCATTATTGAGCAGGGCACGATTTCTCGCCTTATCGAATCTAAACCTCAAGACTTGCGCACTTTTATTGAAGAAGCCGCAGGGATTTCTCGCTATAAAGAACGCCGCCGCGAAACCGAAAATCGTATCCGCCATACCCGCGAAAACCTCGAGCGTTTAGGCGATATTCGCAGTGAACTCGGCAAACAGTTAAATAAACTGGCGCAGCAGGCCAAGGCCGCGAAGCAATATCGTGAGCTAAAACAGGCCGAGCGCAAGACCCATGCTGAACTCCTCGTGATGCGCTATCAAGAGTTGCAAGATCAGATGGCGAGTCTGTCTGAGCAAATCCGCGCCATAGAAGTGCAACAAGCGGCGGCGCAGTCGCTCGCGCAAACCGATGAATTGCAAACGACTGAATTGCAAGTGCAACTCGCCCAATTAGCGGAGCAAGAACAACGCGCAGTTGAGGCCTATTATCTGACGGGCACCGACATCGCTAAGTTAGAACAACAGTTACAGAATCAAAAGCAGCGTGATGCCCAGCTTGAAACCCAGTTGGCACAAGTGAAAGAGCAGATCCAACAAAATACCGACAAGCTCAACGGCTATAAAGCGAGTCTTAGCGCGTTAGAGCTTGAGCTTGCCAAGCTTGGGCCGCAGCATGATGAACAGCAAGAAATCATGGATGAGCTGCAATCCCAATGGGAAATGAGCATAGAGCGCAGTCAGCAGCAGGCCGAAGTGGCGCGCCAACAGGCCGTGGATGTTTCGCAGCACAAGTTACAGCTTGAGCTGCGCCGCAGTCAGTTGGCGCATCAACAGCAATTATTGCAGCATAAACAGCAGCAAAGCAGTGAGCAGCAAGCGCAGCTCATCGCTTTAGTGGACAGCGATCTCGCCTCAAACATCACGCCACTGCAACAAGAAATTGCGTCTCTTGAATATGCAACCAGACAACAAGCTGAGATTAATCATCAGCAAGAACAACTTGTTAGTGAAAGCACGCAAGCTTTAGATGACGCCCGCCATAGCGCCGAGCAGATTCAGCAGCAATTAACCGCGACTAAAGCGCGCCATGAGCTGGTCGAACAGTGGTTGACTAAGCAGGAACAGCAAAGTGATAAACCGCAGTTATGGCAGAGTTTAACCGTTGAAAATGGTTGGGAAACTGCGGCTGAACTCGCCCTAAATGGTTTGTTGACCTTGCCCGTTGGCGTCACTGAAACCGAAATGGGGTTTCAAGCGTTAGCGTCGCAATCTACCCAGAGTGAGTATTTACAGGCTGAGGTGAATCTTGCCCCTTGGTTAGCGGGGCTTAAGTGGGCAAAAGATATTCACGCGGCAAAACAACTACTGCCACAGTTAAAGACCGATGAGCGGATTGTCACCGCCGACGGATATCTCCTCGGTCAAGGTTTTTTAATCACTAAGACAGAGGGCGCTCAGTCACTGGTGCAGCTCAGCAAAGAGCAAGCTCAGCTAGCGCAAAACATCCTCGATTTACAGCAATCTCTGCACGTTCAGCAAGATAAAATGGCGGAACTTGCGGCTATCTTGCAGCAGCAAAGGCAACAATTGACTGCTGGCGCGCAAAAATCGCATCAATTAGAGTTGGATAAAACAACAAAGTCGATGCAGCTCAGTGGCTTAACTGAGCAAGTGAAGGCGCGCGCTGAGCAGCAGAACAAACTTGAAGCGGCATTAAGCGCGAGCTTGATTGACCTTGAACGCTTGAGCGAGCAATGCGAAGTATTGGCAGAGCAAGAAACAGAACTTGATGATGCGTTGCAGGCGAGTATTGATATTCAGCGGCAACTCACCCAAGACACGCAGGCCGATAGCGTGCGCCATCAAGCTTTGAAAGCGCGAATTACAGACGTTGAACGTCAGTTATCGACCACGACTTCGGCCTTACAAGCTGTAACTATGCGTATGGCTGTCAGTACTGAACAAATTGAATTACAGCAAGTACGTGTCAATGAACTTATCCACACCCGTGAGTCTGTGTTAGCCGAACTTGCCAAAGTCGCCCAATTAAGTGGCGTAAAAAATAGTGTGCAGCTGACTGAACAGTTAACGCAGCTATTACAGCAACAACATGAGCAACAACAGGGCTTAAAAAATGTCCGTCAGCAGCAAAGTGGGCTCACTGAGACATTAAACAGTATAGGAATAAAGCAAAAACAAGAGCTTGGTAAGCTTGAGGGCTTGACTCAAAGCCTGAGCACGTTAAAGTTACGTCGTGAAGGAATAAAAGGCCAAGCCAATAGTCAGCTGGAAGCCTTACAGGAACAGCAAATTGTTCTGTCTGAAATCCTCGGCAACTTGCCCGCAGAGGGCATGCCTGACAAGTGGCAAAGTGATTTAGATCAAATACGGCAGAAAATTGTTCGCTTAGGCGCCATTAACCTTGCAGCCATCGAAGAATTTGAACAGCAAAGTGAGCGAAAATCCTATCTTGATCATCAAGATGACGATTTAAATAAGGGACTGGCGACCTTAGAGGAAGCGATCCGTAAGATAGACAAAGAAACCCGAAGCCGCTTTAAGACGACATTTGATTCAGTCAATGAAGATCTCGGACGCTTATTTCCTAAGGTGTTTGGTGGTGGTCGAGCTTACTTAGCGTTAACGGATGATGATTTACTGGAAACTGGCGTCACTATCATGGCGCAGCCGCCAGGTAAGAAGAACAGCACAATCCATCTTCTTTCGGGTGGTGAAAAAGCCTTAACCGCTTTATCATTGGTATTCGCAATTTTTAGGCTGAATCCTGCTCCCTTCTGTATGTTAGATGAAGTGGATGCGCCATTAGACGATGCCAACGTAGAACGTTTCTGTCGATTACTGAAAGAAATGTCACAGAGCGTACAGTTTATTTATATCAGCCATAACAAAATAACCATGGAAATGGCTGATCAACTTATAGGCGTGACTATGCACGAGCCCGGTGTGTCTCGTATAGTCGCGGTAGACATAGAGCAAGCGGTGGCGATGGCTGACGCTGGATAACTAGAACAAAGACAGGGTAACCAATGGAAGATTTGCAACTAGTATTGTTTGTTTTAGGCGCCATAGCCATAGTTGCTGTGCTGGTGCATGGATTTTGGTCTATCAGAAGACAACAACCTAAGTCATTGAAAGATAGTCCAATGGGCAATTTTTATAAAAAACAGGCCGAGAAAGGTGAGCCGAGCCCTAAGCGAATTGATGCCGAAGGATTTGATGCCGACGGTATTGGTGCTGTGCGAGTGCGTAAAGCTGGCGAAATGACGCCTAATAATGAGACTCCCGCGGCCAATCCTTATTTGAAACAGGAAGTGAAGCTAGAGACTAAGCCGCAAGAATTGACATCGCCAGAATTTAAAGCAGAACTTAAATCAGGGTTTAAGGTAGAAACGAAACACGAACCTATTCCAGCTCAGCCTGATTTTAGCTTGCAGCCACCAGTTGCAAAAGAGCAACACCGCGGTCCTAAAGTCTCGCGCCAAGAGCCCGTCTTGGGCACGCAAGTGCCGCAAATGGGTCAATCCCATGCTGCTATTGTGGCGCAAAAAGCCGCTGAGCAAGAACAGGCGCTACGTGCCGCGCCGCAGCAAACTGCTTTGTTTGAAGAAAATGAATATGAAACAGATCATCAACAAGTAGCGCATGTTGAACAAGCCGCTGAAGATGAATTAGGTGAGCCACGCGACGTGCTGGTTTTACATGTGGTCGCAAAAGATGGCCAACAGCTGAACGGCGCTGAACTACTGCCTTGTTTCTTAACTTTGAACTTTAAATATGGCGACATGAATATTTTCCATCGCCATGTGGATAATGCGGGCAATGGTAAAGTCTTGTTCTCTATTGCTAACATGCTAAAACCTGGCGTGTTTGATCCGGACAACATGGAGCAGTTCAGTACTCAAGGTGTGGTATTTTTCATGACGTTACCTTGCTACGGCGATGCTTTAATGAACTTCTCGATTATGCTTAATTCTGCGCGCCAACTCGCTGAGGAGATCGATGCCGTGGTACTCGATGGTCAACGTTTGCCTTGGGGCGAGTTTACTAAGCAAGATTATTTACACCGTATTCGCGCTAACGCTTAGCCGACGCCGCAATTTGGCGGTTAATACATTGATGAGGCCGCGATTGCGGCCTCATTTTTTATGATCTACTTTTGTTATCTAAAGCATTCTGGATAAAGAATATGCAAGACATTCAACTCGATACACTTCTGTCAGAAGACGTTAACCCTGAAAACGCATCGCAGGTGATGCAGGTGCTCAGCCAATCACTGAACGAGCACAACATTCGTTACTATGTGGATGATGCGCCGAGCATTACTGATTCTGAGTACGACAGGTTGATGCAGTGTTTACTCAAGCTTGAGGCGTTATATCCCCATTTGATTGTGGCTGATTCACCGACTCAAAGGGTGGGCGGATTGGCGCTCGCCAAATTTGATCAAATCACTCACCTTAAACCTATGTTGAGCTTAGATAACGCCTTCGATGAAGCGGATTTCAGTGCTTTCCACAAACGTGTCACCGATAAAGTGGGTGAGGTGAGTTTTTGCTGCGAGCCTAAACTCGATGGCCTTGCCGTGAGTATCTTGTATAGAAATGGCGTACTTGAGCGCGCCGCGACCCGCGGCGATGGTTCTGTCGGTGAAGACATCACTGAAAACGTTAAAACCATTAAATCGATCCCGCTTAAACTGCGCGGCAATGATTTCCCTGAACTCGTTGAAGTGCGCGGTGAAGCCTTTATGCCAAAAGCGGCCTTTGAGGCTTTGAATGACAGGGCGCGCGCCAAGGATGAAAAACTCTTTGTTAATCCCCGTAACGCCGCCGCTGGCAGCTTACGACAACTCGACAGTAAAATTACCGCTGCCCGTTCATTGGCTTTTTATGCCTATGCGTTAGGGGTTGTTGAGCCGGATTCTCATCCGTTAGCTAAAACCCATTTCGAGCAGTTACAGCAGCTTAAGTCGTGGGGTTTACCCGTTAGTAGCGAAATCAAAGTCTGCGCTGAATTAAGCCAAGTCTATGACTACTATAAAGACATTCTCACTCGTCGCGGTGATTTAGCCTTTGAAATCGATGGCGTCGTGATGAAAGTTAACGATATTGCCCAGCAGCAACGTTTAGGTTTTGTGGCTAAATCTCCCCGCTGGGCGATTGCCTATAAATTCCCCGCACAGGAAGAAATGACTCTACTTGAAGGCGTCGATTTCCAAGTGGGCCGCACAGGTGCGGTGACGCCAGTGGCGCGCTTAAAGCCAGTATTTGTTGGCGGCGTGACGGTATCGAATGCGACGCTGCACAATGCCGATGAAATTGCCCGTTTAGGCATTAAAGTCGGTGACACTGTGATCATCCGCCGCGCTGGTGATGTTATCCCACAAATTGTTGCCATAGTGCCCGAAAGACGCCCTGAAACAGCGACTGATATTGTATTCCCACACAATTGTCCTGTGTGCGGCAGTTTAGTCGAGCGTCTCGAAGGTGAGGCAGTGGCGCGTTGTAGCGGTGGTTTATTCTGTGAAGCGCAGCGTAAAGAAGCGATTAAGCATTTTGCTTCTCGCAAGGCTTTGGATATCGATGGCATGGGCGACAAAGTTGTCGAGCAATTGATTGATAAAGAACTCGTCCAAAGTCCTGCAGATCTGTTTAAGCTCACCGCCTCTATGATGACTATGCTCGACCGCATGGGGATGAAGTCGGCAACCAATTTAGCGGCGGCGATTGAAGCTGCCAAAACTACAACACTTGCGCGTTTTTTATATGCCTTGGGTATTCGCGAAGTGGGTGAGGCGACAGCGGCAAACCTTGCGGCGCACTTTGCCAGTTTAGATGCGCTGCGGGTGGCCACTGTGGAGCAGTTAACCGAAGTGGAAGATGTTGGCACTGTGGTGGCCCAGCATGTGGCGCACTTTTTTGCTCAGCCCCATAACCTTGAGGTTATCGATGCCTTAATCGCGGCTGGCGTGCATTGGCCAGCCATAGAAGCGCCAAGTGCTGATGCTCAGCCGCTTAAAGGCCAAACTTGGGTATTGACCGGGACGTTAAATCAGCTCAATCGTAATGATGCTAAGGCGCAGTTGCAGGCGCTGGGCGCGAAAGTGGCTGGTAGTGTCTCAAAAAATACTGATTGCTTAGTGGCGGGTGAGGCGGCAGGTTCCAAACTCGCTAAAGCGCAGGAGCTTGGCGTTAAGGTGATGGATGAGGACGAGTTATTGGCACTGCTCGCCGCGAACGCTTGATTGCTGTGGGCTGAAATAGGCTGCAGGCTCTGGTCTGATGTTTTGCATCTACAGTTTAAAAACCACTGAATCGTAAGTATTAAATAGCGCCTTGCCCAAGGCGCTATTTTTATGTGGCATAGCAAAAATGACGACATGGAAAGATAGTCTGCTTTGGCTATTGAATTAGCCGCGAATGGCACCATCTCCTTAATATGCTGTTTTAGTTTTTGCTAATTGGAAACCTATTTGAATTTCAGTCACATCACTTGGCTCGATGATAAAGGCCATATTAAACCGCCGATCTTTTTATATGCGCTATTAGCTTACCTTGCGCGCGGTTGGTGCATTTTTATCGCCTCGCTGACCCAGATGGGTGACCGTTCTGAGTTAGTGAGGATTTTTTACCCTGAAAAATCAGATTTTTTGCTAGCACTCGGAGCGGGACTGGGCGCGGTTTTGATTTATCTTGTGGTGATTGCCGAACGTCGCCGTTCACCTCAATGGTTAAGGCCTATTTTTGTGCATTTAAAATGGGGGCTGTGGTTGCTGCTGATTGTTGATGGCGTTTTGTTGGGGCAAAGGTTGAGCCATGGACAATTCCTGTTCCATTGGAGCCTCGCTTTAGATGCGCTAATCTTGTTCTGGTCTAGCATTTATCTCATTAAATCGAAACGACTCCATTATTACCTGCGTGATTGGCTAAAAGAAGACCCTAAAGTTGAGCAAAATGAGCCTCAATCATAAGATTCTATCCTATTGTTATTTAGCCTCTTTATCTAAGACTGAGGCGAATGGTACGATTTAATGTGTTTTATGCCTCAGTTTGATAAGGATTTTTCATGTGTACTCTGCATCGAACACTTTGAATCATCTATAGTTATATGTACTTAGCTTGAATGTGCCCTGTGGGATACGCAGATGAGGTCATCTGTTTATGTCTCGCATCACATTTGAAAGGAGTCATATTGCGTGGCAAAAGTACCTCAAAAAAAATTATTACTATCAGAAATTCAGCTTGGCATGAGAGTCAAGTTGCCTTTGTCATGGACGAATCACCCTTTTTTATTTAATCGCGTTGATATTAGCAGTGCCGCTCAAATCGAAATGATCCGTGGCCTAGGGGTTCCCTATGTGTTTTTGTTATCGGAATCGAATGCCGAACTGGATATTGTTGAAGAAGACGATGACATTGAAGACGAGATAGCAGTCGAACCCGAACGGGATCTCAAGGCCGATACCCGTAAGGCAATGCGTTTGAGTCAGAAGCGTTTTCTTATGAATGTGAATAACTCCCGTAATGTGTTCGGGAAAATAGTCAGCGATCCTGAAGGCGCCTATCGATTATCGGCGGCACTGGTCGAAGACTTGCTAAGCCATTTGCAGGAAGTTGAAACACCGTTCCTTACTTTGGTTGGGATGGATGAGAAAGATGTGAGTGTGACCCAACATGGCGTCTCTGTGGCTGTGTTGGCAATGATGATAGGTCATGCACTGGATTTAACCCCAAGAGAGTTGCGTGATATCGCTCTTGGCAGTTTGCTGCATGATATTGGTAAGCTTAAAGTGCCCGATGTCATCCGCCGAAAGCGTGGCGCGCTGACGACACACGAAGCCAGCTATTTGCAAATGCATCCTAATTTTGGTTTTGACATGCTGAATCGGTCGGGATTATTCCCTAAAGAGGTGTTAAATATCATTTTACACCACCATGAGTTTGTTGATGGTTCAGGGTTTCCTGATGGATTGACGGGGCATAAGATCCCAATTATTACGCAGATCGTGAGTTTAGCAAATGATTACGATCAGCAGCTCAGTGGTCAGCAAGTGACATCTCCTCAAGTGGCACTAGGTTATTTGTTTAAAAACCGTGCGAGTAAACATTCAGAATCACTGATTTCTGTGTTAGTTAAAATTCTCGGCATCTACCCACCGGGAACGATAGTAAAGCTCTCCGATGACAGTATTGCGAAAGTGATCATGACCACCAAAGAAGTGAGTCAGCCCCAAGTGTGGGCTTGCAAAGTGGACGGGAGTGACGCATCGCTGCGTTTCTTAAGTGATGAAGGCGTGACAGTGCAAAAAGCCATCAAAGCGGAAGAATTGTCCGAGGGCGCTATTCGTACCTTGCAAGTCGATAAAGGGGTTAGTTTCTATTTTAGTTCGCTACAAACTTGAATCTTATGCGCTAAGTTCCGTATTCTATCCGCTGATATGATTCCCTTAGGGCTAATATGGCGAATGTAAAAGCAGAAAATGGCGCAGTAAAATCCAGTGTTGCCTTGGTCGGTTGTGGATGGTTTGGTTTTGCTTTAGCAAAGCAGCTTGTCCATGAGGGCTATAGAGTCACAGGCTGTAAGCGCAGCGCCGACGAATTATCGGCATTAACTGAGGTCGGGATTGATGCCTATCCGCTGCAATTGGGCAGCGAAGCACCCTCTGCCCCCGATGCTCAGGCGTTAAGCGGTTTATTTCAAACCGATTATCTAGTGGTCAATATTTCTCCCCGATTAAAGCGCGGTAACGCCGCGTATCTTGAAGAACTGCAACAACTCATCGCATTAACCCAAGGCTGGCAATATCAGCAGATTGTGTTTATCAGCACTACGGGTGTGTATCCGGCCAAAGATAAAGTGATGACCGAAGCCGATGCCTTGGCAGAATCTAGCGACAGCCAAGTGCTATTAGATGCAGAAGCTTTATTCCAAGCCTTGCCTCATGCCTGTATTGTCCGCTTTGCTGGACTCGTAGGCCCCAAACGCCATCCTGGACGTTTCCTTGCCGGTAAAACCGATGTCAGTGGCGCCAATGTGGCAGTGAATTTAGTCCACTTAAGTGATTGTGTCAGCGCGGTAAGTCGGATTCTCGCGGCAACGGGTTCAGGTTTATCTGTGGCACCGATTTATAATCTTTGCGCGCCGACACACCCCACTAAAGCTGAGTTTTATCACGCCGCCGCCGAGTCCCTTGGTTTAGTCGCGCCCGAATTTAATCAACAATCCATGCCGAGTAAAGTCATCCAAGGTGACGCAATTGTCACAGATTTAGGCTTTCGATATCAGTATGCTTCTCCGCTGGATATGCTAGCGGCATGTTGAGAAAGGTTAATTATTGTTAAAGGTAAAAGCCGAACTTTTAGGTTATCTTTGGGTTCCAAGTTTTGCTTGAGCGAATGTGTCATCCTTATTTAAATCAATGACGAATAAAAAGAGACAATATAATGAGCGTGTTTAATCGAGTTCGACCTATAGCCGCATTGGCGTGCGGATTAATCCTGAGTGCTAGCTTTGCACTGCAGGCCGCAAGTTTCGAAGAAGGCAAAGATTATGTTACGGTAGCGGGGATTACCGAAGCACAAAAGCCTGTGCTGCGGGAGTTTTTCTCCTATAACTGCCCGCATTGCTATAAACAAGAACCGCTTATGGACTTGACAGTGCAACTGCTCGGCAAAGATGTCGCTTTTGAGCGGACCCCGGTTGGCGCTGGCCGTCCTGCTTGGGAACTGAGCCAACTTGCCTACTATGTGGCGCAAAAATTAAAGATGACCAAGCAAACCCATGGCGCTATTTTCAAGCAAATCCATGAGAAAGGTGAGCAATTTACTGCGCCCGAACAAGTTAAAGCTTTCTTTGTCGCTCAAGGTGCTAAGGTGGATGATGTTGATGCCGCGATGAATTCCGTCGATGCCAAATTCACTCTAATGAATTATGACTCTCAAGCTGAGCTTGCTGGGATCAAGGGCGTACCTTCATTACTGGTTAATGGCCGTTATATGCTGACCTCAACCGCGCACACGCCAGAAGAGCTGGCAGCCTTAGTGAAGTTTTTAGCCGCGAAGTAACCGCGTTTAATAAATGGAAAATTGGTTTATCGCTGTTAAAGGATAACGACCTTGCAAGGTCATTATTCCGCCATTGGCCAATCTAACGTTAATAACCCAGTTTAGGCTGGGTTATTTTTTGCCTTAAACTCAAAAGATGACTCGTTGCCAACATTGGTAAGCCAAACTGCGCTATGACTATTCTTAAGTGAAATCGCTGTGCGGTCTGTAGTGGTCAAGTAAGTTGAATGAGTGATTGGTAATGGCTTATTGATTAAATGATATCTCATCCATTATCAGCGCTAAAATCATAAATGATGTCAGTCTACAGTCATCATTAAAACTGTTTGAATTTCTGATTTTTCCATTTTAGACAACAAGTTATTCCTATCTATTACTTTTCCTGCCGCCCAATTCCCCATGTTTTTACTCATTCTTGTTCGACATTGGTCTAACCTGTTGAAAAAGTTGAAACTGTATCCAAATGTAAAATCATTGTTAACTCTTTGAATTTGTTTCTATTCACTATTTATGGACAGTGTTTTGAATCACGGGTTAGACGAAAGTCGTGATTGTGCTCACACCAGCTGTTGCTAGATTAAACAAGACTTAAAATTAAAACAGCACAGGGGAGTCACTATGGGTTTTGAAAATAACGACAAGGCAAAAGGCTACTGGCGCGAGAATTTACGTCTCGTACTGAGCTTATTAGCCATTTGGGCGGCAGTCTCATTTGGATGCGGCATTTTATTGGTTGATGTACTCAATGAAGTTCATTTCATGGGATTTAAATTAGGTTTCTGGTTTGCACAGCAGGGATCTATGTATGTATTCGTTGCGCTTATTTTTGTCTATGCGGCAAAAGCCAACGCCTTAGATAAAAAATATAACGTACAAGAAGACTAAGGAGCTTTGAGATGGATGTTCAAACACTAACTTATATTATCGTAGGGCTCTCGTTTGCGCTCTACATTGGGATTGCAATCTGGTCACGAGCGGGATCAACCAAAGAATTCTATGTCGCAGGTGGTGGCGTTCACCCTGTAGTGAACGGTATGGCAACGGCGGCAGACTGGATGTCTGCGGCATCGTTTATTTCATTAGCAGGTATCGTGTCTTTTGTTGGTTATGACGGCAGCGTGTACTTGATGGGCTGGACGGGCGGTTACGTATTACTGGCCCTGTGTATGGCGCCTTATTTACGTAAGTTTGGTAAGTTCACTGTGCCAGATTTCGTCGGTGAACGTTATTATTCTCAGGCTGCGCGTACTGTCGCGGTTATCTGCGCGATCTTCATTTGCTTTACTTATATTGCAGGGCAAATGCGCGGTGTGGGCGTGGTGTTCTCTCGCTTCTTAGAAGTGGATGTTGACACGGGTGTGTATATCGGTATGGCTGTGGTGTTCTTCTACGCTGTTCTTGGTGGTATGAAGGGGATTACTTACACTCAGGTTGCCCAATATTGCGTATTGATTTTCGCTTTCATGGTGCCAGCGATTTTCTTGTCTGTGATGATGACAGGCCACATTATTCCACAAATCGGTTTCGGGGCGCAGCTGCTTGATGCGGCGGGCAACAATTCTGGCGTTTACCTGCTAGAAAAACTCAATAATGTTTCTACCGAGTTAGGCTTTGCTCCATACACCGACGGTTCTAAGAGCATGATTGACGTCTTCTGTATTACGGGTGCTTTGATGGTGGGTACTGCTGGCTTGCCTCACGTTATCGTACGTTTCTTCACTGTTCCTAAAGTGAAAGATGCACGTATTTCTGCAGGTTGGGCGTTAGTCTTTATCGCGATTATGTACACTACAGTCCCTGCACTCGCGGCGTTCTCCCGTGTGAACATGATTGAAACCATTAATGGTCCAGATGCTAAAGGTGTGGCTTATGAGAGTGCACCAGATTGGATTAAAAACTGGGAAAAAACGGGTCTGATCAAGTGGAACGATAAAAACGGCGACGGTAAGATTTATTACTCGTCAGGTAAGATTGAAGATGCTGCTAGCAAAAACGAAATGAAGATCGATAACGATATCATCGTATTAGCGACGCCAGAAATCGCCAATCTGCCAGCGTGGGTTATCGCTCTGGTTGCAGCGGGTGGTTTAGCTGCGGCCCTGTCAACATCCGCGGGTCTGTTGTTGGTGATTTCAACCTCGGTTTCACACGATTTACTCAAGAAAAACTTGATGCCAAATATCTCCGATAAAAAAGAGCTAATGTTTGCTCGTTTAGCGGCGGGTGTGGGCATTGTGATTGCGGGTTACTTTGGGGTGAATCCACCAGGCTTTGTGGCCGCGGTGGTGGCGTTCGCCTTCGGGTTAGCGGCTTCTTCATTGTTCCCAGCGATCATCATGGGTATCTTCTCTAAGACAATGAACAAAGAAGGCGCGATTGCCGGTATGTTAACTGGTTTACTGTTTACTGCGGGTTATATCATCTACTTCAAGTTTGTTAATCCTGCCGATAACGTTGCCGCTAACTGGTTCCTTGGTATTTCGCCAGAAGGTATTGGTATGGTGGGTATGTTAGTGAACTTCGGTGTGGCGGCGTTAGTCAGTCGAGTCACGACGGCTACACCACAGCATGTTCAAGAAATGGTTGAATCGATTCGCTTCCCTAAAGGCTCGGGTGAAGCGAGCGGTCACTAAGCTCATCGCTTAATCATTCGCATCAACTTAAGAGAGCGCTTCGGCGC
>NZ_JAUOER010000015.1:0-116253 GCF_031932025.1 Shewanella sp. SP2S2-4
TGTGTGAGAGGTCTCGAACTATTTCAATAGCATAGTGATTTCGTCTGGTGAGGAATATTTTCTTGCTTTACACTGAGCAATAGACAAATATCAGCCCCTTTTTCTGTCGCTGTGCTTTTAGTGCTGCAGAACGGTTTATTCACTCATGCTTAAGTTGGTCACTCAGCAATGAAAATAGGTATTTTATCCCAATTCCCCCAGTTGTATTCGACACAACGTTTAGTGGAGGCTTGTCAAAGCCGTGGACATGAAGCGGTCGTGATCAATACACTGAACTGCTACATGAATATTAATTCCATTAAGCCTAGCATTCATTATGAAGGCACTGAATTAGTTGGCTTTGATGCCATCATTCCGCGTATTCATGCCAGCGTGACTTTTTATGGTTGTGCCGTTGTTCGTCAGTTCGAGATGATGGGCGTGTATGCGGCGAATGATTCAATCTCTATTGCGCGTTCTCGGGACAAATTACGGGCGCTGCAATTACTCTCCCGCAAAGGGATTGGTATGCCTGTGACAGGCTTTGCCAATAAGCCAAATGATATCCCCGACCTCATCAATATGGTGGGCGGCGCTCCGTTAGTCATTAAGTTACTCGAAGGTACTCAAGGGATTGGCGTGGTATTAGCTGAGACGAAAACGGCTGCTGAGAGCGTGATAGAAGCATTCTTGGGGCTGAAAGCGAATATCTTAGTACAGGAATACATTAAAGAATCCAATGGCAGTGATATTCGTTGTTTTGTTGTCGGTGACAAGGTCATCGCCTCTATGAAGCGCCAAGGTCCCGAGGGGGATTTTCGCTCTAATCTGCATTTGGGTGGCTGTGGTGAGGTGGTTAAAATCACTGCAGTGGAACGTAAGATGGCGATTGCGGCGGTGAAAGCGATGGGATTGGTGGTCGCTGGGGTGGATATTTTACGCTCTAATCGTGGTCCTTTGATCCTTGAGGTGAATTCGGCGCCAGGCATTGAAGGGATTGAACAAACCACAGGGATTTCAGTGACTGAGCCTATTGTTGAATATATCGAGAAAATGGTCGCTGCCCGTAAAACCAATAGACCTATTATTGCCTAATAGTTGATTACGCTAAAAAAACGCTACCGTTTAAGGTGGCGTTTTTTATGCTTAGAGCTTAGACGTAAGATCCTAAATGTTAGATCTTAGAGATCAAAGCTGTAGGAATAGCCGAGTACCAGTTTGGCATCATCATCGGTGAGATCGGTATCAGAAACCATGAACGACACTGTGCCCATGCTGGTATCTGCACTGAGTGTGACGTTATAGTCGGCATAGTTATCTTCGCCAAACCAAGATTGCACAACATCACCGCTTGAGTAGCCATAGTGCACTGATAAGCTAAGTTTTTCAGTGAGAGGCACAGAGACAGTCGCGGCAAGATAGCTGAGATCTTTATTATCTAACGGATCGGCGGTGACATCGTCACCGGCATTGATGACATGGGAGTAACCCAGTTCAAGCCACTTCCAAGTTACTGCAGCATGGAGTTCACCAAAATCAATGCTGCCAGGAGCGTCTGGGTAGGCGTAGTAGAGGTAGCCAAAGTCGTAACTGATGTCTTCGGTAATATTGCCACCATAACCCGCGTAGAGATCCAGCTCGTAGCTCGTATCATCACCAAAATCCACATTCGATGCCCAAGTGCCGGCATAAAATCCAGAATCATGGCTGTAGTCAATCCCACCTTGGATTGCGACCGCATCTTTAGTTTGGGTCGCACCGCGCCATAGGTAATTAGAGGTACCACCAATGTTGCCTGATACGGCTGCAAAGGCATTGCCAGCCAGTAACATTCCCGTCGATAAGGCCAAAACGCTGTACAGTGATTTCTTCATGCTCATCCCCTCGATTGACTTATTTATCGATTCACCAGTGGCACACTTAAGTAAGTAGTGGTCATTAGTGCATCTTGGTTTTTTTCTAAGAAGGGATTTGCTAATCATATGCCACTATTACAATTCTATGTAAAACAAGATATTAGAACATCAAGTGTTAATAAAATGTTTTTATTTGCCAGTTTATGGGGCAGAGGCGCACTCTTGTTGTGCAAAAAATATTCAGGATTTCACTGGAAGAAAGCAAAAAAAACGCCTCACAATGGAGGCGTTGTTTTGAATTTTCTCGCTTAGTTTACGCTGTCGCGTAGGGTTTTACCCGCTTTAAACTTAGGCACAGTCGCTTCAGCGATTTGAATTTCTTTACCCGTTTGTGGGTTACGGCCGGTGCGAGCAGCACGAGTCGCAGTTTCAAACGAACCGAAGCCTACGATGGAGATTTTGTCACCATTTTTCATTGATTCGGTAATGGCTGCTTCAAAAGACTTCAATGCGCGTGCGGCTTCTACTTTCGTTAGATCGGCATTTTCTGCAATTTTGGCGATAAGTTCAGTTTTGTTCATTTTTATTGTCTCTTCTTTCCGTAGATTTATTTGAAATAAGCGTGCCTAACATGCCATAAGGTTCAGCGCTTGGAAAGCCTTTTGCGTCTAAGCTGCCGCAGGATGTTCGGTAAAGCGCAGAATATTTACTCAGTTCGTGACTTAAGTTTTATTCTGGTTTCATTCTTCTAACAGTTGATAGAGTAATTTTTTAACCAATTTGGGTTCAAAGGGCTTGTCGCATAAGGCATTCACCCCCGCTTGGGACACATTGCTGAGGTGGGTATCGTTGGCTTCGGAAGATACCATCAAGATGGGAATGTGCGATTGCTGGCTTTCGCTGCGAATATATTGAGTCAGCGCAAGACCATCTACGCTGGGCATATTGTAGTCAGTGATGACTAAGTCGAACATATTGTTTTTCATCAACGCTATGGCCTGTGCACCATCTTCAGCCTCGGTAATCAGTTTCATCCCTAAGTTACCAATCGTACGTTTAATGACATTTCTTGCCATACGGCTATCATCGACCACTAATACGCGCACATCCTGCACATCGAAATTACTGAGGTCGAGTTCATCGTGGCTGAGCAGATCGATAGTGGCATTTAAGGCTGTGGCTAAATGCTCGGCACTGAAGGGCTTAGGTAGGATAGCGACCACACCCGATTGGCGGAATATCTCAAGTTGCTCACGGCGACACTCGCTCGAGACCAGCATAAATTGAATATCTTTGCAGTCAGCGCTAGCCCTTAAGTAGCCTAAGAGTTCGATGGCGGTGCCATCATCAAAATGCATGGCGCTGGCGATAAGATCGGGTTTGTGGCGAGCAATAATATCTTTAGCCGCTTCAATATTTTCTGCGGTTTGAATGCTGAGAATACCTTCCTGTTGCAAGCGTTGAATAATAATTCGACGCTGGATATCTGAAGGTTCTACCAAAAGAATGGAAAGTTCGCTGGGCGATAAATGGCTCATAGTCTACTTCAAGTTAAGAGTCGCAAGTATTTTATTGGGTCGCTAAGCTACGCTATTAGTAACAGCTTAGCAACAAATGTCCATTACCGTGTTTGACGGGTCAAATAATGACTCGTGACCTTAGAAAATGCGATCCAATACTGCAAGAGTAAAATGACAATAATGCTTATTGTCAGCGGCAACATAGGAATATTGTGGCCAGAAACAACCACTTTTACATCTTCAGGGGTAATACGGTAGGCAATAATCGCTGTCATGCCTAGGGCTGAAAATCCTAAGGTTTGCATGCCGATATAAATCTTCAATACTAAGCTCGACCACGGCGTGCGCATCATTATGCCAACGAGCACAGGGAGGACGCCTAGGGTGAATACATCAAAGGATTGCGTTGTCACGGCCCGTAAAAGTGCGGCAATGCTGAAGAGGCAATATAAAGAGATCAGTAGCATAAGACGTTTAGGCATAGATGTATGTGTAGACAGGTAGCGAAGAAGATGAGCAAGTGTAGGAAATGCCCTAATCCGAGTCCAGCATAACCTTAATATCGTGTAGAATAAGCCTTTTGCGAAAGGCTTATTCTATTAGGTGAAGTTTATGACAGAAGTTGAGTTTTGGGGTTTAGTCACGCGTACGGAAGCGGCGCAATCACAGGAGTCTTTGGCTCAAGCACTGAAGCAGAAACTCGCCGAACTGAGTAATGAAGAGTTAAAAGCCTTCGATAAAATCTTTGGTCAGCAGATGCGTCGTAGCTATTTGTGGTCGGTTTGGGGCGCGGCTTACATTATTACGGGCTGTGATTCTGAATATGCCTTTGCCGAATTCAGGTGTTTTTTGATTTCACTCGGCAAAGAAACCTACGATGGTGTGGTTAATCAGCCTGACACTTTAGCGCGTTTAGCCGCTTGGCCAGAGCGAGACGCCTATGCTTATCCCTTTGTGGATGAATACGATCTTATTGCAGGGCAATTATACGAAGATAGAACCGGTGATGAGTTGCCCTTTATGCCATCGGGCAAGGCGACGCCCGCGGGGAAAAAATTTAGCACTAAGCCCAAGGATTTAAAGCTGCAATACCCTGAGCTCTGCGCCCGTTTTCCATTTTAATCTTGCAATCGCTTATGAGCGTAAACAGGCATTGGTTGTCACATCGAAGGTCATGCCGTATTTAGGGCAGATATCATTCATAAACTCATGTTCCTGTGCGGTTAATTGCTGAGAAAAATCTTGCTTAAGCTGCTCAGCCATTTGGGTTTCAGCCGCATATTGCGCCTGAGCCAATTTGCTAAAATGAGCGTTAACCGCCTGTTGTTGGCTGATGGTCAATGGCGCCGCATGGCTTGAAAGACTAATGCTAGTTCCGAATGTTAGTAGAGCCAATAAAGCGATTTTATGTGAGTAAGGTTTTGATAAATTAGCTGTTTTTAGGTTCATAGGTAAGCTCCAAATTAAAAATTACGTTTAACACGTCAGTTCTAAATCGTGCATCCTTAGACGGTAAAGAAAACGAGTTGTGCTTTGAGGGGCTTAGCTTATTGTATAAATATTGAACCTATGCTGAACGGTTAGTTAGCGCTCATTTTTCATTTCTTTGCATTGAAACCCTTGCTTGCGAGTATCGAACTGGCACATAGAACCACATTCCCAAGGTACATCGTCGTAGAAGGCTGATTGTTCGCGTGCAAAATCGCGGCAGGTCTCATAGCTGTCAAAGTTATCAGTTTTTTTATACTTCCCCGAGTCATAGCCATGGTTATAGATAAAGGCTGACCATGTTTTAGGGCCGGTATTTTTATCACTCGGGGAGATAAACCAAATCGCACTAACCACGCAGGTAAACAGGATAAGAATGAACACTGGTACAACGGGGAATTTCATTTTTATTAAGTGAGCCATGTAAACAATAGCGGAAGGATAACGTTTTTTTTGTGGTTATGCGCGTAAAATGTTCACAAATTGATAACCATGCACTTACTTAGTGCAGTCTCGATACAAAAAGATACGTGTCAATTGTGGTTGAACTATAAAATTTTACTCATTTATACAAAAGCTTACACTGCGTTAGCTGTACTTATATCAGTTTTGCGTTAAGCTCTAGTTCAGGTTAGATTTTGTACTGTGGTTTCCAGAAAGTTATCTAGGCCTTGGAGGCAAATATGAAAATTAAGTCCCTTTTACTCGCAGGTGTATTAAGTTGCAGTGCGGCTTGGGCAGCCGATGAAGCGCCAGTGAATCCCGTCACCGAAGATGGGGTGGTTAAAATTGTTTGGCAAAGTCCTAAGGATTTTCGCGATATCAAATCATCGGGGGAAATCCAATCCCGCTATGAGAAGCGCTTATTTGAGACCTTAACAGAAAACATCAATAAAGAAGCGGCGAAGATTTTAAAGCCGAATCAAAAGCTTGAAATGACGATCACCGATGTTGATCTGGCGGGGGATATGCGCCCAACCTTTGGTGCGACCGCCAATGATTTACGCATTGTTAAAGAAATCTATCCACCGCGTATGACTTTTTCCTATCAAGTTTTGGAAAACGATAAAGTGATTATTGCGGGCGATGAAAAACTGTCGGATATGGGTTTCATGGATGGGATTAAATCTTTAACTGATAAACCTTTTATGTACGAAACCAAAATGTTGACTGATTGGTTAAAGAAGACGATTGCCCCACAACTTTAATCGTCAATCTTTCAATCTTTCAATCTTTCAATCTTTCAATCTTTCAATCTTTCAATCGTTAAATCGGTCACTTAAGACTCAAGCACTGAGCGCTTGAGTTTCGATAGTAAGGTGATTTTCTAACAGGTAAAATCCGTTATTCGCGGATTTTGCCTGTTTTTTTGCCCGGGCACTTAAGGTCGACAGGCTGTGTTCATTGGCGTTAAAGGTCAGTGCTGGTGGCAAGATACCCACGCACAGGCTGATCAATTGATGGTAGCAGGCTTCGCCTTGTCTATCGTCGGCGAGCATCTCTTGAGCTTGCCAATGCTCGGCGCTGTAAAACAAATGCTTATGGGTTTCAAAGTCCGCTAGAATTCGTTGGCAACGGCTGATCATATGTTCACAGGTGCTGATAATCACAAAGTCATCGCCGCCCACATGGCCGATAAAGCAATTGTCACTTTTATATTTCAGTAACAGATTAGTCACTTCACAAATCACTTCATCGCCGCGACAAAAGCCATAAATATCGTTATAGGGCTTAAAGTTACACAAATCAAAATAGGCCAGGTAAAAGTGTTTCTTTTGGATTTTAAGGCGTTTTAATTCCTCCTGAATGGGCACATTGCCCGGCAAGTCTGTCAGAGGATTCGCATGGCGGGCCATCTTAATTCTGTGCTCTGTGATCCTTTGCAGTAAATCCTTAGTGTGGCCTATGCCGAGTAGTTTGCCACGGCGAAGGATAATGAACTGCTGAGCAACTGTATTGGCCGTCTCTGAGGTCAGCAATTGGCTCACTGTAGATAAGGGTTCGTTGGCTTCAATTTGGATAACCTGCGGGTCCATCACTTCACTTACGGCATGATTTTCATGCAAGGCACGACCATAGGGCGTACTGAAAAGCTCGAGTAAGGTTGCGCGGCTGATAATCCCCAGCGGTAACTGATTATCGACCACAACCACCGCCTGCAGTGCGGGTTGCGAGCTAAAGGTGTCACTTAAAAATTTGAGTTTGAGTGTGGGTGCAACTGTGATGGCATTTGTGCACAGGCTTTCGGCGGATTCGCTGTATCTAGGTTGAATTTGGGTATTGTTTGGCACTAAGGTCGCTTTCATCGCGCGGCAGGGGAGCACTTCTGGACGCCCTAGCAAATAGCCTTGGCAATAGACGATACCCAGTTGTTTGAGTACGGCTAATTCCTCTTGCGTTTCAATCCCTTCTGCTATCACTTTGCAGGTTAAGCTTTGGCATAACTCCACAATCGAGCGGACAAACTCCTGTTTGACAGGGGTCGAATCAATTTCATGGATAAAGTGGCGGTCAATTTTGACATAGTCGGGCGACAATTCTGACCAGAGCCTTAAACCGGAATAACCTGCGCCTAAGTCATCGATGGCCGTTAAAAAACCTTGGCTGCGATAATGATTCAAGCAAGATTTAAGTAAGTCGATATCATCGGCGGGATATTGCTCCGACAGCTCAATCACCACCTGCGATGGCGCTATGCCGAGTTGTTGCAACAGCTGTAAGGTCATGCCCTTGGGGTGCGCAGGGTCTAACAACGCCTTGGGCGAGATATTGATAAACAGCTTGCCTTGGAACTGACGCAGCTTAAATTGTTCGAGTGAAATGCGCCGACAAAGGGTTTCTAACTCGCTTAACTTGCCTTCATGCTCGGCGGTCTGAAATAGCGGCACTGGAGAGTATAACGGGCTGTGTTCAGGGCCGCGGCTCAAGGCTTCAAAACCGTGGATCTTATGTTCTAATATATTGAAAATTGGCTGAAATAAGGGACTGATTGCCGCTTTAGAAATTATTTTATCGAGCTCTTTAGCCAAATCTAAACTTGTCATTACGTCAGCCCCTTCGTCTATGTGAGCGGAGTCTATGACTTAGAAATGACAAAATGATGACAATTTTGAGGGCGCTTAGCGTTAGCTATGCGGGGGGGTTGAATGGATAGCAGATGAAAAGAGCTGAAGACTACTGGCGAGTTTCAGCTCTTAATCAAGCTTAGCTTTGCATCTTAAAGGCCTGCAATGTTTGCAGTAACGCACCGAGCTGGCGCACATAGGTTTCGAGTTCTTTAGCATCGAGCGCCTCATATTCTTCCATACGAGTTAAGTCATCGACCAACTCTTGTACATAGGGCAGAAAACGATTACTCGAAGCGATAAAACCTTGTTCTGCCGTAAATATGCTGGTGAAGTTTCCATGGCCAGCTTTCTTTAGCTCATCTAACTTAGCGTCGGCGTCTATGGCTTGGCGATAGGCGATTTGAAGATTCTCTTTCAGTTGCTCTATAACCTTGGTATGTGGCATAACAGCGTCTCATTGCAAAATTTGCAGGAATTATAAGGGGCAAAGGATATGGCAACAAGCCAATGGCGATTAATTGCAGCAATCTGTTTTCTGGCGTTGACGGGTTGGAGCACCAAAGCGGTGAGTGCCGAAACCGATAAGCCGCCATTTTATCAAGTGCAATGGCAAGGAAAGAGCGCGTATCTACTGGGCTCGATTCATATTGGACGTGCCGATTTTTATCCATTACCCACCCAAATTGAAACCTCGCTGGGCAAAGCGAAGGGCTTAGTCGTGGAAGTCGATATGAATAAAGCCGATAGCAATGCCTTGCTGCGCCAATACGGCCGCGCCGATAAAACCAAAGGTTTAGATTGGCAGAGCCGAGATAAACAAACGGTTGAGAGCATGACGCCCTATTGCGCTGCCACGGCCAATGTTTGCCAGTCGATTCAATCCTTCGCGCCTTGGCTGCAAGCCACGCAACTTAACTTAATACGTTATAACAACTTAGGTTACAGCACGGATTATGGCGTTGATATGCAGTTGATTGCCCGCCATGCGGCTTTACCTGTGTATCAGTTAGAAACCGCCGAGTCGCAATTTCAGTTATTAGCGTCCTTTGATAGCCAAGCGCAGTGGTCTATGGTGCGTGAGGCGATTAGTACGTCGGATGCAGACCTTTTGTCGTTAATTGCGGCTTGGCGTTCGGGTAATGAAGCTGAGCTTGATAACATAATGCAGGAGCAAATGGGCGGCGAGGACGACACTGAAATGCTAGAGAAAATTCTCTGGCGGCGAAACCATGTGATGGCCGACGGCATTATAAAATTAATGGGCTCGACTGACGTGGCTTCACCATTATTTGTGGTGGTTGGTGCGGGTCATGTGGTGGGCGATAAGAGTGTGGTGCAATTGCTAGAACGAGCAGGCGCCAAAGTGAGCGCCTGCTGGAAACAGACCTGCGAGTAATCGTTTAGGATACTGGGTTTATAACCAAGCGCATTTAACCTGCAGGACTCTGCCCTAAAAAGTGTACATATCGACCCAGCGAAATATAGGGCTCGCGTTGCGAATACTCGAGCTCCATTTGCAGCAATTTTTGATAATCGAAATCCACTGGTTGACTCTTTTTTAAATAGTCGTGGATCACCCGCACGCCAGACTGACAGATGAGTGACATCTGCCACTCGCTAAACCAATCTTTAACCTCTTGAATATAAAGTGGGTGCGTGGGTGTTAGCCGCACTTTCTTTTTCACTTTTAAATCTGCGGCGACGTAATCGAAATTGCCCGACACTAAGGCATGAAAGCGCATGGCTTCTTTGTTGTAAAACATCAAAGAGAATAATCCCGCGGGTTTAAGCATAGTGAGTAGGCCCGCCATCGTGGGCTTAGCATCTGTTAACCATTCGACGACCGCATGGCACAATATGATATCGAAATAGCCATGTTGCTCGACCGACAGAGCTTGAATAGGCGCATGGATTAGCTGGATAGCTAATGGTTCAGGCGATGCATCTATCTGCTCTTGCGCTTGCGCCAACATCTCCGCCGAGATATCGCACAGCACCACTTCGTGGCCGAGGCGGGCTAATTTCTGGCTAAAGTAACCAAAACCACCGCCCGCATCTAATACCCTGAGTTTTCTATCCCCCAGTTTTACTAGCGCAGGTGCGAGGTCGCGCCACAGTACAGCGGCACGAATGTCGCCTTTAGGCGTACCATAAATATTTTTTGCAAATTTTTGCGCGAGTTTATCAAAATTCTTATCTTGCACGTGATAACTAGGTTAAAGAGAGTGGAACGATAGTGTGGCACAGACGTAAATTTTTCGCACTCAGGAGATGTTATCGCCGAGCCGAGATGGGTAAATTTGTATCATAATATTTTAATTTATTGATTTTATTAGTAGTAATTATTCCTACTAAACTTAGGGATACACAGAACTCTGTCCTCTGGGTTATAATCACGCCGTTTTCGACAAACCTGACTCTATAGCTATCCATTCGGTGAGTCAGCATCAGCCCTTATTAAGACGCAGCGCTGCCTGTTTTACACTCGTTATCAACTTGATTGAGCAGACGTTACTCGTCTGTGCGGGGTAATTTATGGCAATGCATTTATGTGCCAAGGGATAGTTAATTAAAAGGTACTCAGACTTGAATAATGCATATTGTGTTGAATTGAACGCGATGCCGTCGCTGTTTTCTCTTTATCGCAAGATCTTCTTTGGCCGTAAGCCGGGTTGGGATCAGCAACCGCTGCCCTATATAAAGGTGACTGCGCCGCATGTGACTGTGTCTGAAACTAAAGTAAGCCAATATGCGCAGGTGTGTGGTTTTCAATTTGACGGTAAAGTGCTGCCGCCAACCTATTTGTACGTGATGGCATTTCGCCTGCATGCGGTGATTTTTACCCACGATGGCATCACTTTCCCACTGCTTGGGATGATCCACCTAAAGAACCGCATTCAAGTGTATCGCCCTGTAACGGTTGACGAGACTTTCTCCCTCGAGTGTGCCTTGACCACAAGCCGTGAGACGGATTCTGGCTTAGAGTTTGAATTTGTGTCTAAGGCGTTTGTGGGTGAAGAACTCGTTTGGGAATCGCTTTCCACCTATTTATATCGTATCGATGTTGCTGGACGTCGGGTTCGTCCACCTAAAGCCATTGATATGGCGTGGGAAACGCCACAAAGCTGGAGTTTGAGTGAAGATTTAGGTCGTCGTTATGCTAAGGCATCTGGTGACTATAACTTGATCCACTTGCATCCTGTGCTCTCAAAGCGTTTTGGTTTTGATCGCGTGCTCGCCCATGGTATGTGGTCTAAGGCCCGTTGTTTGGCGGAGTTGATGCCAAGCATTGGCGATCGTCCATTTACTGTGGATGTGACCTTTAAACTGCCACTGTTGATGCCTGCCGATGTTGGATTTGGCTATGAGCAGAATGCTAATAATATGGTATTTGAGTTACGTGACAGCAAAGGTCGTCGCCCGCATTTAAGTGGCGATGTGCAGTTTTAAGTCGCATTCAATAATACATATAACAACGGCGCCTTCTGGCGCCGTTGTTGTTTATGGTTGTTGCGTTTGGGAGGTAAAAATTAAGGTACGCTGTGACCCATAGATGCCTGCCAAATACTGAACCATTGCTGGCGATCGAGCTGGATCTCATTGGAGGCAACGGCGCGCTTTATCCGCTCGATATTGCCACTGCCGATAAGCGGCACAGGTCTGCTTGGTAGCATACGAACCCAGGCATAAATCACTTGGCTGATATCTTGGGCTCCCACTTGCTCGGCGATGAGCTTGAGGGTTTGATGCAAGCGAACCGCCTGTGGGTTCGTGGTTTCAAAAATCCTTCCGCCTGCTAAGCACGACCAAGCCATAGGCCGAATACGACGTTGCTGACACAAATCGAGCGTACCGTCGTGTAGGGTGCTCATCGCTAGTGGCGAGAGTTCCACTTGATTGGTGACTAAAGGAGCATCCAAGCGCGATTGCAGCAAGGAAAACTGTGCATTGGTGAAGTTCGATACGCCAAAATGCTGCACTTTACCTGCTTGCTTGAGGATCTTAAATGCCTCGGCGACCGCATCAGCGTCCATCAGGGGATCGGGTCTGTGGATCAGCAGCAGATCTAAATAATCGGTATTAAGCTGCATAAGGGAATGCTCGACGCTGGCAATAATATGCTCACAGGAGGTGTCGTAGTGATTAACGTAGCGCTCAGGGTGGCAGGCAAACGCGGGTTTAATGCCGCATTTACTGACAATTTGCATCTGTTGGCGCAGTGCAGGCTTTAAGGCTAATGCCTCGCCAAACAAGGTTTCGCATTGATATTGGCCATAAATATCAGCGTGATCCATAGTGGTCACGCCTAGTTCTAGGTATTGCTCAATCAGGCTAAGGCGCTGCATGGGCGTCATGTCCCAGCTTTCCATTCGCCAGAAACCAGCAACAAATTCAGAAAAAGTAAAATGGGACTCGCTCATGCTGTTCCTCTTTGGGACTGTGTGCTTTGGATTTATAGGGCGCAGGGCAAAATATTTGATGCAGATTAAGGAATCGCTCATTAACCCTTTCGATGGCTATATATCTTAAAGCCAATCACCTAATATCCGCCCTATTCAATGAGTGTTGTGCTTAGCAACCCCTCATACTAAACCAAAGCGTATCTGAAAGGGAGAAATCGACGCATGCTGACAGATATGGATATTTCGAGTCGCGCAAGCCTTAAAAACATCACCGAAATTGGCGCCGACTTAGGCCTGTTACCCGAAGAGATGATGCTATTTGGTCACACTAAAGCCAAGGTTGAGCTCAGTGTGTTGCAGCGTTTAGCGGGGCAACGCAAAGGTAAATTGATTATCGTCACCGCAGTTACGCCTACGCCCCACGGCGAAGGTAAAACGGTGACGAGCATTGGCTTAACACAATCGTTAAATGCCATAGGCCAAAAGGCCTGTGCTTGTATTCGCCAGCCTAGCATGGGACCTGTGTTTGGGGTGAAAGGCGGTGCTGCGGGTGGCGGTTATGCGCAAGTGGTGCCCATGCAGGAGATGAACTTACATCTCACGGGTGACATTCATGCCGTCAGCAGTGCCCACAATTTAGGAGCGGCGGCGATTGCGGCGCGGCTATTCCACGAGGCGCGCTTAGGTAAAACAGAATTTGAAGCGCAATCTGGACAAGCGTTTTTGGCTATCGATCCCAACGAGATCCGCTGGCACCGAGTGGTCGATCATAATGATCGCTGCCTTAGGCAAATTCATGTGGGCTTAGGTGATAATAACGGCCCAGAGTACGGATCTAGCTTTGATATTACCGCCGCCTCTGAGTTGATGGCGATTTTAGCCTTAAGCCATGATTTGGCGGACATGCGGGTGCGGATCGGTCGTTTAGTGTTGGCCTTAAATACCCAAGGGCAAGTGATTACCGCCGAAGATTTAGGTGTCGCTGGGGCGATGACGGCCATCATGGCCGATGCGATAAAACCGACGTTAATGCAGACCTTAAATGGCTCGCCTTGTCTGATCCATTCGGGACCTTTTGCCAATATTGCCCACGGTAACTCGTCGATCATTGCCGATGATATCGCCCTTAGGCTGGCGGACTTTGTGGTGACTGAAGGCGGTTTCGGCTCGGATATGGGCTTTGAAAAGTTCTGTAATATCAAGGTTCGTCAATCGGGTCAGGCGCCAGCCGCCGCGGTGTTGGTGACGACTTTAAAAGCGCTGAAGGCCAATAGTGGCTGGGCAACTGAGGTGGATAGCAATGTATCAAATATCCATGTGCCAAACATCAGTGCGACAAACATCAGTGCGACAAATATCAATGCCCCAGATCAGGCTCGACTCGAAGCGGGCTTTGCAAATTTAAACTGGCATATCAACAATGTGGCGCGTTATGGCATTCCTGTGGTGGTTGCGATTAACCGTTTCGCCACTGATTCCGATGCTGAGTTGCAATGGCTAATGGAAGCCGTCAACGCGAGTGCCGCCTATGGCTGTGAAATTAGCGATGCCTTCAGCCAAGGGGAAGCGGGCGCTATCGCCTTAGCACAAACTGTGGTTCGCGCCGCTGAAACTGAAAGTCAGTTCAAGCTGTTATATCCAGATGAAGTGTCATTGGAGGCAAAGTTATCTACCTTAGCCGAAGTGGGTTATGGTGCTGCAGGCGTGAGTCTGTCTATCGAGGCGAAACAGCAGGCGCAGCAACTGACCGCGCTTGGCTATGGGCATTTGCCTTTGTGTATGGCCAAAACGCCGTTATCCATTAGCCACGATCCTAGCTTAAAGGGTGTTCCTAAGGATTTTGTGGTGCCAGTGCGAGAGTTAGTATTGCATGCGGGGGCAGGATTTATTACTGCCTTGGTGGGTAATGTGATGACTATGCCAGGACTTGGGCTTAAGCCGGGTTACTTAAAAATCGATATCGATGCCAGAGGTGAGATAGTCGGTTTAGGCTAACGTTTAGATTCGAAACTAACATTTCAATGAAAACTCACGCTTAGATGCAAAAGCGCTGCAGAGATAAAAAAGGGCGAGCTTGCTGCTACGCCCTTTGACTCTGGTTTAACGTGCTAATACTGGTTTAACGCTTTAGCTGGTTTTAGAAAGGTTACTTCGTGGTTTGATAGATATGCACATCGCGCTGCGGGAACGGAATGCTGATCCCTTCGGCGTCGAATCGCATTTTCACTTCACGGGTAATGTCCCAATACACTTCCCAATAATCTTCCGGTTTCGCCCAAGGGCGCACGATAAAGTCGACCGAAGACTCACCCAGCAGATGCAGTTTTATCGTTGGCGCTGGCAGTGCCTGCACTTTGGGATGCGCCTCGACGATGGATTTGAGAATCGCTTCAGCATGTTCGATATTGTCGCTGTAACCAATACCAAATGTCATATCCACTCGACGTTGGTGCTCGGCCGTGATGTTGTTAATAGTGTCGCCCCAAATCTTATTGTTAGGAATAATAAGACGTTGGTTATCCATGGTTTTAATCGTAGTCGAGACCAGACTCATGTGGCTTACTCGACCCGTGACACCAGCAGCGTTGATCAAATCACCCACATCGTAGGGACGATAAATTAAGATCATCATGCCAGAGGCAAAATTCGACAGGGTATCTTGCAGTGCAAAACCAATAATCACACCCGCAATACCAAAGCCTGCGAGTAGCGGCCCAAGTTCGATCCCAAGCTGGGACAGGGCGACCAAGAGTCCAATGGTAAAGACGGCTTTGCCTGATAGCGAGGTGAAGAAGTCTTGTAATAACTTGCTCAAATTCAACTTAGAATTGCTAACGGTATTCTTCACTATCTGTTTGGCTAACTTGCCGGCGAGACCCGCGATAATTAAGATCAAGCAGAATACAAACAACTTAAACACGACGGTAGGGCCATGATTTATCGCTTGTTCCTGCGCCGTGTTCAGCCATTGCTCGACTAAGCTCGAGGCCACATCAAAGCTCAATACGTCCTGAGTAATATCGCCTGACACACTAAACAAGGTCTTTTTCAGCGCGGCGGTATCTTGGCCTAAAGCATCGAGTAAGTTGATGTCGATATTTAAGCTTTGGCTATTTTGGGCCAAGCGTTCCTTTAGCATCATCACGTGGCTGGTTTGCGCCGACGTGACATCTTTACCGGCATTGGTTGCGGTATCGACCGCAGCTTGCAGTTGTTGCTGGGTGTAAGTCACTAAACTTTCAAGCATATCTGCACGCGCAATCAAAATTTGCAGCAGGGACTTTTGTGCTTCGCTAACATCTTGGCCAACCTGTTCGAGCCAATTGAGTGTCTCGAGTTGCTGTTTGTAATAGGTGTCTTTGTCTAATTCGCGCTTAGAGATATCGAGCAGAATCGCATCATCTGTACCCGAGCCTAGTTGCAGCTCCAATTTATCAATGTTGTCATCGATATAGGTATCAATTTGTTGGATGTAGTTCAGTTGTCCTTGGATCAATGGCTGCAGAAAAGCACTGTCGATCGGCGTTGCTTCGAGCAAATCTTTAATCTTATTACGTAACTGTAACGTTTTGTTTTGAATGCGATATTCGACAATCGTTTTCAACTCACCTTTGGCATGTTTCAGCTTATGGATATCGGTATCGATAGCTTGTTGCAACATCGCCAGTTCTGCTTTGACCGCCACAGGTGTGGTTGATGTGCTTTCGGTTGCCGCGACAGGTTCGGCTTGCGCTGGGGATGAGAGACTTAATAATGGGATAAACAGGGCAAACACTAGAGCGAGGTAGCGATGCATAGGTGTGATCTTAAATAGAAATATGTCTGAGTATGATAGTGGCTGCCGGATTGACTGTAAAACGTCGTCGAGTGAAATTTGCTTCGGAGCTAAGGTTTTTTGCCGCAGGGGTTTACTTGGTTTGCTTTAGGGCTCGTGGTTTTCCACGCATTTTCGACAAGATTAGCCTTTTATCAGCATTTGCAGGCCGCACTCTGGCAGGGATCTGGTAAACTTGCGCATCGCTATTTAGGAATCGTGTTTTCATGTTGTGTTCCCATTGTAATCAGTACATCAAGGTCAGTGACATCACCCAACAAAGAGGCAAAGGCTTCGACGCCCAAGTGCGTTGTCCCCACTGCACCGCTTGGTTAGGCCGTAGCCCAACATTGGCTAAGCTTAAGTTATTAGGCTTTTATTTGAGTGTGTTTACAGCGGGATACAGTTATTTCGATGCCTCAGTGCGGCACTTTGCGATCCCTGTGATGATTTTTTCGCTGATGTTGTTGTTCGTGAGTCACTTTATGGACCAAGTGATCACCATTGAAGCGCCGGAACCCGTCGATGATAGTGACCAAAGACAGAAGTACCGATAACAAAGCAATAAGACAATCTGCTGAGGCAGAAATGATTCGAGCGCCTATAGTGGGCGCTCAAGGTATAGCGAAAAAGGAGTTTACCCAGGCGAATTACCGCCACAGAGTGTGACTCCAGGTTTACTGAACGACTTGTTCTTGGGCCGCTAAGGAATGCTCAACGTAATAAATTCCACCAAATATCACCACGCTGAAAATCACTATCCCTAAGATAAGCCCTAAGTTTTCACGAAAAAATGCTAGCATGAGAATTGCCTTTTGGTGGTTAAAAACGGACGCCATATCGAGCTCAATTTCGCCGTTGTGCTCGCTGACATAAAAACTAAATACACTATAGTTACACTCACTTAAGCTAATCTTAAATGTACTCTTTTACCAGCACTCCCGTAAGGTTTCGCCGTTATGTACGAGGCAAGTTGCTGCTAAGATTACCCTGCTCAAATATCTTGTAACCTTTTGCAAAGTAATTACCTTATTGCAACTTGCTATGGCCCTGACATAGACTTATGCAACTTTTTAACTATGGGGACGACTGAGTGAGACTTAAACGTCACATTAGACGCACGATTTCGATATGGCTTTCGGCCATCTTGATATTGCTGTCTTTTGCCGCCTCAGCCCATAGTGTGACCCATCTTGACGATGGGGCTAAGACCCACTGTACCCTGTGCTTCCATCAGCACCAGCTTAACAAGATTCTATTGACCCAACCGCTGACGTTCAATTTAGGCGTACAGCATTTCGATGTGGTCGAATTTATTTTACCCCCCTCCATTTCTGAACACGTTAGTGTTTATCGCAGTCGTGCACCTCCTGCCACTCTCTAAATCAACTCAAACATTTTAACTTATTGTATTTCTTGATGACTTTATATTAGTCGTCGAGTGCTAGTTGTATTTTGGAGATATCATGACTGTTTTAAATACCCGAATTTCTTTGGTGGCTTTGGCGTGTGCGTTTGTTTCGCCTAGCCTATTGGCTGAAGATTCGAGCCTCATTAACCCAGCGATCAGCGCCGTATTAAATGGTTACTATCAAACGGGTGAGCGTCCACTAGCCGAGAGCCCGGATGGCTTTGGTTTAGGTGAGACCGAGCTGGCCCTGAGCGCCAATATCGATGATATGTTTTACGGTAAAGTCACAGCTGTGGTTGAGATGCATGACGGTGACACTGAGCTGAATCTTGAAGAAGCCTTCATTCAAACCATGGCGATGCCAGCGGGCTTTTCTATCCGTGGTGGCCGTTTCTTATCGGACATTGGTTACCTCAATAACCAACATTTACATACTGATTCCTTCACCGACCGTCCTGTGGTTTACCGTGCATTCTTAGGGGGACATTATTTTGATGACGGTATACGTTTTAACTACGTAGCGCCGACGGACTTGTATTGGACCATGGGCGTTGAAGCCTTTAAAGGCGATAGTTTACGTGCTGCCGATGAGCATGGTGAGCGTGAGTTTAAGAAGGTCGGCGTTTATACCTTGTACTCAAAAATTGGTGGCGACATAGGCGATAACAGCTCATGGCAAGCGGGGTTGAGTTACTTGCGCAACGAAAATGGCCAAGTGACTGCCCATGAAGAAGGGGAACATGAAGATGAGCATGCCCATGGTGATGAGCACGAAGGTCATAGCCATGCCGCATCTTACACAGGTAAAAATACCTATGGTGCTGATTTTGTTTATAAGTGGGCGCCTAACGGTAACTACAAATATCAAAATCTCACTGTGAGCGGTGAGTACTATCGCGTGAGCGATTTTACACCTATCGATTTACATCCTGAGGATGCACCGAGCCAAGATTACCACCAAGGTTGGTATCTGAGCAGTGTGTACCAATTCACGCCGAGCTGGTCAGCGGGGGTGCGTTATGGTGAAGCTGATACCCAAGAGCTCCATGGCGATCATTTCCATGGGCAGAAGTTGAAAGAATCTGAGGTGAGTTTGGCTTGGCACTCTAGCCATTTCTCGTCGGTTCGTTTCCAGTATACCAATCAAAAGGGTACTAACTTCGACGGAATTGAAGACGATAATATCTTCACTATTCAATACATTATGTCTCTGGGGGCTCACGGTGCGCATCAATTCTAATTTAGCTAAATTGGCCGCAGTGGCCTTATCTATCACTTATGCCGGTTTGGCTCACGCCGAACTGAACGTGTTTGCCTGTGAACCTGAATATGCAGCATTAGCGAAGGAGCTGGCTCCTACGGCGAGCATCTATTCGGCAACAACAGCATTGCAGGACCCGCATCAAGTGCAGGCGCGTCCGAGTTTGATCGCCAAAATGCGTCAGGCGGATCTTGTGGTCTGCGCTGGTGCCGATCTTGAAGTGGGTTGGTTGCCTATGCTGCAAATGAAGTCGGCAAACGCGAATGTGCGCTCGACCGATCAAGGCTTATTTTTCGCCGCCGATCAAATCGAGACCTTAGATAAGCTGGCCAGTGTCGATCGCAGCATGGGTGATGTGCATGCCCAAGGCAATCCACATATTCATTTCGACCCGACGCGTCTGTTAAAAGTCGCCACGGCACTGAGTGCTAAGCTGACTCAGTTAGATCCTGCTGGCGCGGCCGATTATCAAAAGTCACTGGCAGATTTTACCACTCGCTGGCAAGCCGCAGTCCCGCGTTGGGAAGAGCAAGCTAAGGGATTACAAGGTAAAAAAGTGATCGCTTACCACTCAAGCTTCAGATACTTATTCAACTGGATTGGTATCGAGCAAGTGGCGGATTTAGAGCCTAAACCGGGTTTAGCTCCGACTAGCGGCCACTTAGCGAGTCTGCTGACGCGCGCCGAACAAGGGGATATTCTGGCGGTGGTCGTGGCCTCTTATCAGGACGAGCGCGGTGCAAAATGGCTGGGTGAAAAAGCGAACTTGCCCGTGGTGATGTTGCCTATGTCTGTGGGTGGCAATGATAAGAGCCAAGATTTATTTAGCCTTTATGACAGCGTGATTTCCCTCTTAAATGGAGTGAAATAAACCTATGTTTGATCTTGAACTGATGTCGATTCTGTTGCCTGCATTGGCAGCGGGGATCTTAGTGTTGTCGACGCATATTGTACTTGGAAGACAAGTGCTTAAGCGTGGCATCATTTTTATCGATTTAGCGATAGCGCAAGTTGCCGCCTTAGGCGCGATTGTCGCTCACATGGACCACAGATTAGAAGACATGCCGTTTGCTAATGTGTGGATGCCAGCGCTGTTTGCCCTCGCGGGCGCAGGGTTTATCGCTTGGTTATCTAAGCGGATGGCGGGTGAGTTGGAGGCAATGATCGGCTGCTTTTATGTGTTGTCTGCGGTAGCGGCTATGTTGCTGCTGGCGAACGACCCACACGGCGCCGAGCTGTTAAAGCAATTGATGTCAGGTCAGATCCTGTGGGTGAGTTGGTCACAACTGATTTTGCCAGCAGTAGTATATTCGCTGGTGTTATTAGCGATATTCCTGCGTCCCCAGATATTGGATGGTGCAGGGTTCTATCTGCTATTTGCGCTGGTCATTACCTTGTCGGTGGAATTAGTAGGCGTTTATCTGGTGTTCAGTACCTTGATATTGCCCGCTCTCGCGCTGAACAAGTATTGCGGCAAAGGTCGGTTGTTTTACGCTTACCTCGTCGGTTTGTTGGGTTATGTTCTAGGATTAGTCCTGTCGGCAACCTTAGATCTGCCCAGCGGTGCGGCAATTGTCGCGACTTTGGCCGTGAGCGCCTTCGTTATCCGTTTAGTGTTAGCTAAAGTTGCGCCTCAGGCAACTGAGTCTGAAATCCTGCCAAAGCACCACGCTTAGATAAATATTGATATAAAAGCCCATAGATACACTGGATTTTCAGTATATCGATGGGCTTTTTTGCTTGCTTGTTAGCAAGTCAGCTTACAGATGTAAACAATATATTGAGTCCCAAAGCCATGGTAGCTATACTGACGCCACTTTTACAGTCGGAGTAAATCGTGCTTTTAATCGTCAGATCAATGCTGTTGGCGGTGTCATTGTTGCTTGCCTTTATTTTTGGTGGCTTAGTGTGTTTATTAAGACCTCGGCACCGCGACAATGTACATATGTTCGCCAAGATCTTCTCATCGGTCGCTCCGATCCTTGGGATCAAAGTGATTGTACGTCGACATAAAGATGTGCAGGATGGCCCCTATATTTTCCTCGCAAATCATCAGAATAACTTCGATCTTTTCACTCACACGACGGCGGTACCTAAAGGCACTGTGAGTTTGGGCAAAAAGAGTTTGGCGTGGATGCCATTATTCGGTCAAATTTATTGGTTGTCAGGAAATATTCTGATCGACCGCAAAAACCGTCATAGTGCCTTTGATACTATGGCGAAAACCGTGGAAAAAATTAAGCAGAAGAATTTGTCTGTGTGGATTTTCCCTGAAGGGACACGTTCACGTGGTCGCGGTTTGTTACCTTTTAAAGCGGGCGCTTTCCATACGGCGATTGCGGCGGGAGTGCCTGTTGTGCCGGTATTGGCCTCGTGCCAAAGCCACATTAAGCTCAATCGCTGGAATAACGGTGTAGTCATTATCGATATGATGGCACCTGTGCCGACAGCAGGCTTAGATAAAGCCGATGTGAAAAACTTCTCTGCGCAAATTCATGCCAGCATGTCGGCGAGATTTGCTGAGATAAATCAAGAGGCGGCAGCACTTATGGGTAAAACTCTCGCGAGTGATGACGTATAATGCCAATTTGAGCCAGATTTACCTTAACGGAGACAAATCCATGTCTATTGAAAGTCAGTTAAAAGCCCAACTTGCAGAGAATCGTGACATAGTGCAAGCCCTGCTTGACGATGGCTCAGAGCCTGATGCGGAATATATTATTGAGCATCACTTTTCATCGACCAATTTCGATCGTCTCGAAAAAGCCGCAGTAGATGCCTTTAAATTAGGTTTTGAGGTAAACGACGCTGAAGAAATGGAACTGGAAGATGGTTCAATTATTTTCTGTTTCGATGCTGTCGCGCACCACAAACTAGAAGTTGAATTACTGGATAAAGCCGCAGAACAACTGCTGCAATTAGCGGTAAAACAGAAAGTGGAATATGACGGTTGGGGCACCTATTTCGTCGGTGATGAAATGGATGACGAAGAAGATGAAGACGACGAAGAAGATGATGGTTTCCCTCATTAATTCGCACGTGAATATCTAATTTGTTCCCGTTTTAAATAAAAATGCCCATCTATGATGGGCATTTTTATTGGGTGGATATGTTAGTCTTGGGTCGTTTTGTTCACACTGGTACTGGTATGCAAAACGCTGCAATTACGGCCTTTTTGCTTTGCTTCGTATAGCGCTTTATCGGAGCAAGAAATCCAGCTTGAGCTGCTGGTGATGTGGGAACCAATTTCGCACACACCTAAACTCACAGTCACAGAGATCTTCAGGCTTTCATACAGAATGACGGATGCGGCGATTTTTTCCCTGAGTCGCTCGGTGAAATACATGGCATCGGCGCCGCTGGTTTTGGGCAATACGACTGCAAATTCTTCGCCGCCATAACGTCCGGCGCAATCGGTCTCACGCAGGGATTGGCTGAGTAAGTGGGCGATATGCTGGATCACTTTATCACCCGCCACATGACCATAGCTGTCGTTGATATGTTTAAAGTTATCGATATCTATCATCACTAAACTTGCCATGCCTGAGTAGCGGGCATATATGTCGTACTCATGGTCTAAACATTCTTGCCAATGGCGACGGTTATGCAGCTGAGTCAGGCCATCGGTTTGGCTTAGGCGCTCGAGTTGCTCGTTGGCGGCTTTCAGTTGTAACTTGTTGATGGCGATATCAGTCACGTCATAAATAATCACGCTGATATGGGTCACTTGTCCTGTGAGCGATGCTAGTGGCAACAAGGTCACGTTTTGGTACATGTAGTCAGCACGGCCCGTGATCGGGCGGTAGTTTTTAAATTGGAAAACGTACGGCCTTTGTTCCCAGCTAATAAATGCACGGTTTTTAAGCATAAAAACCGATTCCATTTTCTGTTTTAACCAAGTGGCGGGCAGATCGGGGAAGCGGGTAAACAGGTTTTGACCTTTGATCGAATTAGGGGAAACACCGCTGTGATTCTCCATAAAACCGTTCCACAGCTGGATATTGTAATGGCGATCTAATACCACTAATCCCACCTCTATGGTTTGCACCATATCGATGAGCCAGTGTAGTTCGTTCATTGCGCTTTGGTCATTTGACATAGGATAAAATCCAACTGGTTAATCGAGTAAATAGCCGAGTTTATAGCTAAGTGTGGGGATAGAATCCTCGGTGAAAAGCAGTAACAAATCGCATTGAATATTATGATCTTCAATCCGATAGTTGATCTCCATAGCCAAAGTTCGCTGCCATTTCTCTGAATTATCATGGATCAGATCGTTAACCGTGCAGTGCCGTCCTAGCACGACAGGGTGAGCCTGACTAAATTTCATGTCGAGCTGTTCAGAAATGCCGTTAAGGAAGGCGCCGATCAGCACGTTTCCGGTATCGATCAGGACTTCTATCTCAGTATTTTTATCTTCAGGATTGGCTAATCCCATCAGCTTGGCCATGTCCTTAAAGCTGGAATCATGGAACAAGAGCAGGGCTTCACCCGCAATCCCCGCCCCAATAAAACCTTGGCAAAGTGCCGATACGGTCGAGCTTTCTTCCGTGGCTTTGAGTGCCATGGTCAACTCACTCACCTCAAGCACGTTCACATTGGGGATGGGCAGTAACACGAATACATCGAGTAACTTTGCTAACAGATCGGCGGCGCGGCCCATGGCGACGTTGGCTATTTCTTGGCAAGCGTCACGCATGTCGACTTTGATCATCGGGACTTCGTCGGCGATATCTTTCTGCGTCAGGGTTAGGATGCCGTAATCTTGCAAAATGTTGCTGATGGCATCGGCGCTAACGGGTTTTTGAATAAAATCTAATGCGCCTAAGGCTTTGACTCGCTCGTGAGCTTTGATTTGAATGTCGCCAGAGACCACAATGATCAGCGCGGGTAAGTCCTGTTGCTGCACAGTTTGCAGTACTTCATAACCGTCCATCACTGGCATGTTGAGATCGAGAAACACCACTTCGCCTTTTCCGGCTCGGATAGCATCAAGGCCTTCGGCCCCATTGGTCGCATAAGTAATTTCCACATCCCACTCTTTTGGGAGCGTGCGGGCCATTTGCTTACGTGCCATGGCGGAATCGTCACAGATGAGTACAGATATTGACATGCTGACTAGTGATCCTTATTTGCCCATTAATTGAAGATAACACTTATTTTTCAGGTTCGACTGACGAATTGCATTCTTCGGGCAAGTCTGATTTATATCTTCTAGATGTAACTTATAGATATTATTGATTAATTTATTTTTTCGCTGACATTAAAATTTGGCTCATTATTGAATCACATGATGCAAAATTTTAAATCGAGCTGGCTATTTTTTAGCAAATAACAAGGATGTAACGAATAAAAAGGACGACTGAGTCCATCTGTTTGCGGCGTTATCCTTAGCGGCAAGTACAGTGTTATATAAGCGTCGATGTTGGCGGCGAGGTAACTTCATTGCCGAGTTCGATAAGTCTATCTCATCGAAAGATACATTAGGATTACCGCACGTATTGGCGACAGCCTAACATAAGTTGCCTTCAGTCCATGTTTGAATTGGCAATATTTTGACTCAAGTCAAAAAACAGGCTTATGTTATATCTTTTAGTGAATTATTCCAAACGTGTTAACATTTATTCTGGACTGACCAGTAACGGAATATTTCATGAGTGGCCAAAGTGTACAAGTCAAAATCGATGATGGCATCGCCTATGTGTTGCTTAATCGTCCTGAAAAAATGAATGCGATTAACTATTTGATGTTTAGTGATCTCGACCGTGCGATTAAAAAGATCAAATCTAATCGTGGGGTACGAGCCGTGATCCTCTCGGGGGCGGGTGGCCATTTTAGCTCAGGGCTCGATGTCAAAAGCGTGATGTCGGCACCCATGCAGGCGGTTAAGTTACTGTTTAAGGGCTTACCTGGGAATGCTAACTTGGCACAGCGGGTGTCATTAGGTTGGCAAAGCTTGCCTGTACCTGTGATTGCCGTGCTTGAGGGCTGTTGCTACGGCGGCGGTATGCAAATCGCCTTGGGCGCAGATGTGCGCATCGCTAGCCATGACTGTAAGTTATCGATCATGGAGGCGAAATGGGGACTCGTGCCTGATATGGCGGGGTTGGTCGCGTTAAGGCAAATCATGCCTAAGGATCAAGCTATGCTGCTGAGCCTGACGGCAAAAGTGCTTGAGAGTCATGAAGCGCTGGCCTTAGGACTCGTGACCCAAGTGAGCGAGACGCCGATGGAAGCGGCGCAACAATTAGCGCAGCAACTGATGCAAACCTCGCCGGATGCGGCTGCGGCCATCAAACTCAGTATTAACCGTAGTTGGACGGCTTCGGTGCGGAGTCTACTTTGCCGTGAGTCGATTAGTCAGATTCGCTTGTTGTTAGGCAAAAATTGCAAGATAGCGGCGACGCGCCAGCTCAAAGATCCACAAAAACCTTATCAAGATCGCCAGTCGGGTTGGTAGTGCTATTTGGCTCGAATTAGTTGGAATCGTGGCGTTTACTGCGCGCCGCTCATGCGGGCGGCAAAGCCTTTAATCGCATTTAAGCAATTCTGCCATGCGCTCTCGTTATCTAAATTGAGCGCTAAGCTGGTTTGGCGGTAGTTAGGACTTTTTAAGGTCACGGCTAAAATCTTACGATTCGCGGCCGTTTCTAATGAGGCGGGATGACCGTCCGGCGATTGGATATCTAAAATCGGCAGCGTGAGTTTCGCTAATTGCTCCGCGAGTGCTTGGTTGAGCTTTTCATCCTCGCGATAGGGATTGATGACGATCAGCACATCGGGATCGGCAATCTTCTTTTGGCTCAATAGGCTTATCAATAATCCTGCGCTTTGGTCGGCGGTGATCAAAATGCGTTTGCCCGCATAATCTGCGCCGACCGCATCTAATTGCGACATGCTTTGGACCAGAAAGTCTTCCTGCTCTTGCAGATGTTTGCTGTTATCTTCGGGCTTGATTTTAGGGCTAGGTTTATTTGACGGTGAGCTTAACTGCGCGGCGCCGGGTGAGGTGACTTCGGTGGCGGCTGTGGCAAAATTGGCCGCAGGCAGCTCAGTTGGCGGAGTTAAACTTAAGCTGGCCCAACCGGCAGGATTAATATTACGGCGCACAAACGCCATCAATCCCGGCGCATCTGCCGTGCCGTTGGTGGCGGGCAGAATGATTGCCGCACCGAGTTTCTTTTTCCCTTCCCATGGCCGTACTAACAAATCGTAGGGCTGATTGTCTATGGTGATTTGTTTGACTTCATTCTCAGGTAAATAGCGGTTATTTAATTTTTTAGCACTGACTTCGGCTGGCGTTGGCGTAGCTGTTGCTGGGTCTGCCGCGCGGGTAGAGATGGCTATGAAACCAAGTAGGAGGCAAAAGAGAAGCGAAATAATGCGTGCCATAGAATTGATAACCACCTGTGTAGTCTCATAAATTCATCAGTGCTTGAGTATAACCTGAACAATTACCAAAAAGTGAACTTTCCTCGCCAAAGAGTGGCGCCTCATCATTTGGGATAATCACGTTAATTGGGAAGACGCTGCTGAACATCGAAAGCCGCTTATTATAGCAAACCACTTTGAATCGAAAGCCACAGGGCATAAAAAAGCCCAGCGCTTTGGCTGGGCTAATTGATGGAAACCTGTGGTTTAGCTCGGGCCTATACGTGGCTGACGAGCACCATACGGATCGCATCGAGTTGTAACTGGCTGGCATCCAGATAAGTGTTTAACTCTTGCATCTGATTGCGCAGGTACTCCAATTCTTCCTCACGGATATTGGGGTTTACCGCCTTAAGTGACTCTAAACGACTCAGCTCTGCGCTCAGTTGCTGAGTCATTTTATCTCTGGCTTGGGCGACCATTTCATCGACAACCACTTGAGCATATTCCTCACCCTTAGCAAATAACGGATGCAGAATTGGCTGAGATGCGGTGACTAACTTGCCGCCAATGTGGCGATTCACCGCGCTCAATTGCTTATCGAAACTGGCGTAATCCACTTTAGCCGACAGATCGTTACCATTTTTATCCAGCAACACGCGAATGGGTGTTGGTGGTAAATAACGATACAACTGGCTCGACTTAGGTGCAGAAGCATCGGCCATGTAGATGAGTTCTAAGAATAAGGTGCCTGCTGGCAGGGCTTTATTCTTCAGAATGGCAACGCTGGTGGTGCCAGTTTCTGAACCTGTGATCAGATCTAGCCCCGTTTGCACCAGCGGATGCTCTTGGGTGATCAGCGCAATATCATCGCGTGATAACGCTGTGTCACGGTCGAAGGTCACAGTCACGCCATCTTCTGGCAAGCCAGGGTAGGTTGGGAACATCATGTGTTCGCTTGGACGCAGAATGATCGAGTTTTCACCCTTATCTTCTTGATCGACACCGATAATATCCCACAGACGGATCACTGAACCGATCAAATGGGTATCACCATCATTCTGTGCGAGGCGCTGGACGATAGCCATTGCCTTCTCGCCCCCGTGTGAGTTGATTTCCAGCAGCTTGTCGCGGCCTTGCTCCATGGCGTGCTTGAGTTCTTTATAACGGCTCTGGGTGTGATTGAGCAGGTTTGTCAGCTCGTCGCTGTCATCAACCACAAGCACGTTTAACAGATCTTCGGCAAATTCACTGTAAAGCACGTGGCCACTCGGACAAGTGAGTTCGAAGGCATTTAGCCCTTGGTGATACCACTGCATCAAACGTTCTTGAGCGGTGTCTTCAAGGTACGGCAAGTGAATTTGGATATCATTTTTCTGGCCGATACGATCTAAACGACCGATGCGCTGTTCCAATAAATCTGGGTTTAGCGGCAGATCGAACAATACTAAGTGACTGGCAAACTGGAAGTTACGGCCTTCAGAACCAATTTCAGAACAGATCAACGCCTGTGCGCCGCCTTCCTCTTGGGCAAAGTAAGCGCCGGCTTTATCGCGCTCGATAATCGACATGCCTTCGTGGAATACCGTCGCTTGAATCCCTTCGCGAGTGCGTAGGGCTTCTTCTAAGCTCAGAGCGGTTTCCGCTTGGCTGGCGATGATCAGCACTTTTTTGCTGCGGTGTGATTTTAAGAACTCAATTAACCAATCCACACGGGGATCGAACTTCCACCAACTGGCGCTGTTATCTTCAAATTCTTGATACAGCTTTTCAGGGCTCAGGGCTTGCGCCGCTTTCGCCTCTAATGACTTATGTCCGCCCATCATGCCGCTGACGCGTGCTGCTGTTTGATATTGATCTGGCATGGCGTGTGGGTAAGCGTTAAAGAAACGCTTAGGGAAGCCTTTTACCGAGGCGCGGCTGTTTCGGTATAACACGCGGCCAGTACCGTGACGGTCGAGTAATTCTTGCAGTAATTCGCTGCGGGCAGCTTGTTGTACTTCGGCATCAATACCGTCGGCTTGGATTAAACGAATACTTGGGCTGATGTCTTTTTCGCCCAGTAATTCGGTCAAGCTGTTGATGGCGGCATCGGATAATTTAGCGTTGCCAGCTAAGGCTTCGGCGGCAATGGCGACGTCTTTATAGCTGTCTTCTTCAGCTAGGAAGGCATCGTAATCGTAGAAACGATCTGGATCGAGCAGACGTAAACGGGCGAAGTGACTCTCATGACCAAGTTGATCCGGCGTTGCGGTTAACAGTAACACGCCTGGGATCACTTCGCTTAATGCTTCAACCACTTGATAGGCGCGGCTTGGCGCTTCTTCGGTCCATTCTAAGTGGTGCGCTTCGTCAACCACTAACAGATCCCAATCGGCATCTAGGGCTTGATCGAGGCGTTTTTTCTTACGCAGTAATTCGAGTGAGCAAATCACTAACTGCTCTGTGTAGAATGGATTGTCGTGATCGGCATAGGCTTCTACACAACGATCTTCATCAAATACCGAAAAGCGCAGGTTAAAGCGGCGCAGCATTTCCACTAACCACTGATGGCGCAGAGTATCGGGCACGATAATCAGAATGCGTTCGGCGCGGCCGGTCAGCAGTTGTTGGTGAATAATCAGACCCGCTTCAATGGTTTTACCTAAACCCACTTCATCGGCTAACAGTACACGCGGCGCATAGCGACGGCCGACTTCATGGGCAATCCACATTTGATGCGGAATAAGTCCAACGCGTGGGCCTTGCAGGCCAAGTAAATCCGACGAGGCCAGTTTGTGGCGCAACATTTGGCACTGATAACGCACACCAAAACGGTCGAGGCGATCGATTTGGCCGGCGAATAAACGGTCTTGGGGTTTATTGAAACGAATATTGTGGTTCAGCAGGGTTTCACGCAGGGTAACTTGCTCGCCTGTCTCACTGTGAATGCCGTGATAGATCACTATCCCGTCTTTCTCGGTCAACTCGCTGACCGCAAGGCTCCAGCCTTCATGGCTTTCAACCGAATCGCCGGGATTGTATATAACGCGTGTCAGAGGGGCTTCTGCTCGGGAGAACATGCGGTTCTCACCCGTGGCAGGGAATAAAACAGTGACCATACGGCCTTCTACTTGAACCACAGTTCCTAAACCAAGCTCTGACTCGGTATCACTTATCCAACGTTGACCTAAGGCGAACGGCATCTTAAATTCTCATTTCTAGGCGGACTCTAACAAAGGGCGCGTATGTTATACCAATACTCGTGATATTTAAATCGCCCTCTCACCCGTTAGAGCCTAATTCCCAGAGTGCTAGATTACAAATTGTACAAGCGACAAAATTGTCGTGGCAGTACATTAAACTGTCACGCTAATGTCACATCCGCGGTTATACACTGCTTCGAGTCTGTAAGGTAAACAATGGTTGCTGTATTGTTATCTTGTGAGTTTGGTGCCAATATCAACTTAAGGTTTAAGTGCGAGTAAAGTGCTATCAACTTGAACCTTATGATCATTCTTTGCCATATGCTTAGCCAGTAATAGGAGCCGTGTAACTTTTATTGAGACTCAAAAGTGTGTTTAAACTTTAATGAAGCACTCTGGAGGCGCCATGGAACAAGACGACAGAAAGTTGTTTGTACTGGATACCAATGTGTTACTACATGAACCTTTGGCGATCTATTCGTTTAAAGAGCACGATGTGGTCATTCCGATGACAGTGCTAGAAGAGTTGGACCAGATTAAAGATCGAAAGAGTGATGTGAGTCGTGATGCTCGGGTTGCTATCAGGGCATTGGAAGATACCCTAGGCGGTGAAATTACCCCTGAGCAGATTATCAATGGCGTCCCTTTACCCAGCCGAGAGGGTCATGCCGATGCCGTCGGTTCGCTCTCAATCTTCCCCGACCACCTTGTTGATTTTACCTTAGGCGCACTGCCAGGAGATGGAAACGACAATCGCATTATCAATACCGCGCTACATCTACAAAACCTACATCATCCCCGTACCGTTGTCTTAGTCACCAAAGATATCAATATGCGCCTTAAAGCCAAAGGTGCAGGTATTCAATTGGTTGAGGATTATCGAACTGACCAGTTGATCGATGATATCCGCTTCCTCAGTAAAGGCTTTTACCAGTTCGAAGGTAATTTTTGGGAGCACTTGAACAAGGTCTCCACCGAGCGCCACGGTAGACACACAGTGCATGAAGTGCCGCTCAAAGACCTCGAAAATGATAATTTTTATATCAACCAATATCTTATCGACACAGAGTCTGATTTTTGCGGTCGTGTTATCGAGCGCACAGACACCCATTTACATATTTTAGATTTAGGCCGTGAGCGGGTGAAAAACCTCGAGGCATGGGGTGTTAAACCTAAAAACGTCTATCAAGGCATGGCATTGCAGGCGCTGCTCGATCCCGATATCGATCTGGTTATCTTAACCGGCCCAGCGGGTTGCGGTAAAACCTTGCTCGCCATGGCGGCGGCGTTGGAACTGGTGGTCGAGCGTAATCGCTACGACAAAGTGATCGTCACCCGTAACACCCCAGAAATCGCCGAATCTATCGGCTTCTTGCCCGGCACCGAAGAGGAGAAGATGATGCCGTGGCTGGCCGCGATTACCGACACGCTCGAAGTGCTGCATAAGAATGATGTGAATCCCACTGGCAGCATGAACTACATCATGGAGAAGGCTAACATTCAGTTTAAGTCGATCAACTTTATGCGCGGGCGTTCAATCCAAAACTCCATCGTGCTACTGGATGAATGTCAAAACCTCACCGCCTCGCAGATCAAAACCATGATTACCCGTATGGGCGAGGGCACAAAGCTGATTTGTTGCGGTAACTTAGCGCAAATTGACTCTAACTACTTAACCGCAGTGACCTCAGGTTTAACCTACATTGTTGAACGTTTTAAAGACTTTGAAGGCAGCGCCAACGTGTATCTCAATGGCGTGGTGCGTTCACGCTTAGCGGAATACGCCGAAGAGCATCTCTAAAGAGTGTCGGTTTAATTTAGAGTAATCACCAAGGCCTCAGATATTGAGGCCTTACTTTTAGGAAGTAGAAGATTTTTAATCGACTTATCAGTGGTATGAGTAGCCTTTATCCAGCAATTATTTTATGTGATTGGTAGTTTCTTCCTGCTACTATATGGAGCTCATAGCTTTTGCCGCCGTTGGCTGAAATCAAGCGCTGCAATCAAGGGTAGTGGATGAAATCGAGTGAGCCGGATCTGCAACTAAAATCGCCGATCCAGAAGAACTACAACCGTGCCGTTTTTTATACGTACATCGGCGTTATCGTCATGTCTTTGTTGACCGCATGGATGTTTTTCGACCGCCAAAAAGCACAGCAGATGGAGCAGCGTGAAGAGCAGGTTCAGCGCCATGTATTGCAAATCGATTTGCTACTTGAGTCGAGCATTAGAGCGGTAAAAAGCTTACGTGACGTTGCCGTGGATCATTTGCGCTTAGGCGAACTCGTGCGTAAAGAACGCTTACCCCAATACGGTAAATTCAACGAAAGCGGCCAGTATTTTACCTTAGAACCTAGCTACGCCCAGAGCGGTGAGCCTTTTACTAACATGGGTAGGATCACTGGTGCAGGTTCCCTCGATGGCCGCAGCGACAAGTTCTATCAAGAGCTTGAGATGTTGTTTGAGCTGTCACTGTCATTCCCCGTCGCCAAAGAAGCCGCCCCGAAAGCCTCGGCAATTTATTACCTGTCAAAACGTAGGATTATGTCCTACTTCCCTTGGTCGAATGACGATCAACGTTTTAGGGACGAATTACTCAACAAGAAACAGTTTCAATACGCCACCCCGGCAATGAACCCGCAGCGCAGTGTGTTCTGGAGCGAAGCCTATGTCGACTCCACGGGCAAAGGCTTATTGACCACTTTAGGTGTGCCTGTTTATTTGGACGATGAGTTCATTGGCTCAATTAACTTAGACATGACGCTTGCCTCGTTAGCACGGCAAATTCGGGTCTACTTTAAGATGCCGGGCACAGTGATTTTGCTCGACCAACAGAACAATATTTTATCCCACAGCGATTTTGATAGCTCAGACATCAATCGGGTTTATCACATCAGCCAACGTATTCCCTCTGAGCTGCATTCTTTACCTGAGTCGGAATTATTCGATGCCCACGACGGCATCATACGCAACGGCTATTACATTCACTCGGTTGCCCTGCATAACGCGCCTTGGCGTTTACTGTATTTGCAGGATGAAGACGACCTATTCCAAGACTCGTGGGAAAAACTACAGCTGACCTTTATTTTGGTGGTGATCGCCCTGTCTGTGTTGGTGACCATAGTGCATTGGCAGACGCGCCGCTCTTTTGTAAGCCCTGCCTCGCGACTACTGTCGCACCTAGAGGGTTGCTCGCAAGAGCCGCGTAAGCCACCGGAGAAAATAACCCGCGGCTGGGAACCTTGGTTCTTGCTGGTGAGTCGGATTTTTGAGGAAAACAAGCAATATACCCACCATCTGGCTGAGCAGAATAAGCGGCTCGATAAGCTAGTGGCGCGGCGTACTGAACGCTTAAAAGACACCACAGAGCGGCGTGAGCGCGAATATGCGCTACTGCGTTCTTTGCTTGACTCAATCCCTGAAGCTATTGTCTTTAAAGACAAAGAAGGCAACTACTTAGGTTGTAACAAGGCGGCTGAGCGCATGCTAGGTTACACAGAGAGCGAGATGATAGGTTTGTCATCTGAGGATCTGACCTCGCCTGAAATGGGTATACGTATCCGCGCCGAAGACGAACAAGTCCTAAAAGATCGCACGCCGCTGCGCTACCAAGAAAAGGTTGAGCTTGCGGGTAAACCTGTGCTGCTCGATACCCTTAAACTGCCTTTCTATAATCGCCGCGGCGAACTGCAGGGCCTGATTGCCGTGTGGCGTGATGTGACGCGCGAATACGAATCCGCCGAACAATTGCGCCTGTCCGAAGAGCGTTATCACTTAGCTATGGATGCGGTGGAGGATGGCCTGTGGGATTGGTATTTAGACTCTGAACAGATCATTTGTAACCCAGCCTATTATTCTATGTTGGGTTACAAAACCAATGAGTTCCCCGCTCTTGTGTCGACGATTGATGAATTATCCCATCCCGACGATCGGATTCGCGTCGAGGAATACCGTGCTCAGTATCTCGCGGACCCTGTCGGCGCTTACGAAATCGAATTCCGTATGTTAGGTAAAAATGGCGGCTATCACTGGGTGTTATCCCGTGGCCGTGTGGTGGAGTTCACCGCCGAAGGTCAGCCTAAGCGTATGCTCGGTACCCATAAGGATATTACCCGCCATAAGAGTAACGAAGTGGCGCTTTTGGAAGCCAAGCAAGACGCCGAATTAGCTAACCTCTACAAGAGTGAATTCTTGGCCAACATGAGCCATGAGATCCGCACGCCGATGAATGCCATTATCGGTATGTTGCAGTTGGCACAGCGCACCTCGTTAACGGCGCAGCAGAAAGATTACCTCGAAAAAGCCGGTTTCTCGGCGCAATCGCTACTGAGGATCATCAACGATATTCTCGACTTCTCTAAAATTGAGGCGGGTAAGTTGGAGCTTGAGCGGGTGCCATTCCCGCTGGATAAAGTGCTCGATCATGCCCTCGATCTCAATGCGCTCAAGGCACAGGAGCAGGGCGTTGAGTTACTCTTGTATGCCCCTGTGACAGCGGGACTCATGCTTAAAGGCGATCCGCTGCGTTTAGGCCAAGTGCTGATTAACCTGTTATCGAATGCGGTGAAATTTACCCAATCTGGCGAGATTGAGCTGGGTTGTGAAGATGTCGGCGAGCGAGATCATCGGATTACCTTGAAGTTCTGGGTGCGCGATACGGGGATCGGCATAGGTAAAGATCAACAGGATAAGTTGTTTGATGCCTTTGCCCAAGCCGACGGTTCGACTACCCGTAAATACGGTGGCACTGGCTTAGGTTTATCGATCAGTAAGCATCTGGTGTCTATGATGGGCGGTAAGATGCAAGTGCAGAGTGAGCTTGGGGTCGGCAGTACCTTTAGCTTTACCATCAGCTTTGAAATTGCCGAAGCCGCTAAGATTGAGCCTTTCGTCGTGCCGGAAAAACTCAATAGCCTACGCACCTTAGTCGTTGACGATAACCCGACTGCACTGCAAATTTATTCGACCTTGATGCGAGATTTCCACTTCGAAGTCGATACCGCCGCCAGTGGCGCCGAAGCGCTGTATAAACTGTCGCGGGCGCCAATCGATCTGCTATTGCTCGACTGGATGATGCCAGAAATGGACGGCAGCGATGTGGTCAGCGCCATAGATACTATGGTCGCCGAAGGCCGCTTAGCGAAACGGCCTGTGATTATCATGATGACGGCCTATGCGGCAGAGCCCTTGCAGCATGAAGTCGATAGTGCCAATGTGTTTGCCGTACTGCAAAAACCGTTCAAGGCATCGAGCCTGTTCGATGAGATTATTGCCGCTTTTGCCGATGAGCCGAGATTGAATGTGGTTCAGCCTATGGTTGAAGTCCAAGTTGAGGACGGAGAACACACAGGTTTAGTGCTGCTGGTGGAAGATAATTTTATCAACCAGCAAGTGGCCACTGAACTCCTTAAAAGTGCAGGCTATGAAGTGGTGCTGGCCGACAATGGTCAAGTAGCGCTGGATACCATAGACTCGCGGCCGTTTGATGCCGTGTTGATGGATATTCAAATGCCAGTGATGGACGGGTTAACCGCTGCAAAGGCACTGCGTGAGCGTTTTAATGCCGATGAACTGCCTATTATTGCCATGACAGCCCATGCCATGTCGGGCGACAGGGAAAAAAGTTTAGCGGCGGGGATGAATGCCCACATCACTAAACCTATAGTGCTCAACGAATTATTTGAAACATTAAATCACTGGATCAAACATAAGAACCAGCATCTGAATCGTTAATTTATTTGCTCGGGGCCAGTGATGGCCTCGCGTTATTTACTTTTAAGCAATCGCTTGAGATCAAGAGTCATCGATAACTTATTAAGGTAAATAACGCAGCCAGCCGTATCAGGAGGAAAGATGAAACCCCAAAGTTTAGCCTTAGCCTTATCCATAGCGCTGTTAGGATTTCCCACAGTTACCGTCGCAGCAGCCGCGCCTAGTGCCAAGATTATTAAGCAAAGCCAAGAGGCGAAAGGGTTTCTTAATCTCTATTACGAGGAATCTCAGGGAGAGTTGTACCTTGAGGTCAATCGCTTAAATCAGCCTTTTCTCTTGGTCACTAGTTTGCCGCAGGGTGTAGGTTCGAACGACATTGGTCTCGATCGTGGCCAACTGGGTCAGACCCGCATGGTGCAGTTTGAGCGCCAAGGTCCCTATGTTTTACTCAAGCAACTCAATACCCAATATCGTGCGAATACCACTGACGCCGCTGAGCAAAGAGCGGTTGCAGAAGCCTTTGCCGATTCAGTACTATGGCAAGGCAAAGTGATTGAGGGCAAGCCAGATCTGGTGGCAGTCAACGATCTGGTGCTCAATGATTTACACGGCGTATCTTCCGTATTGCAACAAACAGAGCAGGGCAATTATCGGCTCGATTTGAGTCGTTCTGTCATCCTACCCAAAGGGATTAAATCCTTTGAGAAAAATGCCGATGTGGATGTGCAACTCACCTTTAAAGGCGATGTCGCAGGCGCGCAGGTCGCACAGGTAACCCCCGACGGCACCTTAATGTCGGTGCGGATGCGTTATTCCTTTGTTGAGCTGCCTGATACTGATTACCAGCCGCGGGCTTATCATCCTATGAGCGGCTATTTGTCCGATGAGTATCAAGACTATGCGACGCCCTTTGACCAACCGTTAGTGCAGCGTTTTATCCTGCGCCACCGTTTACAGAAAGTGCATCCAGGTCCAGCGCCAAGTGAAGTCGTTAAACCTATTACTTATTATCTCGATCCCGGTGTGCCAGAACCGATACGTTCGGCCTTGCTCGATGGCGCGCGCTGGTGGGAGACGGCTTTTACTCGCGCCGGATTTATCAACGGCTTTAAAGTTGAGTTATTGCCGGTAGATGCCGATCCGCAGGATATTCGCTACAACATGATCCAATGGGTGCACAGGGCGACGCGGGGTTGGTCCTATGGCGCTGCACTGACCGATCCACGCACTGGTGAAATCATTAAGGGTCAAGTCACGCTCGGCAGCTTGCGTGTGCGGCAGGATTACTTGATTGCCAAAGGCTTAACCGCTGGCTGGCAGGATAGAGTGGCGGCCGAGAAAGCGGCGACAGCCTTGTCGCTGGCGCGTATTCGCCAACTGGCCGCCCATGAAGTTGGCCATACCTTAGGGCTTGATCATAACTTTGCCGCTTCGACCAATCAGGATGCCTCTGTGATGGATTATCCCCATCCGAAAATCCTGCTAAAGGGCAATGATATTGATATTTCAGCACCTTACACTACAGGTGTTGGCCCTTGGGATGATTTTGCTATCGCCTATGGTTATAGCGATCAAGGTGATGCCCGTACCCAACAAGCACTGCAAGTCGACTTACTGGCCGATGTGGCGAAACGTGGCTTACGTTATATCGGTGAGGCCGATTCTCGGCAAAAGGATGCGAGTCAGGCCTATGCCAGTTTGTGGGATAGTGGTGACGATCCGATCGACCAGTTGGGTAAGCTCGACAAAATTCGCACTAGGGCGATTGCGGGATTCTCCAGTGCAGCCTTGTTACCCAATGAGCCACTGGGCGAGCTAGCCGATGCCTTTGCGCCAATTTATTTGCTGACGCGTTATCAAATCGATGCGGTTGCTAAGTTTATTGGCGGCACTGACTATAACTATCAATCTATCGGCGAAGGCAGCCGCTGGAGCTATATTGCGCCGCAATTGCAGTTAACGGGTTTAGATGCGTTGCTTAAAACCTTAGATGCCGCGAGTTTAACTGTGCCGCAAACCTTGCTCGACAGTTTAGTACCAAAGGCGGGGAATTATCATGCCACGCGGGAATCCTTTGACTCAGGTTTAGGCGCAATTAACGATCCTCTCGGCATGGCTGAAGTATTTAGCCGCCATACTGTTAGCTTGCTATTGATGCCTAAGCGTTTGAACCGTGTCAGCCAAGCATCCATGGCCGATAGCGAGCAGTTATCGGTGACAACATTACTGGATAAGTTATTCGCGGCGACCTTGTATCAAGAAGACAAGCTTGGGCTGGTCGAAGGCGTGTGGATGCGAGTGAACGCTGTGGTGATTGATGAAGTACTGGCAACACTGCACAATCCTCAAACCTCACCAGAGGTGAGGGCTGCGATTAACGATCGCGCTCAGTTTGTGATTAAGCAATTGAAAGCGAGGTCGAATCGAGCCAATGCAAGTCTTGCTGCCCATTACACTTGGTTGCAACAAGGTCTGGCTGCGGGCTTAACCGATGCTAAGGTTAAGCTGATCCCTAAGCCGTTAACCTTACCGCCGGGATCGCCGATTTAACCCGATGAACATAGGCGCCATTAGGCGCCTATTTCTTTTGGATTTTTTGGATAAAAGTGATCGGCTTTACGCTCTAGATGAGTAAAGCGGCGGGTGTTTTTGTAAGGTAGTTTCATAAAGCCCGACACGCCGTGACCTTGGATTTTGCCGACATGATGCAAGATGCGATCGAGGCTGGCGCGAAACGCCGCTTGCTTACGCGGATTGAGCAGCTTCAAGTAACTGTGAATTTTTAAGTGATTCGGCAGCGCCTCAAAAATGATACAGCCTGTGTGGTGAATTTGGTTGATGCGGGCTAATTCTTCCATGATCTCCACCGGTAATTCGAGGTTTTCATCGGGATCTTTACCGTCTTCAAAATAAGAGTGTAAGCGCGACTTATCTTCTAAGGTGGGCACATCACCGACTTCAAAGGGTAATTGCAGATCGGCGCTGGCGACAAACGGCTCGCTGATATCTGTGCGTTCGATATGCAGCGTGTCTTTGGCGTTAAAGAAACAGGCCTTAAATACCCCAATACGTTTAATTCCCCGTGCTAAGTCCACCATATTGTTGACCGCAATAATTAAGGCACTTTTTTGTTTTGCATCGTAAATCGCAAGATTGGAGTCGATAAACACGCCTGTTTCCTGCCAATGAATAGCCAGACCACCCACGATCGGATATTGCGCTAACCGACCCACGGCGGCGATAAAGCCTTTTTCGGTATCGCCCATGCCTGCGAGGAAGTTGCGGTAATATTTTTCGAGCTGAATATCATCCATCTTAGCGATAGGATCTTGGGCGTTATGTTCCTTCAAAAAGGACTTACGCGAGCTGTAGCTGACGGTTTCAACATCTTTGTCGCGGGATTGGACCCACACAGGAATTTCACCCTGTAACTCAGCCTTGGGCAGTTCTGGTAAATGCAGTCTGTGGCTGTGGCGCATACTTTTCAAAAAGTAATCGCCAGCAATGTTGCGCTGCTTAGGATCTGTGCTGAGCATGCCCTCTAAGGTACGGGCTAATTCCATTGGTAAGCCAATGCTGGTGGGCGAGATAACTTGTGCGCCGAAGCGGCTTGCTTGCCCTGAGGCAAGGGCATACAGAGTTGCTGCTACACCTTGCTCATCGAAGCGCGGGCTGGAGAGTGCCCCATTGAGTTGCTCTTCGCCGATAAAGTACACATCGCCCATACGGGCGTTGGTATGTTGTTGATCGCTCGACATTAACGCCATCACATTGTCTTCGACCGGCTTATTATGTTCATCCCGCTGGGCAAACACCGCCGATCCCCAATCGATCAACGATAAGTGTTGCTGCTCAATGTCGTAAACCAGGTTCGAAGGTTTGATATCGCCGTGCACTAAAGGCTTGCCCGTGCGCAGGTAATACAAGATATCGGCGAGTTGGCGGGCGATGCTCATGACCATAGCTGTGGGCAGGGCGCCCATGCGGCGGCAAAGTTGGTCGAGATCTTCGCCTTTTGCCCGCTCCATCACGAGTATGCCTTGCTTGCCCACTCGCTCAAATTTGATCGCCCCCGGCACATTGGGATGCTTGAGTAAGGACAGCATAAAGGCTTCTTCTTCTAGCCTATCTTGTATATGTTGCGGCAGATTAATCCGCGAGAACTTAAACACATGGGCATCGCCCGCTTGATTGATACCCGCAAACACGAAACCGTAGGCACCTTTGCCGACCAATTCGATATCGGTATAACCTAACTTGCTCAGCTGCTGTTTACAGAGACGGATCCACGCCTTGTGTTTACGGGCATCATTGGCTTTGAGCAAGTAAATGGATTGCTCTTCAGAAATATAAAAATGCTGCAGCTGAGGTGTTTGCAAATTGTGCTCCTTGTTTTGTTCATTTAACCAGTAAGCGGGGGCGATAATCAAATAGCGGCTGGCTTTATTTTAGGATTCAGAGCGGCATTAGTGATCAGCGTCAGGCGCGGCTTACCTATACCATCATTTCGTCACTGACTTTGACTTACATCAAGTTAAATCTTCGCGACTATAGGTAATCTTTGGGACATGAGATGGAATCAGTTTTTGTTAATTAACCAACAGACAAAGTGCAGCTAAGGAGGGCATATGCCCACCCAATATAAAGCCTTGTTGATCGAGCTATTGGAATATCCGCGTAAGCGAATTTTGCAGTCAATGGAAGTGACCCATTGCCCACATGCGGTATTTTTTAATGATAGCGACGAGCAATGTTTAACTTGTCATCAGGGCATGGAATGTATCTGGATGAACCAGAACGACGAGCTGGTGGCCGTGAACGAAAAATCGATTGCCGAGTTAAAACAGCAGTTATTGATCGCCGTGGATTTTGTTGACTCATCGTTAAGCCCGCACCATTTATCACGCCGTCAATGTCAATGTGATAACTGTGTTTGGCTGCGTAAAGTGCAAGCCACGTTAGATCAGTAAGTGAGTCTTTACATTGCTGAGTTTGTCGAATGGCAGGGAGCTTTGCATCCGCTTTAAAATGTCATTAGAGTAAGGACAACTTTAGCGAATAGAGATAAACCCATGGAACCCGGTTTTTGGCATGAAAAGTGGCACCAGCAGCAAATAGGTTTTCATCAGCAAGACATCAATCCTTTCCTCGTTAAGTATTGGCAGCAGCTTGGATTACCCGCAAATACGCAGGTTTTTGTGCCCTTATGCGGCAAGTCGCTAGACATGTGTTTCTTGGCCGAACAAGGGCATCAGGTCATAGGTTGTGAGTTGAATGAATTGGCGGTGCAGCAATTTTTCAGCGATAACCAACTCGAGATGACACAAACGACCGTGGGTGAACATCAGCATTATCACACTGAGCAGATCAGTTTGTATCAAGGTGATATTTTCACTCTGCCTAAGACTATCACTCAAGAAGTGACAGCATTTTATGATCGCGCCGCGTTGATCGCATGGCCAGAGAGCATGCGTGCACAATATGCCAAGCAGCTAGCGAGCTTGTTACCTAGCGGCAGTGTCGGCTTATTAGTGACCTTAGATTATCCGCAGGAAGCCTTAATTGGCCCACCTTTCGCCGTATCCCCAACTTGGGTTGAGCAGCATCTGAGTGATGACTTTGACATTGAAGTATTAGCCTCCCAAGATGTGTTGGCCGACAATCCCCGCTTTATTAAAAAAGCCGTGCCTTGGCTTAATGAAGCCGCCTATTTGTTGAAACGTAAGTAGGGTTGAAACGTAAGTAGAATTGACTCGAAAGTGGATCTGCAACCCCATTGAATGATCAGTAGTATTAGAGTTCAGTGGGGACTTGTCATTAAAACATCATATCTAAAGTCTAAACTGGCAAGATTATTTAAGACGAAGTGGCGGGCGGATAGAAAGCTTTGTTTTCGCTGGACTTTTTTTGATTGAGTTTGCTTGAGTCAGCGTGGTTTTAGCTTGTCGGAAGTGTGTTCGTTAGCGAGTTCCCCTTACCACTCTATTCGCGATTCAATTTACGCGACTTCGTAATAATTAGGCTCACGCTCTAATTGATTCTGGATGATCTGTACCGCCATTCTTGCACACTTGCCACATTGATCGGCAACACCTAAGCGCTTTTTCACGTCAGCAAGCGAGCTATCGCCCTGGCTTACGGCATTTTTAATTTGCGTATCGGTGATCGCATGGCAAAGACAAACGTACATATATTAGTCTCCAAAGGAATTGCGCTAATTCTAAATGAAAACGCTTATCAAATGCAATCATGATTTTTGAGTGATTTTCATACATCAACGTTTTTGTTACATGGCGCACGTTTTATCGTCTATGCTAGATGTGTTTTAGCATTACACTGCTAGGCAGTTTTAGAAGTAGGTTCAGGAATATAGAGTCAGGGTGATGATGCCTCACGGATGGATAACTCATGGATGAATAACGAAGAATTAATCAAAGATCCATAAGGTTTCATGAGAACTAATCTACCAGTTACACAGCGAGAATATGATTATCCAGCGGATTGGATTTTATTGTCGACCACGGATACTCAAAGTCATATTACCTACGCCAACCAATCCTTTTGTACCGTTGCCGGTTTTGAACTCGATGCCATGTTAGGCAAGCCTCACAACATGGTGCGTCATCCAGATATGCCCCCCCATGCGTTTGAAGATATGTGGCGCTGCATCAAAAAAGGCGAGCCTTGGAAAGGGATAGTGAAAAATCGCTGTGCCAATGGCGATCACTATTGGGTTGATGCCTATGTCTCACCCATTTCAGTTAATGGCAAAGTCGTCGAGTTTCAATCTGTACGCACTAAACCCACCCGCGAGCAGGTTAAGCGTGCAGAAACGGCTTATGCAGAATTGAACAAAAATGGCAGCGTCAGCGCGTTAAAACGTACAGTGAGCATGCCCACCAAATTGCTGTTATTAGCATTACTTGCCATGCTGCCGATGCTTTACCTTGCTTTGCAAATTGGCTTAATGGGCTTTATAGCTCTAGCGATTAGCATTCTGGTATTGCTGGTGGGCGGTAATCTGGTGCTGAGTCGTTATTATGCTATCGTGGCTAAGGCAAAGCATATCTACGATAACCCTTTGATGGCACATATTTACAGTGGAAACTCTGATGATCTTGGCGCGATTGATTTAGCGCTGCAAATGCAAAATTCAGAGCTTAAGTCGATTCTGGGGCGTGCATCGGATTCCTGTAATAACGTGTCAGAACAGGCCAAAATTTCTGCCGCCAAGGGCAAACAAATCCAGAGTACCAGTCAGGCTCAACTGTCTGAAATAGAACAAGTCGCTACGGCGATGCAGGAAATGACCGCCACATTAGGCGATATGTCCTCCAATTGTGCTGATGCAGCCAGTGCCTCGCAAATGGCATCCGCTGAAACCATCAATGGCGATAAAACGGTGTCGAGCACCATTAGCTCGATTCAAGCTATGGCGGAGCAGCTGCAACAAACATCAAAGGTGATTACTGAGTTAGAAGCCCACAGTAAAGATATTGGCACAGTACTCGATGTGATTCAGAGTATTGCGGGTCAGACGAATCTACTGGCATTAAATGCCGCGATTGAAGCGGCTCGCGCGGGTGAGCAAGGGCGTGGCTTTGCCGTTGTTGCTGACGAGGTTAGGGCCTTGGCGCAACGTACCCACGATGCTACTAAGGAAATCCAAAGCATGATTAACCTGTTGCAGCAGGGGACCAACAAAGCTGTGGTCAGCATGCAGCAAGGAGTGGTTGCCGCTGCCGACTGTATTTCAACAGCGGATCTTGCGGGCGCAGCCTTACGCACAATCCGTGAGGCCATTTCGACCATTACCGATATGACGCACCATATTGCTAGTGCGGTTGAAGAGCAATCGAGCGTGGCGAATGAGATGAATCGCAGCGTGGTGAATGTGTCGCAATTTACCCATTCCAGCCATCAACTTGGCAGTGAAATGGTCGGCTTGAACGATGAAGTGACTCGCGAGATGGATTCTCACTCAGTCTTGGTTGATCAATTCTTAAAGCGCAGCTTTAGGGTGTAATCACCTAAAACTTAAGATAAAAAGGCAATAGTCTGACTATTGCCTTTGCTTTTTCTGATCCCTGACTCAATTTCAATTCTCTAACTTAATTCCTGAGCGCTAACTCAATAGCCCTTACTAAAGTCGATTCGATTCTGCAGTGTCTCACCGCTAATGTAGCGGCGATAGTTTTGGCTAAAAATCTCGACGATTTGTGCGGGATGGCTGGGCGCAGAAATATGCGGCGTAATGATGGCATTTCCCCGCTCCCAAATGGGATGGCTATTAGGTAAAGGTTCTTGAGCAAAAACATCTAAAACCGCTTGTTGAGCAGGTTTAGCGATAAGCTGGATATTGAGTGCATCGAGATCGAGTGCATCACCGCGGCCAACGTTAAACAGCACAGCATCATCTTTTAGCTTGCCTAAGGTATCAGCGTTAAGCAGGCTTTGGGTTGCCGGAGTGCTGGGCAGTAAATTCACTACCACATCGGCTTGCGTTAACGTCTGGGCTAAATTGGCCATCGCTTCAATAGCATCAAAACCTTCAACTGTATTACCACTACGATTGATCCCTGTGACATGCATGCCAAAGTGCTTTGCCGTCTTCGCGAGATGCTGGGCAATTGAGCCAGTACCGAGTATGAGTAATCGCATTCCTTGTAAACTTGAGTGGCGTATGGGAGGTTGAACTTGCCACTGTTTTTGCTGTTGCTGCTGGCGATAAAAACCATGACCACGGATATGCGCGAGTAAATAACCGAACACAAACTCACTCATCAGCGGGCCAAAAATGCCTTTAATATTGGTGAGTTGATAGTCTTTTCTGCCCCTTGGGCTCATCAGAGCATCTATGCCTGCAAAGCTTGATTGTAACCATTGCAGATTTTTAGCATGGGGCAATAGGGGCGCGGCGAGTTTAGGTTCGGCTAACCAAATATCAGCATCAATTATGCCCGCTGGATTATCGTCGAGTATCTCTAAATCAGGGAGTTCCTGCGCCTCAATCAAATCGCGATACTGTTGATTTGCCTTCGTTAGCAAGAGTAACTTGTGCCCCATGGCGTCTCCCTTTATGCTTGGTTATTGTTATTTTTCAATGTGCTGTCGTGGCCACTTCGAGGGATTACGCAGCATCTTTTTAGGTTGAGTCATTATGGATCAGTTAGTCGCCCTTATTGCCCAGTTGGGTAACATGCTTCGCCCTTGGGCTTTTGATATTGCTACCGCTATGGTGGTGTGTCTTATTTTGGTTTTTTCAGCGGATGTCAATCGTATCCTAAGGCGTCATTTGTTGGGGCATTCTTTTGTGCTGCGAACATTTGTTTTTATTATTGTGAATGCCTTTGGCTATGGCCTATTGATCGTGAAAGCCACGCCTTGGGTGGCAAGACACATAGTGGCTATGCCATCCCATTGGATGTTTCTGTTAATTGTGGCCATGTTTATTTTTATCGGTTATTGGGCTCAGCGAAATAGCCAAGCTTAATATCGATATCAAGGTTGTCGTTATTCAAAGTAACCAGAGTAATCGGCCGTGGCCACTTGAGCTAAGGCTTGCATGGCACGGTCGGGATAATTGCTGAACACACCATCGACGCCCATCTGCTTAAGTGCATGAATATCATCGCTATGATCGACCGTATAAACATAAACCTTAGCGCCTCTGTTGTGGGCGTCATCCACTAATGCTTGGCTGATAAAGCTGAGATCTAAGTGCAGCGAGTAAGCATTTAGCTCTCCGACCACAGCAGCATTATCAAGTGGAATACTGGCCAGCAGCGGCGCGACTAAAGCCTCGGGCAAAGCTTGTTTAAGTTCGCGCAGATAGGGGTGGTTAAAAGAAGATATCAGTAACTGCTCCTGGGTAAACCCAAGCTGACTTAAGGCCTTTGGATATAAATCGATTAACGGCGTGACGGTATTAATGCCTTTTAATTCAATATTGACTATGCAGCGCCCCGCAATCAGCTCAAGTACTTGCCATAAGGTTGGTATGGGTTCGCCTTTCACATTGATGCTCGCCAGATAATCCTTACTCACTAAATGGATCACGCCAGAGCCCGAGCTTTTATTATCAAGCCTTCGGTCGTGGAACACGACTAACTCACCTTCGACATTATGCACATCGAGCTCGACGGCCTGAGCCCCTAATTCTAACGCTTTAGCCATGGCGGCTAAGGTATTTTCGGCCTGATAACCGCTGGCGCCGCGGTGAGCAAAAATAAGCATGTTCTGCGATCCTATTAGCTTCTAATAATGCCTTGTTGCTCTCGACTTTGACCATTCTTAATATGGATTTCCATTTGCGGATAGGCGAGTTCGAGATTGTTTTCTTTGAGTTTTTTAGTCACTCGTTTATGTAAATCATGGCGCAGTGGCCAACGTGCCGACATATCTTTCGCATAGGCGCGCACTTCATAATCTTGGGTGTGTTTACCAAAGCCGGCAAACCAGACTTCAGGTTCTGGGCTGGCAAGTGCATCTTCACACTCTTGCACCGCTTGGTACAGCGTCGCTTCGACTTTGGCTGGATCAGAATCCCGCGCCACCGACACATAAACAATGACCCGCGTAATAGGATCTGACAAAGACCAGTTGATCAACTGCTCTGTGATAAAGGCCTTGTTCGGGATGATGATTTCCTTTCTATCCCAATCGATAATCGTTGTCGCCCGAATTTGGATTTTACTCACAGTGCCCGTTAAATCGCGAATTGTCACTGTGTCGCCAATTCGTACTGGCTTTTCAAACAAAATGATCAGACCCGAAATAAAGTTGGCGAAAATCTCTTGTAAACCAAAACCTAAACCGAGCGACAGTGCGGCAATCAGCCATTGCAACTTAGACCATTCCATCCCGAGATTAGAGAAGCCGATTAATAACCCGAGGAAAACCACCAGATAACGGCTGACGGTTGTGATCGCAAACCCTGTGCCGGGGGAGAGATCGAGTCTTTGTAGGATCATCAATTCAAGTAAGCCGGGGAGATTGGTAGCAATCATCAGCGAGAAACCAACCACTATCAGCCCAAACATCAAGGACTTCATGGTAATGGGCAGTTGTTGTTCTAGGCCATTAATGCTGGTATTAGTCGTCCACAGCGTGATGCCGTCGAGGAAGGAAAACAGCGCCGTATGGGTTTGAGTCCACAGACCAATCAAGCTGGCTAAAAAGGCCAATAACAACAGCGAACGTACTAGGCCGAGGGATTGGCTCGAAATGGTTTCCAGATCGACCACGGGTTCTTCATAGGTATCGAGTCCATCGGCGGAGAGATGATGGGTTTCACCTTTTTCCCTTTGTGCTAAGCGTTCGGCACGTTTTGCCTTGGCGCGATCGAAGGCGATACGCCGGCGTTCAATCAACATCCAGCGTTTGATCAGCTGGTATAACAGCAAGAAACCGAGACCAAGTACGATCGACAATTGCAGTTGTAACAGCATTTGGAAAGCGGTGAAGTAGTAACCCCTAAAGGCTAAGCCTGCACTTAAAAGAGGCACAGATATCAACAAGGTCCAGAGGATTTTCTGAATGAGTTTTTTGTTTTTACCGTCTTTCTTGGCATCCGAGTTTTTACGGCTAAGAATTAAGATGTCTTTGTATAACAAGAATAAAACGATACAGAAAACAATAAAGGCACCACGGCCTATGCTGTTGCGCACCAGTGAGGTGTCGAGTACTTCGGTAAAGCCCATCAAGCCTAATAATGGACTGGCGACCAGCACAAAGTGTCTGAGTCGTGATTGTCCGGCTTGAATGAGTTTCGAGGGACGTTTGAAATGGCCCACGAGTACGCCTTTGTCGAGCGTGAGAATAAAGATGAAGCGATACAAGAGGTAAACTAAACCAATCGCCAGTATGCCCATGCCCACTGCTTGCACAAAGTTGCGATCGGATTGATAAAAAATCAATCCCGCCATGATCACAGGGAAAGGTTTTATCAAGGCATAACTGACACTGCAGGCGAGTGCCTTGAGGGTGTAAATGAATTTATCTTGGGTCACATTGCCCACATAAGTGGTGTAATGATTTAGCAAGCGATTGAATTTAGGCGTGATTAAGTCCTGTACGACTAAACACAATACCAGCAATATGATCCACCAAGACCAATAATCGTTTTGCTCTTCCCACGCTTTACCCAGTTCATCCCACTGCGCTTGCTGCACTAGCCAAACCGTACTGCGCTCAAGATCTGTCAGCCATAATTTACTGATACTGGCAGCATTAGGCACCCAGAATAAATGCTCGTTTAGGGTATTTTTAAGGGTGAGATGTTGCTGGCTCAGTTGTTGATAGTTGACCTTCAACTTACCTAATTCACTCAAGTATTGGTCATAGCTTTGCATCAGCTGCGAGATCAAACTTTGCTGGGAGTGCAGTAGCTTAATCTGCTGCTCATTGTATAAGCCGGGCTGTTCTAACTCTTGATCATTGAGGGCTTGTTGCTGCTCTAAATGGTATCTGTCTAAGCGCGCATCGGCGATCAGGGTTTGCAGTTTTTCGTGGTTTGGCGGCTTAGGCAGCGATTGCAACATCTGCAAAAAGCGCTCACCAAAGGCGGAGTTCATTTTGACCCAAGTGATCTGTTCTTGGATGTTCGCCAACTGTTTGGCTTGGGATTGATATTGGGTTTCTGCCTGTTCCTGCTGCTCGACCACATTATTGATCTGCAAGGTTAAGGTTTGCAGTTTTTGGCCATAAATCTGGTTAGTGTCGGCAATATTGCGGGTAATGGGATCGAGGACTTTGTCCGTGTTGACTAAGTTTTTGGCTAGGGTGGCATCGGTTTGTTGCTGACGTTGTTTATTTATCGCCTTGTTGATGGTTTCAATTAAGGCTTCTTGCTGCACCAGTTGTTGGCGTACTAGCTGTAATTGCAACTGCGTCAGTTCAATGCGTTTTTGGCTGCTGGCGAGTTCAGCCTCATTGGTCGCAAGGCTTTGTTCAAAGAAGAGTCGTTGAGTTTGTTGTAACTCACCCGTTGGGGTATCAAGTGGGGCGAGTTCAGCCTTTTTGTTTTGGGCGACACTCTGCCTCGCGCTGGCGATCACAGTGGGTAAGTCGTTGTGACGCTGTAATAAATCGTTTACTTGTCGGCCAAGGGTCGATTCGCTTTCTTTAAGCTCAGACAAACGAATATAGGCCATCGAAGCTTGCTGGCTGAGGTCTGTGCCTTTTTCCAGAGAGAGAGGTTTATAGGCTTCTTTCAGCGCTTGGTTGGTGCGCTTCTTGTGTTGTTCAAAATCGATCTGCGCCTGTTGGAAACTGGTCGCACTGGCGGCGAGCTTCTCTATGTTAATTTTTAGGTCGTTAATTTGTTCATCAATGCTGAGATTTTGTTGCTGATCTTGCTTGTTCATGCCAAGACGTTTGTCCAACTGCAAAGGCGAATTGGCTAGGACGGAAAATGAGAAAAAAGCAATAACGAACAATAAAATACGTGGCATATGGGCTAAAGACATTTAGGGGCGAAAGACGCTCCATATTAGCCAAATTGCGTTGAGATTGGTATGTTTCAGGCGTTCTTTTTTCGCCGCTGTGACTGGTGCGATTGATGGGTTTCGAAGATGGCGGTCGCGACTATGATAGTGCCGCCGATTAGGGTGTTGAGATTGAGCTCTTCACCCAAAATAATCAGCGCTAACATGGCGCCATAGAAGGGCTGTAAGCAAGAGACTAGTCCAACCGTTTTGGCGCTGAGTTGCCTCAGTGCGGAAGTGAATAGCGCATGGGGCGCGGCGGTAAAGACGACACCGAGTAAAATAATCAATCCCCACACTTCGAGTGAGATGCTATTCAGTTCCGTTTGGTGCCACGGCATTAGGAACACGACGGCGACCAAGGTTTGGTAGAACATGGCATGTGGGCCGCTGTACTGGGAAAAGTAGCGTTTGTGCAATAAGTTACGGGCGGTGAACAAGATGGCGGACACTATGCCGATGGCAATGCCCAGCGTAGTGTCGTTACCTAAATTGGCCTCAGGGATCAGTAATATCACCCCAATCAGCACTAACACGCCGCTGATGATATCGAGTAATTTTATTCTACTGCCGGTCAGTAATGGCTCGGCAATCACTGTCATCACCGGATAGGTGAAAAATGCAATCATGCCAATGGCGACCGACGAGAGCTGCATGGCGGCAAAATAAGTCACCCAATGTAGACTGACGATAACCCCAAGCCCGATGGCGACCAGATAATCTTGTTTGCAGGCCAGCGTTAGCCGTCTATGGCTGAGTTTGACCAGCAAACCTAACACAGTGGCGGCGACGATACAGCGTAGGAAGGTGATGTCGAGGGCACTGAGTGGGATTAATTTAGAAAACAAAGCCGTGCCGCCAAATAGCAGCACAGCCAAATGTAATTCAATTAATCCCGAAGGTTTAGCAGAACTCAAGAAAGCTTAATCCGCTTGCTTAACATCTTTCAGGTTAGCGAAGGCTTGTCCCATACGCGTAACAGCTTCGGCTTCGACACCTTCAGCAAAGGTCGCGATAGCATCTTTAGCAAACAACATCACCACAGTACTGCCTAACTTGAAGCGACCCATTTCTTCACCTTTGTCTAAGGTGATGGCATCGGGGCCTTGGGTTGGATATTCCCAAGTGAAGACTTGCTTACCTGTCGGCGGTGTGACTGTGCCTGCCCAGACCGTTTCGATACTGGCAACAATCGTTGCACCAACCAATACCATGGCTAATGGACCTAATTCGGTTTCGAAAATCGCCACCACACGTTCGTTGCGGGCAAAGAGACCGGGTACGTGTCTCGCCGTTAACGGATTTACCGAAAACAGTTCACCAGGTACGTAAGTCATTTTTGATAACGTGCCTTTAATCGGCATGTGGATACGGTGATAGTCTTTAGGCGCCAGATAGATAGTCGCAAAATCACCGCCTTCGAAGCGTTTAGCATCTTCCGCTTGATCGCCAAGCAGGGTTAAGGATGAATAGTGGTGACCCTTAGCTTGGAAGATGCGGCCGTTTTTAATTGGGCCTAATTGGCTTACGGCACCATCGACAGGATGCACCATGATATCGGCGTCCATATCTAACGGACGAATACCGGGTTTAAGGGCGCGGGTAAAAAAGGCATTAAAGCTTTTATAGGCTTCAGGCTCACTCTGCGCCGCTTCGCTCATATCAATTTTATATTGCTTGATAAACCACTTGATAGCGGCCGTGGTTAACGCGCCCGCTTCGGCGGCGGCGAGTTTACCCACTAAACGAGATAATAAGTGTTTTGGCAGCATGTACTGCAGCGCTATTTTGACTTTATCCAATTTCAATTCCTTTTCTTACTGCTCAATCTTTGCTGAGACTGTTGTTATTTATCAATAAGTCGTTATTCGTCAGTTGCCGCGCGGAAATGGCGGGCATGGCGTTGTTCATCTAAGCTGGCGATAATTTTATGGTAGTTATTAAAGCGATCTGCGCTGATTTTACCTTGGCTCAGAGCTTCTTGCAGTGCACAGCCGGGATCGTCACCGTGTTTACAATCGCGGAATTTACACGCGCCAAGATACTCACGAAATTCAACAAAGCACCAGCCGACACGCTGTGCGGGAAGATGCCATAGGGCGAATTCGCGCACGCCTGGGGAGTCGATTAAATCGCCGCCACTAGGCAAATGCAACAGTTTAGCTGTGGTGGTGGTGTGCTGACCTAAACCTGAGTTATCGGAAACATCACCAATCACCAGTTCTGCATCGGGTAATAGGGCATTGATGATCGATGACTTACCCACACCAGATTGGCCGGCAAATACGCTGACTTTATCTTTGAGTATGTCTTTGATGGTATCGATACCATCACCTAACTTGCTGCTGACTTTATAAACTGGATAGCCAATATCTTTATAGCGCTGCAGCGCTTCATCGATTGCCTGCGCTTCATCGGGATTGAGCAAGTCAATTTTATTCAAAATGATGATAGGCGGAATATCAGTATCTTCAGCGGCCACTAAATAACGGTCGATGATCTGGGTGGTAAAGCTGGGTAATACCGAGGACACAATTAAAATTTGGTCGATATTCGAGGCGATAATTTTCACGCCATCGTATAAATCTGGGCGTGTGAGTGATGAGCGACGTGGATGAACGGCTTCAACAATACCTGCTATGCCGCTATTGGCTTGGCTCTCAATGGCTAAGCGTACGATCACTTTATCGCCAGTGACTAAACTGGTGACGGCACGGCGAATATTACAGCGCACAACTTGGCCGCTTTCGGTTTCTATGTCGGCATGTTGGCCAAAACGAGAAATCACAGTACCGGGCTGTTCTTGCCCCAGTGAACTATCCTGTAACTCTGGCGTATTTTTTTCGCCACTGTCACGATTGAGTCGCTTCTCGTGATTAGCACGCATACGGCGTAATTGACCTTGGCTTAGGGGTTTCTTTTTACTCACTGATTCGTCTTCGTCAATTAGGTGATTTTTTGTGTCGGAAAAAAGCAGTATGATACACGCTCTTGAATAAAAAAGCCTGAATTTAGGCTAACTGACATGATAAGGCTGATTTATGACGGCAGATGTAAATAATCTCATTTGGATCGATTTGGAAATGACAGGGTTAGAGCCCGACGTCGACAGGATCATTGAAATTGCCACTTTAGTGACAGATCAAGAACTCAATATTATCGGTCAAGGTCCGGTTATCGCGATTCATCAATCGGATGACGTGCTGGCCGCTATGGATGATTGGAATCAAAAGCACCATGGTGAGTCAGGGTTGATTGACCGCGTTCGTGCTAGCCAAGAAACCGAAGCGCAAGCCGTGGCTAAGACGATTGCCTTCTTAGAACAGTATGTTCCTAAGGGCGCTTCTCCAATGTGTGGTAATAGTATTGGCCAAGATAGACGCTTCTTAAATCGTTATATGCGCGAGCTGGAAGATTATTTCCATTACCGTAATGTCGATGTCAGTACGATTAAAGAGCTAGTGAAGCGTTGGAGCCCAGAAACTATGGCGGGCTTTAAGAAGCAAAACACTCACCAAGCACTGCAGGATATCCAAGAGTCGATCGCTGAATTGCAGTATTATCGCAGCAAAGTATTTAAAATTTGACCGATCAGTAGATAAATATGCAAGAAGGGGTTGCAGCCGCATGAATTTTTCATATAATGCGGCCTCAACTTTTTGATGCGAACAGAGATGTACGGTCATTTAGATTGAATGCGACATTAGCTCAGTTGATAAAGGTTGATAGGCGATACCTTTGTTAATGTTGAAGGCAAATAGTAGCAGCGATGCAAAAGGCGACATTAGCTCAGTTGATAAAGGTTGATAGACGATACCTTTGTTAATGTTGAATGCAAATGTAGCAGCGATACAAAAGGCGACATTAGCTCAGTTGATAAAGGTTGATAGACGATACCTTTGTTAATGTTGAAGGCAAATTTAGCCGCGATACAAAAGGCGACATTAGCTCAGTTGGTAGAGCGATACCTTGCCAAGGTATAGGTCATCGGTTCGAACCCGATATGTCGCTCCAAATTAAAATTTAGTGATTTGCCAAATCATTAATACAGATTATGCGACATTAGCTCAGTTGGTAGAGCGATACCTTGCCAAGGTATAGGTCATCGGTTCGAACCCGATATGTCGCTCCAAATTAAAACTTAGTGGTTTACCAAATCATTAATACAGATTATGCGACATTAGCTCAGTTGATAAAGGTAGATAGACGATACCTTTTTGAATGTTGAAGGCTGATGTGACAGCGATAATTATGCGACATTAGCTCAGTTGGTAGAGCGATACCTTGCCAAGGTATAGGTCATCGGTTCGAACCCGATATGTCGCTCCAAATTAAAACTTAGTGATTTACCAAATCATTAATACAGATTATGCGACATTAGCTCAGTTGATAAAGGTTGATAGACGATACCTTTTTGAATGTTGAAGGCTGATGTGACAGCGATAATTATGCGACATTAGCTCAGTTGGTAGAGCGATACCTTGCCAAGGTATAGGTCATCGGTTCGAACCCGATATGTCGCTCCAATTTCCTAAATATTCCACTATCACATTACTCAATTGACATTAGCTCAGTTGTGATTCTGATATGGCGATACCTTTGTGATTGTTAAATTAGTCAAGGTATAGGTCATCGGTTCGAACCACTCCCGATAAAATCATTTCGCTGTACTTCCGTTAAACTCTCAACAGCTACTTTTTCACGTCATTCCCTCAACTAGCTCATCTATATTTGTTTTGATTCACTGCTATCGACTTCAAACCCTCTATCTTTGATTCATCATGCACAACCAAAGACTTACTCCAACCTTTTAGACTAAGTGTTTTGAGATCTCTTTTGGCTTTTCTCTCTTATACAAAACAGTGTGATAGGATTTAGATGCGTGATCTGTAGCGTGTTTCTTCAAGTTTTCCTAAATTAGATAGCTTCGCGAAAGTTAAATTATGACCTTGTTCAAATATTCGTAACGCTTTTACTCACATAATGAAGCTAGACAAAATTAATAGCGCCAAGTAGTTGGCCTGACAGTGGAGTGCATTATATGCGTATTCAACAATTACGTGATCTACTTGAGTATGTGGCAAATTGCCGCTTAGATATGGCGCAACTCTATGGCCGACTCAATAATCAAGCTGACTCGGCACGAGTGAAAATGATGCTGGATTATTTTGAGTCACATCAAAAAACCATGGCGGAGAAACTGCGCGATTATATAGAAGAAGCGCCACATCGTATTCTTGATACTTGGTACAAAGACTTCACCTTTGAAGACTTTACCAAGCGTTGCCAAGATACTATGTTGCCCGCGAACATGAATGAAGACGATGTGCTCAACTTGCACTTAGACTTAGAAAATCGTCTGATTGGTTTGTTAGAAAAAACAGTTAACTCAACGACTGCCGAAGATGCGCGTAATGCGTTAGCTAACTTGATCCGAGTGGAGAAAACTCAGCAACAACGTTTGGTCCACAGCACGATTCGGATGGACGATATCTAAACCGTCATCGCTTCTCAATTCCCAAAGCCAGCCTAGTGCTGGCTTTTGTCTTTGTGTCATCTATTTATCGACGACTTTTGCGCTACTTTGCTCCATTTGGGCGGGTATCTGCGCCTGAACTGATTTACGTCATAATTTCCCTATCCGATTCTTGTTACTTTCTTGATCTATTGGCTGATTTTATTATCGGCCTTGCTCAATGCTGCCAAGACTCCTATGGTGAGGTAACTCATTGTGGAATGAAGTCGTTGGCGTCTAAGGAGATCCTTCATGGCACAAGATCTATCGCAATTCCCCAAGGCCTTATTTACCCAAGCACAAGTTCGCCAAGCTGAACTGAGTGCTGTGTCGCAGGGAGCCTCTAGCCTCTATGAATTGGTCGAGCGTGCTGGCGCAGCGGCTTTTGAATGTTTAACGAAACATAACCCCAATGCCTCTTCTGTATTTATCCTCGCTGGCAGCGGTAACAATGGTGCCGATGCCTTAGTGTGCGCCCGTCTAGCCCGTGCAAGTGGTATGGCCGTTTCAGTGATGATGACGTCAGCGGCAGGCACGCCTGAGTGTCAGCAAGCATTGGCCCATTATCTTAAAGACGGCGGAGAGTTACTGCCGAAAGCCGTTGCGCCCATTCTTGCGGCCAAGATCATCGTCGATGGTTTACTCGGCACAGGTGTGCGAGATGCCTTGCGCGACGATATGGCTGAGTATATTCGCGCCATCAATGACAATGCAGCTTGGGTATTGAGCCTTGATTTACCGTCTGGAGTGATTGCCGATACCGGCGCTGTGGCGGGTGTTGCTGTGATGGCGGATGTCACCTTGTGTTTTGGTGGCTGGAAGCAAGGTTTGTTAACGGGTAAGGCGCGGCATTACAGCGGCGAACTTGAATTTGCCGCTTTAGGATTAACACCTTTCTTCGCTGAAGCGAGTGCACAAAGGGTCGGAAAAGAGACGCTTAAAGATTACTTTGCCGCCAGAGCGCGCGATAGCCATAAAGGCCAGTCGGGTAAGGTCACTGTTATCGGCGGTGATATGGGCATGGCTGGCGCCGTGCGACTGGCCAGTGAGGCATGTCTGCGTGCTGGTGCTGGATTAGTTACTGTGATCAGTCGACCTGATCATCAATTGACTGTGAATGTTTCCCGTCCGGAATTGATGTTCTGGGGTTGTGACTTAGTCGATATGGAAGTGTATCTGCGCCTTGGTTGGGCGCAGGTTATCGTACTTGGCCCAGGTTTAGGTAAGCATGACTGGGGCTATAACTTGTTTAAAGCCGTGGGCTTAAGCGATAAACCCTGTGTTTTGGATGCCGATGCCTTAAATCTATTGAGCAATGAACCGCGCCGGCAAACCAATTGGGTGCTAACACCGCATCCGGGTGAGGCTGCGCGTTTACTCGGCTGCTCTGTGGCAGAAATTGAGCAGGATAGGTTTGCGGCCGTACGGGCGATACAGCAAAAGTACGGCGGTGTTGTACTGCTAAAAGGCGCGGGAACGGTCATTTTTGATGGCAAACAAATGGTTGTTGCACCTGTCGGTAATCCTGGGCTTGCCAGTGGTGGGTGTGGCGATGTGTTATCTGGTATTATAGGCGCGCTCATGGCTCAAGGAATGGATAACATGCAGGCGACTGTGCTGGGTGTTGTTGTACATGGTTGCGCTGCCGATCTTGCGGCAATACAGGGAGAGCGTGGCATGTTAGCGAGCGATTTAATGCCTTTTATTCGCCAATTAGTGAATAGTGATTTACTCTAGGCGGTATGTGAGACTCAAGCGGGGCTGGACTTTGTTCTGTGCCCTGTGCCTTTTTAGGCTTGAGTCGCTTCTCCATCAATAACAGCAGTGATATAAGCGGATATGACAGAGTTAACTTTTTTCTTAGACAACGAAGACGACACTATTGCGGTTGGGCAAAAATTAGCCCGCCATGTCCAAGCGCCTTTGACTCTGTATCTTACGGGTGATTTAGGTGCCGGTAAAACGACGCTGAGTCGCGGCTTAATTCAAGGTTTAGGTCATAAAGGAGCCGTTAAAAGCCCGACTTACACTTTAGTTGAACCATATGAGCTGGATGGTGTCGAAGTTTATCATTTTGATTTGTATCGTTTAAACGATCCAGAAGAACTGGAGTTTATGGGTATTCGTGATTATTTCACGGATAAGAGTCTGTGCATTGTTGAATGGCCAGATAAGGGAGAGGGTTTATTGCCCGATGCCGATGTCCATATGCATTTAAGTTATCAAAATAGTGGGCGTGAAATACGCATAGAGGCCTTGTCAGAGCCAGGTGAAAAGTTATTAAAAGCGATAAAATAAAAACTAAAATGATAAAAAATAACCCCTTTTTTCAAATTATTATTCTTTCTTTATGTTCTTTTTTATCTGTGGCGGCCCATGCGGCTAATCAGTTAGAAAGCGTACGTATTTGGGCTGCGCCTGAGTCGACTCGAATCGTGTTTGATTTAAGTGAAGCGCCAGATTACACCTATTTCTCTTTAGATGGCCCTAATCGCTTAGTGGTGGATTTAAAAAAGTCCGCCACTAAAGTTGCGCTTAAAAATCTTGAAAACAACAGCAAGTTAGTCAAGGGCGTGCGAGTCAGTAAGTCGCCGACTAAGGGCGATTTGCGCTTAGTCATAGATTTGGTGAAGCCACTGAATGCGAGCTTGTTTTCGTTGCCCGTAACTGCGCCCTATGGCAATCGTCTCGTGGTTGATTTAGAAGATAAAACCTTAACAACCGCCACCGCAGTTGTCTCATCTACCCCTGTTAAAACGGTTACTCAAGCGGCAAAGTCATCCCGTGATATTGTGATTGCTATCGATGCGGGCCATGGTGGCGACGACCCCGGCTCCATTGGCCCTTCGGGCGTTTATGAAAAAAAGGTGGCCCTGGAAATCGCCAGACGTGTTTCGAGTAAAATCAATGACACGCCCGGCATGCGCGCTGTGATGATCCGTACCGGCGATTATTTTGTGAATCTGAATAAGCGCTCTGAGTTGGCCCGCAACAGTAAGGCCGATCTGCTCATTTCTATCCATGCCGATGCTTTTACATCACCCAATCCGCGCGGGGCCTCTGTGTGGGTATTATCTATGCGTCGTGCTAACAGTGAAATTGGCCGTTGGTTAGAGCAAAAAGAAAAACATTCTGAGTTACTTGGCGGCGCGGGTGAGATTATCCAAAATACGGATAATGAACAGTATCTTGCAATGACCTTGCTCGATATGTCGATGAACAGTTCGATGGCCATTGGTCATTCAGTTGCGGGCGATATTCTTAAGGATTTAGGCAGCGTGACTGAATTGCATAAGAGTCGCCCAGAATCGGCGAGTCTAGCCGTGCTGAAGTCGCCGGATATTCCTTCAATTTTAGTGGAAACGGGCTTTATCTCGAATCCTAAAGAAGAGCGTTTGTTGTCGAGCAGTCGTCATCAAGAAAGCATTGCCGATGCTATCTATAAGGGTGTGAGTCGTTACTATCACAATAATCCTCCAGCGGATACCTTGCTTGCCCAGCGTGGCGGCGCAAGTTCTAGCAGTGCTAAATCGACTAAAGAGAGAACGCCAACCGCTTATGTGGGGAGTTCAACGTCATCGAACGTCAAACATAAAGTCAGTCGTGGCGAGTCTTTATCGGCTATCGCGCAGCGTTATCGAGTGCCTATGTCTAGCATCAAACAAGCGAATGGGATGAAGTCCGATGTGGTGCAGTTAGGGCAAACGTTAGTCATACCCCAGAGTTAAATAGGAAAGAGAGTTAAATAGGAAAGCATGATGGGCATTCAGATCCTGCCACCGCAATTAGCCAACCAAATTGCGGCGGGGGAAGTGGTTGAAAGACCCGCTTCCGTAGTCAAAGAATTAGTTGAGAATAGCCTCGACGCAGGAGCGAGCCGAGTCGATATTGAAATCGACAAAGGCGGTAGCAAGCTGATTAAAATTCGCGATAACGGATCTGGTATACCCAAAGATGAACTCGCGCTGGCCTTATCGCGCCATGCGACCTCAAAGTTACACACCTTAGACGATCTCGAAGCGATCCTCAGTTTTGGTTTTCGCGGTGAAGCGTTAGCGAGTATCAGCTCAGTCTCACGCTTAACCTTAACCTCGCGCACTGCTGATCAAACCGAAGCATGGCAAGCCCATGCTGAAGGTGCCGACATGGCGGTTAAAGTCATGCCCGCCGCGCATCCTGTTGGTTCTACGATTGAAGTGGTGGATTTATTTTTCAATACGCCAGCTCGCAGACGCTTTTTAAAGAGCGATAAAACCGAATTTACCCATATCGATGAATGGTTAAAGCGCATTGCATTAGTGCGCGGCGATATCCATTTTACACTGACCCATAACGGCAAGACGGTACGCAATTATCGTCCCGCCATGAATGAAGCCCAGTATTTACAACGTTTGACGCAAGTAAGTGGTCGCCCATTTGCTGAGCAAGCGCTTAAGATTGAATGTCAACACGATGATTTGCGCCTCAGTGGTTATTTACAGTCACCTTGGTCGCCGGTGATTACTGATACCCATTATTTTTATGTCAACGGACGGCTTATCCGTGACCGCTTAGTCAATCATGCTGTGCGCCAAGCCTTTGCCCAAAAAGCAGAACTGGAGCAACCCGGTTATGTGTTGATGTTGGATATCGATCCCCATCAAGTGGATGTAAACGTGCATCCTGCTAAACATGAGGTACGATTCCATCAGAGTCGCTATGTGCATGATTATATTTTGCAGGCACTGCAATCGGCGCTGGAAGAAGCAGGGGAACTCAATGTCGTTCACTCTAGTTCCTTGGATGAAGTTGAAGATGTGTTTGTGGATGCTCCAACAAGCGCAGTTGGAATAGCTGCCCCTTTTGCACTTGGTGCTGATTCATTTGAGTCTGCTCAAGATGCAGTTTCCACTGCCGTTCAAGTAAAATCGGTCGGCGCAGGACGAGAAGGCGCCAGTTTTGGCACTCAAACCAATGCCTTTGGCAGCATGGCCACGCCAAGGGACAGTAGTCGCAGCAGTTATTCTGCAAGTGAATCTCGGCAACGTACTGAATTACCGTCAAAAGCGGCAATTGCAAGTTATGGTGCTTTATTGCAAACACCTTCTTACAGTGTAAAAGATCAAGATTATCAGCCATCTTTACCTATGCCTGCTATTTTAGATGGCCAATATTGGGTAATGGCGACGGCGGATAAACTGAGTCTATTGCCAATAAAATCAGTAGCATTGGCGACGCGTTGCCAAGAGATTGAGGCTAAGCTAGCGACCGGATTAATTGGTCAGCCTTTATTGATGCCAGTGTCTGTCGCGGCCGATGCGGATTGGCAGGCTGTGCTCGATGAACATGACACGCTAATCCGCCAGTTAGGTTTAGAACTAACAATTCGTTACCAGCAGTTGATTATTAAAAAAGTGCCCCCATATATCAGAGAGAGCCAGTTAGCCAAAGTGATCCCTGAGTGGTTACAATCGCTGCGTTTTGAAACACCTGCGCCAAGCGCATTGGCATTTTGGTTGGCAAAACACAGTTTAACGGGATTCGTTTCGGCGCCAGAAATTTGGGCAGCATTTTCGCAGTTAGCTGACGAGAAAAAACAGCTTATTGCCAACAAAGCAATATCATTACCTTGGCAATCGTGGCTAGAAGAGCAAGCAAGTGAATAAAGAATTACAGCCTAATGTGATATTTTTGATGGGGCCAACGGCCTCAGGCAAAACTGCTTTAGCATTAGAATTGGCCGAAAAGCATAACTGCGAAATCATTTCGGTCGATTCAGCATTAATTTATCGCGGTATGGACATTGGCAGCGCCAAGCCTTCAGCCGACGAATTGGCCCGTGGGCCACATAGATTGATCGACATTCGCGATCCTAGCGAAAGTTATTCGGCAGCCGACTTTAGAGCCGATGCGATAGCCGAGATAGAACAGATTGTCAGCATGGGTAAAACGCCAGTATTAGTTGGCGGAACCATGATGTATTTCAAAGCGTTACTCGAAGGTTTATCACCTTTGCCGAGTGCGGACGAGGCCATTAGAGCCGAGATCCAAGCTGAGGCGGATGAAAAGGGATGGGAAGCACTGCATGACCAATTAAGGGAGATAGATCCCGTGTCGGCAGAAAGAATTCATCCTAATGATCCACAAAGACTTTCAAGAGCGCTGGAAGTCTATAGAATAAGCGGCAAGAGTATGACTGAGCTGACTCAGACCAAATCTGCTCCCTTGCCCTATGACGTAGTGCAGTTTGCTATTGCACCGCGTGAGCGCAAAGTGTTACATGACTTAATTGCGCAACGTTTTGCGATTATGCTCAAGCAGGGCTTTCTTGAGGAAGTCACAGAGCTGAAAGCCCGTGGAGACCTGCATTTAGACTTGCCTTCAATGCGTTGTGTGGGTTATCGACAGTGCTGGCAATATCTCGATGGTGAGTTTGACTATGATACTATGGTCGAAAAAGCGGTTGCTGCTACTAGGCAATTGGCTAAGCGTCAATTAACATGGTTGCGCAGTTGGCCAGAGTTGAATTGGCTCGAAAGTGGTGCTGAGGGGAATTTAGTTACACTTATGCGTCAATGCCGCTAGCTTATTAGCCCTTGCTGTATAATACTAAAACTAAACAAAAAACTATCACTGATATCGATTTATTTTATATAAATTAAAAAGGAAATAATAAAATGGCTAAGGGGCAATCTTTACAAGACCCATTTTTGAACGCATTGCGTCGCGAGCGCGTTCCTGTATCAATTTACTTGGTTAACGGCATTAAACTCCAAGGACAGGTAGAGTCGTTTGATCAATTTGTCATTCTGTTGAAAAACACAGTGAGCCAAATGGTTTATAAACACGCTATTTCTACTGTCGTGCCAGCACGCCCATTCAACGTTACTGGTCACCAAAATGCCCAAGGCGGATATGGTGCTCAAGATGATGCGCCTAGTGGCGAATAAGTTTTATCTAAGGAGTTTACTTCTTGTTTGATCGTTATGAGGCGGGAGAAACTGCGGTTCTTGTCCATATCGACTTTTCCGATGAGGAACGCCGAGAAGATTTAGTCGAGCTGCAGCTATTAGTAGAATCAGCTGGAGCGCGATCAGTCGGGGTGATTACTGGAAGTCGACGTTCGCCGGATCGCAAATTTTTTGTGGGTTCTGGTAAAGCTGAAGAGTTAGCCGCATTAGTGGCGGCGACCGAAGCCAATGTGGTGATTTTTAATCATGCATTGAGTCCAGCCCAAGAGCGTAATCTTGAGCAAGTGTGTCAATGTCGAGTACTCGACCGTACGACACTTATTCTCGATATTTTTGCTCAAAGAGCGCGAACTCACGAAGGTAAGTTGCAGGTGGAGCTAGCGCAATTGCGCCATATGTCGACTCGCCTGATCCGTGGTTGGACGCATCTTGAAAGGCAAAAAGGTGGTATTGGTTTACGTGGTCCAGGGGAAACCCAGCTCGAAACCGATAGACGTTTGCTCAGAGGACGGATTAAAAATATCAACAAACGCTTAGAGCGAGTTGATAAACAACGTGAACAGAGTAGACGTGCACGTAAGCGCAGTGATTTGTCGACAGTATCATTAGTCGGCTACACCAACGCCGGTAAATCAACGCTGTTTAATGCCTTAACATCTTCCGATGTTTATGCAGCAGACCAGCTGTTTGCCACACTCGATCCCACGTTAAGAAAGTTAGATTTACCCGATGGTGCCGTGATACTCGCGGATACAGTAGGGTTTATTCGTCATTTGCCCCATGATCTCGTTGCTGCATTTAAGGCGACTTTACAAGAGACAAGGCAAGCTGAGTTACTACTGCACATTGTTGATTGTGCAGATGAAAACATGGCGGATAATTTTGATCAGGTTCAATCTGTACTGAAAGACATCGAAGCCGATGAAGTCATGCAACTCGTGGTATGTAACAAAATCGATTTACTCGAGGATGTAATCCCAAGAATTGAATATAACGACATAGGCAAACCCGTTCGAGTTTGGGTTTCAGCACAGAAGCGTTTGGGATTTGATTTGCTATTGAAAGCCATCACTGAGCTTATCGGTGAGGTGATTAAAGAGCTAACACTAAGAATTCCGGCAACTGCTGGACATTATCTTGGCCAGTTTTATCGACTGGATGCGATACAGCAGAAAGAGTACGACGATCTGGGGAACTGTATTTTGTCTGTTCGTTTATCGGACGCCGATTGGCGCCGATTAGCTAAACAGAGTCAGGGTGAGTTAGAAACCTTCATCTACGAAGATTCGATAGATGAGGCTGTTTGTTAATAATCTAATTTATTTCATCCACTTATGGAGTGCTAAATGGCTTGGAACGAGCCCGGTAACAAGGGTAATGATCCTTGGGGAAATAAAGGTGGTAACGACAAAGGACCACCGGACCTTGACGAGGTTTTTCGTAATCTTTCAAAGCGCTTTGGCGGCAAAGGAAATGGCTCAGGCCAATCTTTTAGTTCGTTTAGCCTAATCATCATTCTTGCTGTTGCTTTGGTTGTTTGGGGGCTTTCGGGTTTTTATACAATTAAAGAAGCGGAGCGTGGTGTGGCACTGCGATTTGGTCAACATAATGGCGAAATAGGACCAGGTCTTCATTGGAAAGCGACTTTCATTGACCAAATTTATCCCGTTGACATTCAATCGGTTCGCTCTATTCCTGCGTCTGGTAGTATGCTGACATCCGATGAAAACGTCGTGAAAGTTGAGCTTGATGTGCAGTATCGTATTTTAGATGCTTACTCATATCTGTTCAGTGCCGTCGATGCGAACGCCAGTTTGCGTGAAGCGACCGACAGTGCATTGCGTTATGTCATCGGACATAACAAGATGGATGATATTCTGACTACTGGCCGTGATGCTATCCGTCGCGATACGTGGAAAGAGTTAGAGCGCATTCTTGAGCCCTATAAATTGGGTCTGGCGATTGTCGATGTTAACTTCTTGCCGGCACGTCCGCCTGAAGAAGTGAAAGATGCCTTCGATGATGCGATTTCTGCCCAAGAAGATGAACAACGTTTTATTCGTGAAGCTGAAGCCTATGCCCGTGAGATTGAACCTAAAGCTCGTGGTGAAGTTGAACGTATGGCACAACAAGCGAATGCTTATAAAGAGCGTGAAGTCTTAGAGGCTCGCGGTAAAGTGGCTCGATTTGAGCTGTTATTACCTGAGTATCAAGCTGCGCCTGAAGTGACTCGCAAGCGTTTGTATCTCGATACAATGCAGCAAGTGATGACTGATACGAATAAAGTGCTGATTGATGCCAAAAACAACGGCAACTTAATGTACCTACCGCTAGATAAGTTAATTCAGCAGAAGCCTGCGACAATTGAGCTGGAAGCTAAGCCACAGCAAAATGTCAATTCTTCATCTGTATCAACGACTCGCGCGAATGAGCCTTTGAGTGGACGTCCATCCCGCGATGATCGTACTCGCCAAGGGAGGGAGTAATCCATGGGTAGATTAAGCGTTATTCTTATCGCCGTACTTTTAGGTATTGGTTTGTCATCTTTAATGGTGGTGAATGAAGGCGAGCGCGCAATTGTGGCGCGTTTCGGTGAAATTTTAAAAGACAATGTGGATGGCAAGCAAGTCACTCGCGTCTATGGTCCAGGTTTACACGTTAAAGTACCTGTGATCGATAAAGTAAAATTACTCGATGCCCGTATTCAAACACTTGATGGTGCTGCGGATCGTTTTGTAACTTCAGAGAAGAAAGACCTTATGGTCGATTCTTATGTGAAGTGGCGTATTTTGGATTTCGAAAAATATTACCTGTCTACAAATGGTGGTATTAAATCGAATGCTGAATCGCTTTTACAACGTAAGATCAACAACGATTTACGAACTGAGTTTGGTCGCCGCACAATCAAAGAGATTGTCTCTGGTAAGCGTGATGAGTTACAGAATGATGCATTGGAAAATGCTTCAGAAAGCGCTAAAGACTTAGGTATTGAAGTTGTCGATGTGCGTGTAAAGCAAATCAATTTACCCGCTAACGTCAGTAACAGTATTTACCAACGTATGCGTGCTGAGCGTCAAGCTGTGGCAAAAGAGCATAGAGCACAAGGTAAAGAGCAATCTGAAATTATCCGTGCAACGATCGATGCTAATGTAACAGTGAAGATTGCTGAAGCTGAGCGTAAAGCCTTAACCATTCGTGGTGAAGGTGATGCATTAGCGGCTAAGATATATTCTGATGCTTATAGCAAAGATGCTGAATTTTTTAGCTTTGTTCGTAGCTTAGAAGCCTATCGTGCTAGTTTCTCAGGCAAGTCAGATATCATGGTATTAGAGCCTGATAGCGAGTTCTTCAAGTATATGAAGAGCACTTCACCCAAGAAGTAATACGTTAAAAGTGTTGATCTAATAGGCCCTGTTACCCAGGGCCTATTTTTTTATCTGGCGATTGTTAACTTAGATAGAAAAGTTAAGGCTAATTTATATTAGCGATGCATGCTTTATGCCGATGTCACAGACAAGATGCTCAAAAAACCTTCCAAATTGATTAAAACGGCTTAATAGTTGGGGCTTTTTTCGACTTTTTTCAAAAAACACGCAATCTCCCTAACTTACTTGCGTGTTTTCACTATGATCTGCTTCTAATTTTTAGCTATAATGAGCCCCGCTTCAAACTTCGATTTTTGACCCTAGTGATGACTAAGGGCCGAAAGTCTTTGAAATATAAAAATTCCAACACCCTCTGGGAGATAAGTGGATGAGCAATGCGCCAGTCGATACCGGACGTCGCAGATTCCTGACAGCCGCAACCGCCGTAGTAGGTGGTGCTGGTGCCGTCGCTGTAGCGGTTCCTTTCATCAAGTCATGGAATCCGAGTGCCAAAGCGAAAGCTGCAGGTGCACCGGTCGAAGTAAATATCAGTAAAGTAGAGCCAGGTCAGCTGATCCGTGTTGAGTGGCGTGGAAAACCTGTATGGGTTGTCCGTCGCACAGATGCTGTGATCAATGAACTGCCAACACATGATGATAAGTTAAGAGATCCTGCTTCTGCTGAAATGCAGCAGCCTGAATATGCAACAAATCCTTTGCGCTCAATTAAGCCAGAGTATTTTATTGCTGTCGGTATTTGTACCCACCTCGGATGTTCACCTACTTATTTACCAGATTCATTTGGTGAGCAAGTTGAAGGTGTCACTTCTGGTTTCTTCTGTCCATGTCATGGCTCTAAGTTCGATATGGCTGGCCGCGTCTTCCAAGGCGTACCTGCTCCATTGAACCTAGTTATTCCTCCACATCAATACGTTGATGATGGCACCGTGATTATCGGTGTAGATAAAGGAGTGGCGTAATGGTTAAGAATTTAATTAATTGGATTGATGCGCGTATCCCTATGACGGCGACTTATAACCGTCACGTGGGTCAGTATGCAACGCCAACTAACTTTAACTTTTGGTACTTTTTCGGTTCGCTAGCGATGTTGGTATTGGTTAACCAATTACTGACGGGTATCTGGTTGACGATGAACTATGTACCAACAGCAGAAGGCGCATTCGCTTCTGTTGAGTACATAATGCGTGACGTTGAATACGGTTGGTTGCTGCGTTATATGCACTCTACCGGTGCTTCAGCGTTCTTCGTTGTGATCTATCTGCACATGTTCCGTGGTTTAATTTACGGTTCATATCAGAAGCCTAGAGAACTACTGTGGCTGTTCGGTATGTTAATTTTCCTCGTGCTGATGGCCGAAGCCTTTATGGGTTATTTGCTGCCATGGGGTCAAATGTCATATTGGGGTGCGCAGGTAATTATCTCTCTGTTCGGTGCGATTCCAGTTATTGGTGACGACTTAACCCTGTGGATCCGTGGTGACTACGTGATCTCTGGCGCAACGCTGAACCGTTTCTTTGCGCTGCACGTTATTGCTCTGCCGCTAGTATTAGTCGTACTCGTGTTTTTACACTTAATTGCGCTGCATGAAGTGGGTTCTAACAACCCTGACGGTATCGAAATCAAGAAGAACAAAGACGAAAATGGCTGGCCAGTCGACGGTATTCCATTCCACCCATATTACACTGTAAAAGACATCATGGGCGTCGCGGGCTTCCTGATAGTGTTCTGCTATGTGTTGTTCTTTATTCCTGAAGGCGGTGGTTACTTCCTTGAAAAGCCAAACTTTGAAGCGGCTAACTCGATGAAGACACCTGAACACATTGCACCCGTTTGGTACTTCACTCCTTTTTACGCCATTTTACGTGCTGTGCCTGATAAATTGGGTGGCGTGATAATGATGGGTCTGTCGATTGCAGTACTGTTCGTATTGCCTTGGTTAGATCGCTGTAAAGTGAAGTCAGTTCGCTACCGTAGTACGCTACATAAGCTGAATATTGCCCAATTTGCTATATCTTTCATAGTATTGGGTTATTTAGGGGTAGTGCCTGCCACGCCGACCCTGACGATAGTTGCACAGGTGTTTACTTTCACTTACTTTGGTTTCTTTGTGGCGCTGTGGGTATACAGCAAGAATGAAAAAACTAAACCTGTTCCAGCGAGGTTGACACACTAATGAAAAAATTATTGATTGCATTAGTTGCATTAGTTGCCTTGTTGCCGACCTTGGCAATTGCCGCGAGCGGACACGTACATTTAGAAGATGCCAATGTTGATCTGCATGATAAAGCTTCTTTAGAACGTGGTGTGGACCTGTTCCAACATTACTGTTCTGGTTGCCATAGCACTCAGTATCAACGTTATGAACGTGTAGCAACCGATATCGGTATCTCTGCGGATGATATGCGTAACAAGTATATGTTCACCGATGCTAAAATTGGTGAGTTGATGCAAAACGCTATTCCACCTAAAGATGCTGCTAAATGGTTTGGTGCTACACCGCCAGACTTAACTTTAGTTGCTCGCGTGCGTGGTGAAGATTGGGTTTATTCCTATCTGAAAGGCTTCTATAAAGATCCAAGTCGCCCATTTGGTGTGAATAACACAGTATTCCCATCTGTTGGTATGCCACATGTACTTGAAGAGTTACAAGGCACACCAGTTAAACAAGAAGATGGCACTATTGTGGTGACTGGCGGTAAATTGAATGCGGAAGAATACGACCAAGCAGTACGTGATATCACTGGCTTCTTAGTTTATTCGGCTGAACCTGTTAAGCTAGAGCGTCAAGCTATGGGCTGGTGGGTACTCGGATTCCTGTTTATATTCTTTATTGTGGCCTACCTCTTGAAGAAAGAGTATTGGAAAGATGTACACTAGGCACCAATAACGGGTAAAATGTAATATCCGCATAGTGTAAACGGGGGGCTTTGCCCCTCGTTTACTTTTGTTTTATTTCGATTCTGGAGGGTATCAATGGCTGTTGCTGCCAACAAACGCTCTATCATGACACTGTTTTCAGGTGCTGATGATCTGTATAGCCATCAAGTACGTATCGTGTTAGCTGAGAAAGGGGTTACTGTTGATGTTTTACAGGTCGACCCTAACGAAATGCCTGAGGATTTGCTCGAAGTAAATCCATATAACTCAGTGCCAACTTTGGTAGACCGTGAACTCGTTTTATACGAATCACGCATTATCATGGAATATTTGGATGAGCGTTTTCCTCATCCGCCTTTGATGCCAGTTTATCCAGTGTCTCGCGGCCAAAGCCGTTTGATGATGCATCGCATCGATACTGACTGGTATTCGCTTGTTGACCGTATCCGTAAAGGTGATCGTGTTGAAGCGGCTCGTAAAGAGTTGACTGAAAGCCTGATCGCAATTGCGCCAATCTTCGGTGAAGTGCCTTACTTCATGAGCGAAGAATTTGGTCTAGCGGATTGCTACCTTGGCCCATTGTTGTGGCGCTTACCTGTATTAGGTATTGAGCTAGATAGCCGTGTAGCTAAAGATATCAAAGCGTACATGACACGTATTTTTGAGCGTGAATCGTTTAAAGCTTCTCTAACTGAAGCTGAACGCGAAATGCGCATGGGTATGTAATGAAACCTTTGACTCCAAATCGTCCTTATTTACTAAGGGCTTACTATGATTGGTTGATGGACAACCAATTGACTCCTCACGTTGTGGTGGATGCCTTTGTTGAAGGCACTCAAGTACCGCAGCAATACGTGAAGGATGGCCAGATAGTGCTGAATATCGCTGCTGGCGCAGTGGGCAATTTGCAAATTAGCAATGAGTTTGTGGAGTTCAATGCGCGTTTCGGTGGTGTTCCCCAGCAGGTGATGTTGCCAATGGCGTCGATTGTCGCTATTTATGCCCGTGAAAACGGTGCTGGCACTGTCTTCGATATTGAAGATGCTTACCTGGTGGATGATGAAGTCGATTCATCTTTATCGGTTGTTGAAACAAACGATAAAGCACCTGAGCCGACTGATGAACCACCTAAGCGTCGCAGCCATTTAACCGTCGTAAAATAACGACCGCTAAAGAGCTGTGGTGAAATGCCCAAGTTGTTTTAAAACTAAGCCAGTCCTATGACTGGCTTTTTTGTCGCTGTATTTTATCGCCGTAATTGGCTAAACCTTGAGGATAAGGTGTGGTAGCATTTGCGCCCGCATTCATCCGTCGGATATGCGTTACCTTTACCCATTTAGGCCAATGGATCTTGTATGTTGCTAATGATCGATAATTACGACTCTTTTACCTTTAACTTAGTGCAGTATTTTCAGCAGCTAGGGCAAGAGATAGTGGTCAAACGTAATGACGAAATTAGCATCGCCGAAATCGAGGCACTTGCGCCTACTCATCTGGTGATTTCGCCCGGCCCTTGCACTCCCAATGAGGCGGGGATTTCCCTTGCGGCGATTAAACATTTTGCCACGCGCATGCCGATCCTAGGTGTGTGTTTAGGGCATCAGGCGATGGCGCAGGTTTTTGGTGCCAATGTGGTGCGTGCCGAGCGGGTAATGCACGGCAAGGTCAGCGCCATTGCGCACACTGGCCAGCGGTTATTTGAGGGATTAAATCAGCCCTTAACCGTCACACGTTATCACTCGTTACTGGTTGATGCTGTGCCTGAAGGTTTTGTACTCGATGCTTGGTTTGACGATGCAATTCACGGCCGAGAAATCATGGCCATGAGCCATCAAGACTTACCGCTGTATGGGGTGCAATTTCATCCCGAATCAATTCTCACCGAGCAAGGTCTCGAACTATTAGCCAATTTTTTAGCGCAACCTGCTGTGCCTGTATAATTTCCTCGCCCTAAAAACTCCTCGTCCTAAAAACTCCCCGCACTATATTCGTACTATCAATTTCTGTTACAAGATTTATCCTTTTTTTAAGCAAGTTTAGCGATTAACTATGCTATAACTTCGGCAAAACTACGCGAATAGGCAAAACCAGCAGATCAATTAGACTGGGTCATGTAGCCATTGCGATAACAATAAAAGGAAGGACAAATGAGAAGCGTAATGCGAAATTTGGGTTTAAGTGCGTTAGCGGTTGCCGTATTGGCAGGTTGCGCAGCGACATCGACTGAAACAGCAGCTCCTGCATCATCCCCGCAAGCATTCCAAGTTCCCTTAGCCCAACCGCCACAGGTTTCACAGGCGCTTACGCTTAATCAAATTATGGCAAATCCCGATTGGATGGGGGTTTTCGCTAAGGAGGCTTACTGGAGCGACGATAGCCAAAGCGTGCTGTTTGCCCGCCAAGCGAGTGCTTCACCTCTGCGCAGTTATTATCAGCAAGGCATCAATGACAGTCGCGCCGTCGAGCTAGCGCTTGATAAATTACACGCGGCAGATCAGCAGTTTGGCGTGTTTGATCGCACTAAGTCCCACAAGGCTTATCTGTATCAGGGCAACATTTTTGTTAAGCAATTAAGCACAGGTAAAATCAGCCAACTGACTCGTCAGCGCAGTGCCATCGATGGCGTGCGTTATCTCAATAATGGCGATATCGCCTATTGGCAGGGCGACAATGTTTTCCAAATTCATCAAGACTCAGGCTTAGTCGAGCAACTTGCTGAAATTAAAATGGCGAAAGCCCCAGAAGGTGTAAAAGAGCCAACGTCTTACCTTGCCAAGCAACAGCACAGATTGATTAAGTATGTGGCGCTGCAGCAAGAGAATGCTAAAGCCAAAGCACAGTACATAGATGAATTGCAAAAAAGCGACCCGACGCTCGCCGCCAGCACTTGGTATTTAGGCGATAGCGAAGTGGTGTCAGAGCTTAGTCTGTCACCGGATGGCCGCTATATCTTACTCGCCCTGACCGATAAGAATTACACCGGCAGCAGCGAACACGACATCATGCCTAACTACTTAGGTAGCGACGGTTATATCGATCCTGTGCCAGTACGTGCACGTGTGGCTGAAGATACGCCACCAGGACAACGCTTTGTAGTGCTTGATTTAAAACAGCATAAACAAGTCGATATCACTATCGAGGGCCTGACTGGTTTTGATGAAGATGTGCTTGCCAAAGTGAAAGCTGAGAATGCTAAAGCGAAAGGCGAAACTTACCAAAGCACTAAAGCGCCACGCAAGATTCAGTTGATGCAGGATTGGGGCTGGACCCAAAGCGCGATTCAGTGGCATGAATCGGAAGATAAATTAGCCCTGATGCTAGAAGCCACCGATAACAAAGATCGCTGGATCGCCAGTGTCGATTTAGCTAAAGGTAAATTCACCACCGAACATCGTTTGCATGACGACGCTTGGGTGAATTACGACTACAACCAATTCGGTTGGTTGCCGGGGACGGATTCTCTGTACTATTTGTCGGAAGAATCAGGTTATTCGCAGCTCTATGTGAAAGGACTCGGTGAAAAGCCGCGCGCCTTAACCCAAGGCAAGTTTGTGGTGAGCGACATCCAGCTGTCACCGGACGCAAATTACATCTACTACAAAGCTAACCAAACTCACCCTGGCATTTATAACGTTCACCGGGTGAACTTAGCCACAGGCAAAAATGAGCAATTAACGCAGTGGGATGGCAACTTAGATTACAGCCTAAGTCCTGATGGCACTCAGCTACTACTCAATGCTTCACGCCGTACTCAGCCCAATGAGCTTTATGTTCAACCTATTGGCGGTGAGTTAAAGCAACTGACGTCTTACACCAGCGATGCCTTTAAAAACTATCCATGGCAAGCGCCAGAAGTGGTCGCTGTACCTTCAAGCCATGGTGCCGGCAAGGTGTACGCCCGCGTCTATTTGCCACAAGGCTATGATAAATCCCGCGCCGAGAAATACCCTGCGGTGATTTTCAACCACGGCGCTGGTTATCTGCAAAATGCTGACTATGGCTTTAGCGGTTACTTCCGCGAGTTTATGTTCCACAACCTGCTGACTCAGCAAGGTTATGTGGTGATGGACATGGATTACCGTGGCTCTAAAGGTTATGGCCGAGATTGGCGCACCGCGATTTATCGCAATATGGGTCATCCAGAAGTGGAAGACTTAAAGGATGGCGTTAGCTGGATGGGAACCAATACGAATGTTGATACGGAGCGTGTCGGGACTTATGGTGGTTCCTACGGCGGATTCTTAACCTTTATGTCATTGTTCACTGCACCAGATCTGTTCCAAGCAGGAGCCGCACTGCGTCCTGTGGCGGACTGGGCACATTATAATGCGCCTTATACCTCCAACATCTTAAATACGCCTGATGTCGATCCTATCGCCTATGAGCGCAGCTCTCCGATTGAGCATGCTCAAGGATTAACGAAACCACTGCTTATTATGAGTGGCGTTATGGACGACAACGTTTTCTTCCAAGACAGCGTGCGTATGGTGCAGCATTTGATCGAACTGGAAAAACCGACCTTTGAAACGGCGATTTATCCTGTCGAGCCCCATGGTTTCCGTCAGCCTTCTAGCTGGTTAGACGAATACCGCCGCATCTATAAGTTATTCGAACAAGAACTCAAATAACTCAGCTCGACTTCCTGTAAAGGCCTCTATGTGAGGCCTTTTTATTGGCCAACTGAGTAGGAAATATCCGATATAACACTATGTTTGTGTTCTGCGACTTTGCGTTATTGCTAAGATTAAGTGTATGTGCTGAAATTGTAATGATTTTGAGAGTTTGATTGTTTTGACGTCACTCGGGCATTAGCGATATAGGAAAGATTTATAGTGGCGATTTCGGTTGCGGGCGGTGTAAGACCCGGCAAAATTATAGAGATAGAGCACAGACTCTATCAGCAATTGATCCTCGGAAAGCATAAAGCGAGCCCGACTCTTTTGGATGATCTCGACCTTGAATTAGAGGCCGATGCGAATAAGTTAGATGTTGAGCGCGAAGCGATTTTAGCGCGTTTAATGAAACAAATTAAAGCCAAAGAAGTGTTCGAAGCCGTGTCGAGCCAGCTGCATGAAACGGTCAATAATGCCATCGAGCATCAACTCGCGTCCCCCGAACTGGTTCTGGCTAAGTCAGAGATCAATGAATCGCAAATTCTATTGCTGGAATTACTGCTGGCAAAAAATCTTGATGCGACGCGATTAAGACCGCTGATCAGTAACTTAAGTTGGTTGTGCCGCGATTTGACCAATATGGTCAACAGCCCGTCTTTTCGTGCCCGCCGGCCTCAGAGCTCAGATGTGCGAGTCACTGATATCAAATTGGTGATGAATTACATCGGCATCGAAAACCTGCGAACGATTATCCCTTATTTTTGCCTGCGCAATTGGCTGCCGAGCGCCAATGCTAAGTTGTTGTGGACTACCCGTAAATTATGGCGCTACAGCATAGTCAGTGGCATAGCCGCCAATGCGTTGGCTCAGCTTCATAATACTGACTCAGCCTTAGTTTATAGTAGTGCCTTGCTCAATCAATTAGGCACCTCGGTTGTGCTGAGTTTGAGTGCCCGCTTATTCGATCAAACCTGGGGAGCGTGGATAAGGGAGGCCAGCAGCAGCCGTGATAAGGAAGTGTATGATGCTGTGATTGCCACTGAGTTTCCGGCCAAAGCGGTGTTTGAACAAGTGTTAAGCCATGGTCATAAACTTAACTGGCAGCTATTAGAGTTACTTAAGTTTGAAGCGAGCCCTTTGACTGGGTTATTGAAGGAGTTAGACCTGACTTTAAGCTATCGAGAATTGTCACCGCAGGCCGCATTAGTCGCGCGGGCAAACTGTTATGCTAAGGTGGTGTTACTCGAAGAGATGCGTCAAATCGATCCCCAAGAAAAGCGTTTAATGTTCGATTATTACGAGTTAACTGAGCAAGAAGTGCTGCGCTTAAAAGCACAGAATTATAGGAAGTTAGATCTGCTGTAGTCCACGACCTGCGACTTGAGCGTCGGGATGGCGGCGTTTAAGTAGAGGAAGGGATATGCCAAGCTGGCAAGCATCTGTACTGAATACTATTTTATCTTATGTCGCTAGGCCATCCATCAGTCGCGGCAAGGCCAAAGTCCCCCTAGCGCAAGTGCGTAAAAAGTTGCTTGATCTCGATAAACGTTGGCTTCCTTGGCCGAATAAGTTAGTCAGTGCCACCATCCCTTTGCAACACTCTAGCTTGCTGCACTATGTGCTTCTCAATGAGCAAACTCGCCTTGGCAATCTGTTTTATATCCGTGGCGGAGGCTTTTGTTTTAAAACGCCCCACGCCCACGCAAGATTGATCGCAGATATCAGCCAACGTTGTCAATTGGATGCCTATATTCCTGATTATCGTCTCGCACCTGAGCATCCTTTTCCTGCGCCATTTGATGATGTGCTTGAAGCCTATAAGCAATTAATCACGCTTAAGGGCGCTGAGAATGTGATCCTCATGGGCGACTCTGCTGGCGGCAATTTAGCCCTGAGCTTGTTGCTGGAATTAAAGCGTTTAGCCCTGCCTTTGCCGACGGCTTGTATCTTGTTATCTCCCGCGTTGGATTTAGCACTAACCGGAGATACTGAGCTGATACTCGCAGCTGACGATCCCTTCTTCACCATCGAAGCTTTGCTGCGTTTACGTGGCGCCTATCTTGCTGGGGCAGACCCTATGTCAGCAAAGGTTTCACCCTTGCAGGGAAACTTAGCTGATCTGCCGCCCATCTTAGTGATTGCGGGTACGCGGGAACTCTTATTGCAGGATTCTGAGCGCTTAGTCACCCAAGTTAAAGCCTGTGGCGGCGAGATAACAGGCTGTTTTTACCCTAACATGCCCCATGTGTTTCCCTTGTTCGATTTATTGCCCGAAGCCCTTGAGGCGAGGTCTAAAATTAGCCATTTTGTGCTTTCACACTTGATTCGTTAAAATGGTGTAGTTATTCACATTCAGTGAATAGCTAGCAAAATGAGGGGTAAATAACTTTTTTTCTGACTAATTATGCTGCAAGCCACGGGTTTAAACGCTTGTATAGTTCTTAAACTGCAATCTTTATGCACTTTGGGTAGAAGAGCTAGGATTGATGTTTGTGAAAAACTGGTATTTTGATCACATTTTCGCTAATAATGGTTATTAATAGACACAAGCAATCCCAGTATCACTAACTCTAGATAAAGATACCTATGGGACTCTGACGGCCCCGATGCCGTTAAACAAACACAAAGGACGAAGAAGAATGAGCATTGATATGAAGTTAGACCGTGCCCAGTTTGACGCAGTTATGGTGCCTAATTATGCGCCTGCTGCTGTGATCCCTGTTCGTGGCGAAGGAAGCCGAGTTTGGGACCAAGAGGGTAACGAGTTTATCGATTTTGCTGGCGGTATTGCGGTAAATTGCTTAGGTCACTGTCATCCTGCTCTTGTGAATGCCCTTAAAACACAAGGCGAAAAATTATGGCATCTGTCAAACGTAATGACGAACGAGCCTGCCTTAGAATTAGCGACTAAATTAGTCAACAGCACGTTTGCCGACAAAGTGTATTTTGCCAACTCTGGTGCCGAAGCCAACGAAGCCGCATTGAAACTTGCCCGTCGTTACGCCTTAGAAAAACACGGCGTTGAAAAAGACGAAATCATAGCATTTGATAAAGCCTTCCACGGCCGTACCTTCTTCACCGTGAGCGTCGGTGGACAAGCTGCCTATTCCGATGGTTTTGGTCCTAAGCCGCAGAGCATTACTCACCTGCCATTTAACGATGTTGCCGCATTAGAAGCCGCAGTAACGGACAAAACCTGCGCCATCATGCTTGAGCCGCTGCAGGGCGAGGGCGGTATTATTGATGCCGATCCTGCATTCCTGAAAGCCGTGCGTGAACTGGCTAACAAGCACAATGCGCTAGTGATTTTTGATGAAGTGCAAACGGGTGTGGGTCGTACTGGCGAACTGTACGCTTACATGGGGACTGAAATCGTACCTGACATTTTAACCACAGCTAAAGCACTCGGTGGTGGTTTCCCTATCGCAGCTATGCTGACAACCGCTGAGATTGCTGAACATCTAAAAGTGGGCACTCACGGTTCTACCTACGGTGGTAACCCATTAGCCTGCGCTATTGGTAATGCTGTGTTAGACGTAGTGAACACGCCTGAAGTGTTGGACGGCGTTAAACATCGCGAGCAGTTATTGCGCGATGGTTTGAACAAAATTAATGAAAAATATCATGTATTTTCAGAAGTACGCGGTAAAGGTTTGCTGTTAGGGGCAGTTCTTAATGAACAATACCAAGGCCGTTCACGCGACTTCTTGGTGGCCTCTGTCGCTGAAGGCTTAATGAGCCTGATGGCGGGTGCTAACGTGGTACGTTTTGCTCCTTCTCTGGTGATCCCTGAGGCAGATATTGCTGAAGGTCTAGCTCGTTTTGAACGTGCTGTGGCGAGCATTGCTGCCGCCTAAATGACCAAAGGAGTGCTGAATTTATTCGCACTCCTTTTTTGTCAGGGAATACTTACGTGCATCATTACCTGTCTTTTTGAAGAGAGGCGCCTTGATGCACGGCAAGCCAAAGTGAGGAGACACTAAGATGTTAATCATACGTCCTATTCAGGCTGGCGATTTTGAAGCCTTATATCAAATTGCCGAAGAGTCTGGTCATGGTTTTACGTCATTACCCGTGAATGCCGATTTGCTCAGACATAAAATTGCGCGAGCAGAAGCCTCATTCGTCAAAACTGTCGATGCGCCCTTCGATGAAGGTTATTTGATGGTGCTGGAAGATACCGATACCCGTGAAGTGGTGGGGACGTGCGCTATCGAAGCAGCCGTGGGAATGGAAGATGCTTTCTACCATTATCGACTCGGTACCGAAGTCTATCATTCCGAACAAATTGACGTGCGTAACGAGGTCGAAACCCTCACCCTTTGCCATGATTACACGGGCGCCGCCGAAATGTGCACCCTGTTTTTGCGTGAAGCGTATCGCAAGGGCAACAATGGCCGCATGTTATCCCGCAGTCGCTTTCTGTTTTTAGCGCAACATGCAAAGCGTTTTGGCGAAACTGTGATTGCCGAAATGCGCGGTGTGAGCGATGCCGATGGTCATTCACCTTTCTACGGCTGGCTGCAAAAACACTTTTTAGGCATTGATTTTATTCAGGCGGATTATCTTTCTGGTTTGGGTAAAAAGGCATTCATGGCCGAAATGATGCCACGAAATCCGGTATATGTTTGTCTATTGCCGGAAGAAGCGCAGAAAGTGATTGGCGAAGTGCATACCAATACCCGTCCCGCATTAAGTCTGCTGCAGGCCGAAGGTTTTAGATGCCGCGGTTACGTGGATATTTTTGATGGTGGTCCAACGGTTGAGTGTCGTTTATCGGACATTCGCGGCGTGCGAGAAAGCCGTCTGTTGACCGTCGATATTGGTGAGATGGCCGAAGCCGACACTCAATTTATTATCTCAAATACTCAATTAGCCAATTATCGAGCGACGTCTGCCGCACTGGCTGTGGACGACAAATCCGAACACATCATTATCAGCCCTGAGCTGGCAGCGGGTTTGTTACTCGCAAAAGGCGATCAAATCCGTATTTTGGCAATGTAGGAATAGCAAATGACACATTATATTCAAGGTCAGTGGCATGCTGGCAAAGGTCATGACGTGGCCTCAATTAACCCAGCCAATGCTCAAACTATTTGGACAGGCAAAACGGCTACAGCAGAACAAGTTAACGCCGCCGTTGATGCCGCGCGCGCCGCGCAGTTTGATTGGTTTATGTTAGGTTTCGATGCGCGTTTAGCCATAGTCGAAGCGTATAGCAGCCAACTTGAAGCCAACAAAGCGGAACTGGCTGAAACGATTGCCCAAGAAACCGGTAAACCTCAGTGGGAAACGGCGACCGAAGTCGGCGCCATGATAGGCAAAATTGCGCTATCAGCCGCGGCTTACAATAAACGTACGGGCACAGAAGCCAACGATACGCCAGCGGGACGCGCGGTTATCCGCCATAAGCCCCACGGTGTTGTGGCGGTTTTCGGTCCTTACAATTTCCCAGGTCATTTGCCGAACGGCCACATAGTCCCTGCGCTGTTGGCGGGGAATACTGTGATTTTTAAACCTTCTGAATTGACGCCTAAAGTTGCTGAGCTGATGGTTAGCCTATGGGATAAAGCGGGTCTGCCTGCTGGCGTGCTTAACTTAGTCCAAGGTGAAGTGGATACGGGTAAAGCATTGGCTTCTCACCCGCAGCTCGATGGTCTGTTCTTTACTGGCAGCTCACGCACGGGTCATTTTTTACATCAACAATATGCCGGTCATCCGGGCAAGATTTTAGCACTTGAGATGGGTGGCAATAACCCACTGATCATTAAAGGTGTGCAGGATATCAAAGCTGCCGTGCACGATATTTTGCAGTCGGCTTATATCTCATCTGGCCAACGTTGTACTTGTGCGCGCCGTCTATATGTAGAGCAAGGCGAGCAGGGCGATGCCTTGATTGCCATGTTAGCCGCTGCGGTCAAACAGATTAAAGTTGGCCCTTGGAACGCGCAGCCACAACCTTTTATGGGCTCAATGATTTCTGAAACTGCCGCCAAAGGTATGGTTGCGGCGCAGACAAATCTGCAGAACTTGGGCGGCGTGTCGTTAGTCGAGTTAACCCATCTAGAAGCGGGTACGGGCTTAGTCTCTCCTGGCCTTATCGATGTGACGGCTATCGATGTTTTGCCGGATGAAGAATACTTCGGACCTCTGCTACAGCTGGTGCGTTATAGCGATTTCGATCAAGCGATTAAACTGGCTAACCAAACGCGTTATGGTTTGTCAGCGGGTTTACTGGCCGATAGCCGTGAAGATTATGACTATTTCCTCGCGCGCATTCGTGCTGGGATTGTTAACTGGAACAAACAAATCACTGGCGCATCGGGCGCGGCACCTTTTGGTGGCGTAGGTGCATCGGGTAATCACAGAGCGAGCGCTTTCTATGCCGCCGATTACTGTGCTTATCCCGTCGCTTCGGTCGAGGCCGATGCAGTGAGCTTACCTGTGACATTAAGCCCAGGTTTGAGCTTGTAAGCGGGTAGAGATTTAACTTTTATCTGGTAAAGAGTACGTGGTAAAGAGGAGGAAGGACGAATGTTCTTCCTTTCTAATAACAAGCAGTAACGTAACTTGAGCTTCTACTGTGGGTATGTGTGACGCTGCAACAGTGGCATCTAGGTCGTTACATTTAGTGTTCGCGGCAAAATAACAGCAATAACCGCAGCACAATAAAAGGAGTTTTTATGCATACCGACATCAACGCGTTATTTGCCGCCCTGTGGCAAGACTATATTCAAATGACCCCTTCTGCGGCAAAAGTGCACGCGCTGCTGGGCCATGGTAAGCCAATCATCAACGATCATATTGCCTTGCGTACTTTCAACATCGCTAAGGTGAATTTGGATGTGCTCGCTAAGCATTTCACTTCACTTGGTTATGTCGCTTGCGGTGATTATAAGTTTGAACAGAAAAAACTGATCGCTAAGCATTTTGAACACCCAGATTCGACTCAGCCTAAAGTGTTTATCTCTGAGCTGTTAGTTGAAGAATTTAGCCCTGCGCTACAAGAGACCATTCAAGGCTTAATCGCCCAAGTGGATGTAGCGGCGACAACGGCGGACAACTTTATTTACTCGGGTCGCCATTGGTCTTTAGATTCTAAAACCTATCAGGATTTATTAACTGAGAGCGAATATGCGGCTTGGGTAGCGGCTTTTGGCTATCGCGCTAACCATTTCACTGTGTCTATCAATCACCTCGACGGTTTTGAAACCTTAGAGTCAGTGAATGATGCACTGAAGCAAGCGGGCTTTGTACTCAATGGTTCAGGTGGCGAGATCAAAGGTTCGCCAGAAGTGTTATTAGAGCAATCGTCGACTATGGCCGATAAGATTGGCCTTGAATTCACCGATGCGACAGTGGAAATTCCAAGTTGTTTCTATGAGTTTGCGCTGCGTTATCCTATGGCCAATGGTGAGCTGTATACTGGCTTTGTGGCTGCGTCTGCCGACAAGATTTTTGAAAGTACGAACGTGAATAAGGCTTAACGTGAATAAAGCCTAACGTCATCAGACATTAAGGATAAAAAACGCCATCAATTCGATGGCGTTTTTTTTATGAGTATTTTAAAGAGAGCATTTAACGCTGAGCATGTTAAGCGAGACTAACTGAAGGTCAGTTCGATTCTCAGTCCACCTAAGCGAGTGCTGTGGCTAAACTTAAGCTCAATCTCATACTGTTCGGCAATTTCCTTCACTATCGACAAGCCTAAGCCGTGCCCCATTACAGACTCATCTAATCGAGTGCCTCTTTGAGTGAGTTTATCGAGTTCATCATCGGCAACCCCTGGACCATCATCATCGATACAAAGGCAGAGACGCTCCTGTTGGCGTGATAACTGAATGCTGACTCGGCTCTGGGCCCATTTAAAGGCGTTGTCCAGCAGATTGCCTAGGAGCTCCATGCCATCTTCCCTGTGGATCGGCAGCCTGAGAATATTAGGGTCGAGTTCGAAAGCACATTCGATGGTTTTATTGCGGTGAACCTTGTTTAAGGTGTTGGCTAGGCTGTGTAAATCCCTTGGGATAACCAATTGCGCCGCAGGAAGCATATCGCCTGTGATCCTTGCCGCCGCCAGTTTGCGCTCGACCATCTTGTGGATAGAATCCAGCTGTTGCTGCAAGGCAATGGCGGTTTCAGGATCTTTAAGACCAAGGGCTTCGACCTGTTGCTGCATCACGGCCAGCGGGGTTTTAAGCCCATGGCTTAAGTTACCTAAGTTATTGCGGCTACGCTCAATTTGCTTGGCGGTGTACTCGAGTAACTCGTTGTAAGTCTTCGCTAGTGGCTGCACTTCGGGGGGAATATTATTCAGCTCCAGCGCGTTAATCTCGCCTTCTCTTAGCCGCGAAAGCGCGTGCTGAATATGCTTAACTGGCTTAAAGGATTGGCGCAGGATCAGGAAGATCCCCGCGATCATAGCAACCAACATCGCCAGATTGATCCCAAGCTTAGTGCCATAGACTTCGCTAAACACGCGTCTGCCGATACTCAAATCTTGGGCAACGGTTAAGGTGGCACTGACATTGGCGCTACTGGAATTTAATCCCAGTGATAACAGCTGCATATCGTTATTTTTTGGCCCTTTAGCTTGCCAGACACGGGTTTTATTTGGCGCGAGTGGCTCGATATCTAACTGCATATCCCACAGGGAGCGCGAGCGAATGACTTCATTGGGCAGGTTAAGCTGGAAATAGCGGCCTGAATAGGCGGGCTTGTAGAAACTGGAAAGCTGGCTTTGATCTATGCTGATGTCCCCATCGTGGATATGGGTTGCCAACATAATATGTTCGAGATCTTCTTCTAAGCGATTGATAATAGAGTCATGGAAGGCCTGACGCAGCATGGACTCAAACAAGATGAGCCCAATGACTGTGCCTATTACCAGTAAGCCCGTTAACCATAAACTGAGCTTAGTGCGGATCGAGATCATTCAATAATGCCGTGGAAGATATAACCTTGGCCGCGACGGGTTTCGATAGCGGTTTTGCCTAATTTCTTACGTAAGTGGGTCACATAAACTTCGACCACATTACTCTCTTTTTCATCGTCAAACTGATACAGCTTATCGGTGAGCTGTGTCTTAGATAACAGCTTCTTAGGCGACATCAGGAAGATCTTCAATAATCTGAATTCCATCGCCGTAAGTTCAAACAATTGGTCTGCCACTTTCACCGTTTGCTCGGCTTCGTCTAAGATCACGCCGCCATAGCTCAATTGCTTGCTAGAAGTGTTCAAGCGACCATGGGCACGGTGGATAAGGGCTTGAATACGCGCCAATAATTCCTGTGCGTGGAAAGGCTTGCCTAAGTAATCGTCGGCGCCAGCATTAAAGCCTTCGACTTTTTCATGCCATTGACTACGAGCGGTCAGCATGATGACTGGGGTGCTGATCCCTTGATTACGCCAGCCTTCGAGCAGTTCGAGGCCGTTGCCGTCGGGCAAGCCTATATCTAAGATCACACAATCGTATTGGGTTTCTTTGATCAGATAATCGGCTTCAAGCGCTTTGTCTGTAATATCGGTCACATAGCCAGCGAGTTTGAGTTGTTTCTCCAGCTCGGTGACTAGCATAGGGTTATCTTCAACGAGTAACAGTTTCATGTTTTCGACATTCGCTCGGTAATGCTATTGAGTGATCGGCTTGACCATTGGTTGCATCAATACTGAGATTGACGATTTGGCCACGCTGAACTTTGATTTGCAAATCATAGCGCCATTTATGATCTTCTTGATAGAGATGAGCATCAATTAGTTCACCTTGGCAAAACTGATTTACTACGGCGAGTGTACCGTTTAAGGACAGTATTTGCCCAGAGTTGACGAGTGCCTTGGCTTGATAGTGTTCTAATTCAATAGGTTCGGCATTCAATTGCATTGGATGCACCAGCGTGAACAGGCTGAAAAAACAGATTAAAAACAGCCGTTTCATTTGAGCTCTCCAATAAAAAATGGCCTAGAATTTATTCTAGGCCACTTTAATAAGGCAGGCTTAAATCAAGCTGAAGACTAACTTAACGGGTACCGTATACCACGATGGTCTTACCATGAGCTTGGATCAAATTCTGTTCTTCTAACATCTTCAAGATACGACCCACAGTTTCCCGTGAACAGCCAACGATTTGGCCTATCTCTTGACGTGTGATCTTAATCTGCATGCCATCAGGATGCGTCATAGCATCAGGCTGTTTCGCCAGATGTAACAGCGTTTGGGCAATGCGGCCAGCCACGTCTAAGAATGCGAGGTTACCCACTTTCTGGCTGGTGCTTTGTAGGCGATAGGCCATTTGCGCAGACAGCTTCATCAGAATTTCAGGGTTAACTTGAATTAACTGTCTGAATTTCTTGTATGAAATCTCAGCGATTTCACAAGCTTGCTTAGCACGAACCCATGCAGTACGTTCGGCTTGTTCTTCAAACAAACCTAGTTCACCGATAAAGTCACCTTGATTCAGATAAGAAAGGATCATCTCCTTACCTTCTTCATCTTTAATCAATACCGCTACAGAACCTTTTACTATGTAATAAAGAGTATCTGAATCTTCACCAGCATGAATAAGAGTGCTCTTTGCAGGGTACTTATGAATGTGACAGTGTGATAAAAACCATTCCAAAGTTGGATCAGGTTTTGGCTTACCAATCAGAGCCATGTTGGTGTTCCTCGATTGATTAAAACGAAAGTAAGAGTATTCTAAATAAGCATTTTACGTCAATTAAACTAACAAAAACTTGATGGAAGTCTTACTTTAGAATAAGTGAATAAATGCAATTAACCATCTAAAATTAGAGCTTATTTTGCTACTTTAGTGATTTAAGTCAACTAAATCGGCGTGAAACTCGCTGGATTCACTTAACTCTGTCGAGTTAATCACATCTTACCAGTCTAATTAAGCCGTTTTATTATAGATTATGGATAAAACAGGCCCCTAAATTACAGTATAAGATGTTTCACTTTTTAAATTCGGCGCTTATTTGCTTCAACTTCCCCCATTATCCTGAGGTTTGTGTGTATTTAGGCTCGACTTATGGGGTTAATTCTGGCTAACTTTGTGGGCAGTCGCTTTCAAGAGAGGTAAGCAAGTGAAATACAGATTATGGGTTTTAGGTGCAGGTTTAAGCTTAACAATCGGGCTGAGCTCTGCGACGCACGCATTTTCTATCCCGCAGCCTGCTGCCGAACTCGCGGCCAGTAAGTTTGTGCATATACAGGTGACGGCAGAGCAAGGCGACGCCGATGCCCAATTTTTGCTGGGATTAATGTACCTTTCTGGCCGTTTTGTGGCGCAAGAAGTGCCCTCTGGTTTGCACTGGATTTCACTTGCCGCCGAGCAGCAACATGAAAAAGCCCAGCAAACCTTAGCCGACCTATCTTTTGAAGGCCAATTGATCAAGCGTGACTTATCCGTGGCCGAGCATTGGTATCGAGCCTTGAGTGAGCAGGGAAGTCGTTGGGCACAATTCCGTTTAGGTTTTATTTATGCTTCTGGCGGCGATGGTGTGCAACGTAATTGTGGTAAAGCGGTCGAGCAATTTTCCCAAGTGGGTGATGATGTTGCCTTAGGTAATGTGGCGTGGATTTTAGCGACTTGCCCCGAAGCTGAGTATCGCGATGGCAATAAAGCGGTCGAGTTATCCTTAAAGTTACTCAAAGTGAATGAGAACGATCCGACAAATTTAGATAATCTGGCGGCGGCTTATGCCGAAGTCGGCGATTTTGGTGCGGCAATTTCGACGCAGCAAAAAGCGATAGAAGCGTTAAAGATGAGTGCCGAAATGACCAAGACAGATGAGTTTATGCAGCGCTTACAAACCTACGAGCAAAAGCGTGCGTATCGCGAAACCTTACGCTTACTCGAATAAGGCATTGGTTATTGGAGCCCTTAAAGTAAGCCCTGTTGGTTTATTCGCGCTTTAGTTGATGCATATAATGATAAATTGGAAAGCCTGAGTTAATACTCGGGCTTTTTTGTTTTTAATTCACGCTAACCGAGCGTCCAAGAATCTAGGATGTGGTATTCCACACCCGTGCTTGTGCTTTTTGAATGATATAAATGCAAATGTTCGGGCGTTAGCGTATTCATCTCCTTGAGTTGCAATAAAGCCGGCTCATCTCGTGTCCATTGTTTGGCCTTCCTAAATAAACTAATGTGCGGGCAAAAGTGGTGTTCACTGCTATGTAATTGCAGGCGGCCTGCTATTGCTTGCGTCTGCTTAGCTAATTGCGCTAACGGCGGATCAACTTCATCGGCTTTTAAGCAACAGACTTGGGCATTAGGCCATAAATCGAACTGGTTAAGTTGAACACTGAATCTTGGCTTAGCTAAGCGGTCAAGCGCATCAAGGAGGGAGATACGTTGATCGTCGTCCACTTGCCCTAGAAAGCAGAGCGTTAAATGCATATTGTTGACACTCACTGCTTTCGCCTCAGGATTAAGGTGGCAAAGCAGTTGTTGCTGTAAATCACTCAGCCTTGCTTTTTGTGTAGTCGTAGGCGCGAAGCCGAGAAATAGCCTTTGTTGCATCGGTTTATCGTCCTTTGTGGGGCTCAACACGGATTATCTCAGGGAACACTTTGACGGTTAGCGTCTTTGAGCGTTAATCTAGTTGTTGAATTTATCGGCTAATTTACGACTCAAGCAGACGTTTAATTCACTGTGAGCCTATACTCAATATACGTCGATAATACCTTAAATGGATTTTTAGGTAAGGAAGTCACTTTTCATGTCAGTAGGTTTAGCAAATCCACTCCAACAGGCCTTAGTGAGTATTTTTAGTGAGTCTCCACTAGAAACCTTAGAGCAAAATGTTGACCGAGCACTTGAGACCATCACATTGCAACTGCATTGTGATGGGGTATTTGTATTGACGGGCAGCCAGTCTCTGGATCGTTTACGCACGCGTAATTTGTATCTAAAACCCCAATTTGCTAAAGGCCAGCAAACTCGAGTTTGGCCCTTAGCGCGCATGCCATTCTTTCGCTCACTCGTTCGCACCCCAAGACTATTAAATCTGCCCGATGTGAATACCTTACCCGCCGATGCACAGGCCGAGCGAACGCTATTAAGAGATTGGGACGTCAAAAGTTTATTGGTATTGCCACCTGTGGTATTTGGCGAAACGCGTATCGCGTTGGGCGCGGTGAATTGCTCTGAGTGTTGCGAATGGAGCGAAGAGTTTATTCAGGAATTTAATCACGCCGCTGTGATGATTGGCTCGGCGATGGAGCTGACGCGTATCGCCCTGAGTATGCTCGCCAGTGAGCATAAATATTGTGAAGTCTTTAATCAGTTGCCCTTAGCCTGTGCCTTGCTAGATAAGCATGATCAATTGACTATGCTCAATAAAGTCGCCCTGCAAACGCTACCAATCCAACATGGTTATGACTTATTCGACATGGTACGTGAGGAAGAGCATGCCATGCTCACCGATACCTTACATGTGGTACGTGAAGGTGTACTCGGTCACGCTTGGTGTGAGTTACCCTTAAAATCTATCCATCAATTGGCTTGGTTGAAACTCAGCTTTAGCCAGATCAGTGGCGATAAAGATACCTTAGTCATGATTGCCGAAGATGTCAGTGAAAAGTATCGCCTAGCCGATGAGCTGTCATTCCATGCCAATTATGATGCGCTCACAGGATTGCCCAATCGGTTACATTTCGAAGCCCTATTAGAAAATCTGCTGCACGCCCACGACGACATGCCAATATGTGTGGCGTTTCTCGATTTAGACCAATTCCAAGTCATCAACAATATCAGTGGCCATCAGGCAGGCGATAAGCTGCTGTGCCAAGTGGCATTGCGCTTAAAACAGCTCGTGCGTAAGGGCGATATTGTTGCCCGTTTAGGAGGCGATGAATTTGGTATCTTAATGCATTACTGCAATGTGGAATCGGCGAAACAAATTGCTAAACGTATCTGTACCCAATTGGCGAAGCATGAGTTTATTTGGGAAAGCCGTAGTCACAATGTCAGTGTCAGTATGGGGATTGCCAAGTTAGATAAAAAAGCCGCCGACATTTATACCGTAATGAGTCAGGCCGATGCTGCGTGTCGCTTGGCGAAGGATCAAGGTCGCAATGGTTGGCATTTATACAGCGCGAGCGATCCTAAAATGAACCGTCTCTATACCGAGATGATGGCGTCTGTGGATATCGTTGGCGCACTCGCGTTAAATCAATTTGAGCTTTATTTTCAAAGCATAGTGCCATTAAACCGTGAGGCGTCAGGTCTGCATTTAGAGATCTTACTGCGCATGGTGCAGGCTAACGGCACTATTGTGTCTCCCGCCATTTTCTTACCCGCCGCCGAGCGATACAACTTAGCTTCTAAGGTCGACTTGTGGGTGATCGATAATTTACTCAAGTGGGGCGGTTGCCATTTAGATATCTGGCAGCAATTGGACCTAGTGTCGGTGAATTTGTCGGCGACGTCTTTGGGCGACCATGAGTTTATGAACTGGCTAGAAATGCGTTTAATGGCCGAACCTGAGCTGGTGGACAAGCTTTGCATCGAAATCACTGAAACCGCAGCCGTGAGTCAGCTCGATCAAGCGACAAAGTTACTCGATATATTGCGCCCGCTCAATTGCAAGTTAGCCCTCGATGACTTTGGGGCTGGTTTTTCTAGCTTTGCCTACCTTAAGCGCCTCAATGTGGACATTGTGAAGGTAGATGGTCAATTTGTAGTGAACATCTGCGAAGACAGTGCGGATCAGGCGATTGTTAAGTCGATTTGCCAACTCGGCCAAGATATGGGCTTTGATGTGGTTGCCGAATTTGTCGAATCCCAAGATATTGGCCGAAAACTGCAAGCTTTAGGCGTCGACTATGCCCAAGGTTACGCCATCAATAAACCGATACGGTTAGCTGAATTGCAGTCTGGACTCAGTCAGCCTTGGCTCGAAAAACGTGAGACCTTTGCGGCCTATCCCCTACTATAGTGTTTGGTACACTTATCTACTGAGCTGGATTATGTTGCAGTGAAATGGTACTCACCGTCGATTGTTAGTACACTGACGGCCTGTGTTGGCCGCTGATGTCTTTTTCTTGAACTCTCTACCTATTCATAGCTTATTAGCACCGCTGCGTGCGGCTTTTTCTAGTCACGCTCAAGTGATCCTCGAGGCACCGACAGGTGCGGGTAAATCTACCGCGTTACCTTTGGCTATGTTGGATTGGCCAGAAATCAGCGGACGCATTTTAATGCTCGAACCGCGGCGTGTCGCGGCGCGCAGTGTGGCGCACTATATTGCCCATTGCCGCCAGCAAAAGGTGGGGCAAGAAGTGGGCTATCGCGTGCGCGGTGAAGCTAAAGTCAGCGCTAATACCCGCTTAGAGATTGTCACCGAAGGCATACTCACGCGGATGATCCAGCAAGATCCCGAATTAACTGGGATTGAGATGATCATCTTCGATGAGATCCATGAACGCCACCTCACTACCGATTTAGGCCTCGCCTTAGCGCTCGAAGTGCAAGCTTCACTGCGGGACGATTTAAAAATATTGGCCATGTCGGCCACCTTATCTGGCCTTGCCTTGGGCGAATTGATGCCAGAGGCCGTGACCTTGCACAGTGAAGGCCGCAGTTTTCCCGTTGAGGTTGAATATCGCCCTGTGCCGACGCAGCAGCATTGGATCGATCATCTTGGCCGCTGCGTACTCGATCTGGTCTCGGCCAGTAGTGCCAACGTTGATAAAACGGCTAGCAATAACGCCGTGCTCGTTTTCTTACCTGGAAAAGGCGAAATCTCACGACTGCAGCAGTTTCTGCGTGAGCGCTTAGCCCAAGATGCCTTTCTGATTTGCCCCCTTTATGGTGAGCTTTCTGGCGCAGAGCAAGATAGCGCGATTGCGGCAACTACAGATGGCAGGCGTAAAATCGTGCTAGCGACTAACGTGGCGGAATCGAGCTTAACTATTGAAGGAATAGGTTTTGTCATCGACAGTGGCTATAAACGTCAGGCCAGTTTCAATCCTAAAACTGGCGTCACTCGCTTAGGTTTAAAACGTATAAGCCAAGCCTCTGCAACTCAGCGCAGTGGCCGCGCGGGACGTTTATCTGCGGGTGTGTGTGTGCGTTTGTGGAGCCAAGAAGAACATGGCCGCATGCTCAGGGCCGATGAACCCGAGATCAGCCAAGCGGATCTGGTGGCTATGGCCCACGATTGTGCTTACTGGGGCGCAAAATCCTTCTGCGACTTGATGTTGTTAACGCCGCCACCGAGTGTGAATGAGGCGCTGGCGTGGCAATTGCTGCAGCGCTTAGGCATGGTTGATGGTCAAAATAAACTCACTCCCCACGGTAAAGCGGCCTATGAGCTGGGGTGTCACCCCAGGCTTGCCCATATGCTATTGGGCGCGAAAAGCTTAAGTGTGAAAAGCTTAGGCGTAAACAATGTTAATGAGCAAACTGGGCAATTGGGCAGTTTGGCCTGTTTGCTGTCGGGGATTGTAGAGGCGCGCGGTTTGCCTAAAAAGGGCGCCGATATCATGAATTACCTGCACTTTGCCTGTCAGGGGCAAGCGGGACAGCAGGCGAAACAGTGGCAGAAAAAGCTCGGATTAACTGCTGACTTAGTGAAGGTTGCGACCCATGCTCACCACAGCGATGTGGGATTATTACTGGCGTTGGCGTATCCGGATCGCATCGCCAAAGCGCGTGGCGTTGAGGGCTATCAATTAGCCAATGGCACTGGCGTGGTGCTGGTGGCCGAAGATGCCTTGTCGCAAACGCCTTGGATGGTGGTGGCGGATTTCCAAGAAACTGAAGGCCGAAACGCCGGGCGGATTTACTTGGCGAGTCCGTTTCAGCCGAGCTTGTTCGATAGCGAGCTAAAAGACTTGCTGGAAATCCACGAGATCTGTGGCTGGGATGAAGGCAAAGGCCGAGTCATTGCCGAGCGCCAATACAAGGTCGGACAAATTTTAGTGAAAACCGAGACGATTGCTAAGCCTGAGCGCAAGCAAATTGTCGCGGCCTTACTGGGTTATATTCGCCAGCAAGGATTACAAATTCTCAATTGGAACGCTAACTTAGAGCAGTTTCAATACAGGCTTAAACTTGCGACAGAGTTCGACGCGGGCAGCGACTGGCCCAAGGTCGATGATGGGGCGTTATTAGCGAGCCTAGAAACTTGGCTGGCGCCTTACCTCGAAAATGTGAATAATCTGCCGCAATTAGTTAAGCTCGATTGCTTTGGTTTTGTGGCAAACTGTTTGAGCTGGCAGCAGAAACAGCGACTGGACGAGTTATTGCCAACCTCTTGGCCGTTAGTTACCGGTACCTCTGCGCCAATCGTATACGATGAATCTGGGCGTGCGCTGCTGCGGGTGCGTCTGCAAGAAACCTTTGGCATGGCACAAAGCCCTATGCTGGCGCAGGGCAAGCTAAAGGTGACGATGGAATTACTTTCTCCCGCTCAACGTCCATTGGCTTTAACGGCGGATTTAGCCAGTTTCTGGCAGGGACCTTATGTGGAAGTGAAAAAGGAAATGCGCGGCCGATATCCAAAACATCTGTGGCCGGACGATCCTGTGAATACACTACCGACAAAATTTACCAAGAAGAAAACCTTGGGTTTAGCTCAGCCATAGCGCAGTGGCGCTGGTTTTTTAATCGCGTGATAACACGCCTTGATTCGCACCACGCTTGTTATTGTGGCTGATGTCTTTAAATGCATGAATGATGAAGTAGATATGACGACTAAGACGACAAAAAAAACACCCGCTTCCCGTAGGGCCAACAATGGCCGCGGTTTATTTCGACGAATGTGGTCAATCACTTGGAAATTAGCCTTAGCTGGATTAGCTGTAGTGACGTTCTACAGCATTTATCTCGATCAAATTATTGCGCAAAAATTTGAAGGCCAAAAATGGCACTTGCCCGCGCAGGTGTTTAGCCGTTCTATGGCGCTGTATCCCGGCGCGGCGGTCAGTCATCCGCAAATGATGGCTGAGCTTAAGTTGCTCGGCTATCGCAAAGTCGCGAATCCACGCCAAGTGGGAGAATTTTCGGCATCAAGCACTCGTATCGAATTGTGGCGTCGACCGTTCTTACATCCAGAAGGCGATCAAGTCGAACAAAGAGTCATGATCAGCTTCGACAGCAATGGCGTCAGTTCAGTCTCCCGGGTGTCGGATAAGCGTCAACTTGCCGTATTCCATCTTGAGCCTGTGTTGCTCGATCGCATTATTACTGGCGACGGTGAAGATAGGCTGTTTGTGCCGACCGAAGAAATGCCTAAGTCGATTGTGCAGGCGTTATTGCTGGTGGAAGACCGTAGCTTTTACGAACATCATGGGGTGAATCCCTTCGCGATTGCGCGCGCCGCGTTTGTGAACATTAGCGCCGGTCGCACAGTGCAAGGTGGCTCGACGTTAACCCAGCAGTTAGCGAAAAACTTTTTTCTATCCAGTGAGCGTTCTTTACTGCGTAAGGTGCGCGAAGCCTTGATGGCAGTGATTATCGATTTTCGTTACAGCAAGGACGAAATCCTCGAAGCCTATCTTAACGAAGTGTATATGGGGCAGGATAAATCCCGCGCCGTTCATGGTATGGGTTTGGCATCGCGTTTCTATTTCGGCCGTCCAATCAGTGAGTTGACTATCGCCCAGCAGGCATTTTTAGTGGCTGCGATTAAGGGACCGTCTTACTACAATCCATGGCGATATCCGGATCGCATTCAAGAGCGTCGCGATCTGGTATTGCGTTTACTCATGGATGCAGGCGATTTAACCACGGCCGAGTACAAGGCGGCGGTAGAGTCACCTCTGGCGATCCGTAATCTTAATAAACCCGCACACCAGAAATTACCTTCCTTCTTCGCCCTGGTAAAACAGGAAGTGAACGAGCGTTATGGCGATGCGTTACTGAAGCAATCTGGGGTAAAAATCTATACCACGCTCGATCCTATGGCCCAAGAAGCCGCCGAAATTGCGGTGACTCAAACCCTTAAGAGCTTAGATAAGAGCAACAAGTCATTGCAGGTAGGCATGGTGGTGACCGACAAATACACGGGCGGTATCGCGGCAATGGTCGGCGATAAAACCCCTGGATTTGATGGCTTTAACCGTGCGGTTGAAATTCGTCGTCCGATTGGCTCGTTAATTAAGCCCTTTGTGTACGCCACGGCACTGGCACCCAATAGCCAATTTACCTTAGCGACTCCCCTTAAAGATCAGCCTATTACCTTAAAGAGTGAGCAAGGTAAGACATGGTCACCGCAAAACTTCGATAAGAAGTTCAGCGGCCAAGTGCCTTTGTTAACGGCGCTGAAAAAGTCGATGAACGTCCCGACAGTAAATCTTGGGATTGCGGTGGGCGTGGATGCGGTTGCGACAACCTTAGCTAAGTCGGGTTGGCAGGAGCCGTTAAACGAGTATCCTTCTATGTTACTCGGTGCCGTCAATGGTTCGCCATTAATGGTGGCGCAGGTGTACCAAACCTTAGCCGATAGTGGGGTTTATCGTAAATTAACCACAGTGACGGCTGTGTTAGATGCAGATAAAAATCCATTACCTGTAACACGATTACCTAAAGAGCAGGCTATTTCACCCGATACTGATTTTTTGATCCAGTACGCTATGCAGCAAGTGGTGAATACAGGCACAGCGACGCGCTTAGGCAATGCCTTCCCTGGCGTTGGACTGGCGGGTAAAACAGGCACAAGTAACGACAGCCGCGACTCTTGGTTTGCGGGCTTTGATGAGCGTAATGTTGCTGCTATTTGGGTGGGGCGTGATGATAACGGCAAAACCAGCTTGTATGGCAGCAGTGGCGCCATGGCCGTGTATCTTGCCTTCTTGAAAGAACGTCCACCTATTAGTCTGCGCTCTATCCCAGTGAATGGCGTCGTGAAGGGCTTTTTTGACCGAGATACCGGAGTGGCCAAAGAATCGGATTGCAGCAATGTTGATGCGCTTCCGGCATTAACCGCAACTTATCGTCCGGTGAATAATTGCGGCGAGCCTTTGCAATGGTGGCAGAAAATACTCGGCCAATAGGCTCGATAATCGACCTATCACTCACGCATTTGTGCGTTGAATATAAAATCTGAAGTAGTAGAACCTATGCGAATGGAAATGGCGTTATCGAGAGTACAGGCGTGACGCCATCTTCCCTTAGCCTAGGTCGTTAACCAAAAGTGAGAAATAACATGTTTAAAACCGCTGCCGCCGTGCATATTTTAGTGAAACACAAAGAGCAGGCTGAAGATATTGTTAAGCAGCTGAATAATGGCGCTAATTTTGCGGTACTCGCCAAGCGTTTTTCCTCTTGCCCTTCGGCCAAAAAAGGCGGCGATTTAGGCGAGTTTAAAAAAGGCCAAATGGTGCCACAGTTTGATAAAGTGGCTTTTTCGGGCGAGTTATTAGTGCCGCACATAGTTAAAACTAAGTTTGGCTGGCATGTGGTTAAAGTGCTGTATCGCACTTAACTCCGCAGGAATAAGCCCTAATGTAGCGCGTCTTAGCCGCACGTTATTTTCGGCTAATTAAATGGATTGGAATATTAAGGAGCGATGAGCATGACCTTTAGTTTTAATACCGAAGATGCGAGCCAAGTTTGCGTGGGAGCATTTGCGCTGGCGGTGCCCGTGGCGTTTTCAGAGGAAGCCTGGCACCTCGGCGAAACCTTGCCTGTGCTCAATATCGCCATGCTCTTTAGTTTATCTTTGTTATTTCTAGGGGTTTTTACTTACCACAGCGTGTTCCAACAGAATATTCGTGCCCGAGTCCCTGTGTTTATTTTCCGCATCATGGTGGCGTATTTGCTCACCGCGCTGGTGGTTTTCCTCGTCTTGCTGTGTCTCGATAAAGTGCCATTTTTTGAAGATCCACTAACCTCGATCAAACGGATCATCGTCATCACTATGCCTGCCTCCATGGGCGCTATTGTTGTGGATAGCTTCGATAAGGAATGATGCGCCTTAGCTAAACCTCATGACTTTTGTCACTGGTGGATAAGCGTTATTTTGCGCATACTCATTGCCATATTCTGACTTTGAGCTATATCTAGAGTCGAAATAAGCCTGATTTTTTAGCCTGATAACAATAGCGCCAATCGATAAAGGAAATGACTATGAATACCGGAGCCCTCGCTTTACTTATCCCGATCCTCGCCATTGTTGGCGGATATGTGGTGGCGATTATGAAAATTCGCGACAAGCAAGGGGTGTCCAGCCGAGCGCAAGAGGCTGAAAATCAAGCCATGCGGGCCGAGTTAGCCACACTGCGTCAACGCGTCGAAGTGCTAGAACAACTTGTTACTGACGATAGTTTTCAATTGAAGCGAGAATTTAAACAAGTCTAACTATTTGTTCCTTATCCAATGGAAGACGTTAGCCTGTTAACCTAAGTTAATACCATTGTAATGTGTTTGGCTTTACAAATGTGGTCATGGTGTTACTTTGTACGTCTTCCGTGGGATCAAGTCATCGGGTGAGTTAAATACCTAATTTAAGGTAGACTCGTGATAATTTTGTTATCCATCCCTGTATTGAGTTATTACAAATAGAGTTTATATGTTTCTAGCGCCTTATTTTTCCGAGCAAAATCAAGCTATTTCCGTATCCGCACAACAAGCCAGCGACTTCGCGAAGAAAATTGCGCAGGACTTTAATCCCATACACGATGTGGGCGCAAAACGCTTTTGTGTGCCGGGAGATTTACTGTTTGCCTTAGTATTGACTCAATATGGCCTGAGTCAGAGCATGAAATTTAGCTTTGCGGGTATGGTGGGCGATAGCGTCGAACTGCAATTCCCAGAACAAGTGAGCGAGAGTTTTTCGATTCGCGATAGTCGTGAAAAAACCTATCTTAATGTCAGCCGTCATGGCGATGTGAGTTGTTGCGATGCGCAGACCGAATCCTTTATTCGTCAATATGTTGCTTTCTCTGGGCATAACTTTATCGATATTCTGATCCCTTTGATGAAACAACATCAAGTGATGATCAACCCAGAACGGCCTTTAGTGATTTACGAAAGTATGTCGTTTGACTTAACCACCCTCGATTTTGTACAAGTGACCTTATCACTCATTGGCCAAGATTTAAAAATCGACGGTAAACGTGGCGATGTGACATTGCACTTTGAATTACACAGTGGCGACACTTTAGTTGGCACAGGTATAAAAACCTTAGTGATGAGCGGATTACGTGCTTACGATGAGGTTCTTGTACAGCAAATGCGCGCCACCTATGAAGGTCGTAAAACTGATTATTGATTGACGTAAAAGCAATAGGTTGGCGTTTTGTCTTTTAGATAAAGCGCCATGCAATCCTTGATAGCGCGACGAAATAGCTTACATATTACTGTTAATCAATCGACAGTTGAGAGACTGTTTTTGAAACGTTTTCTGCTCCGTTGCGTATTTCTCCCATCACCAAAGTTACCTCGGCTAATTGCTTTTTCCCCTCCTGAGCAATAGATTCAACTTCATTCATCATGTTAGTTGCGCTTGTCGTCAGTTGGCTATTCTTAGTGACGACGGTAGCTATTTCACTGGTTGACTTACTGGTTCTCGCCGCAAGTTGTCTTACTTCATCGGCGACAACCGCAAAGCCTCGGCCTTGTTCCCCCGCACGTGCGGCCTCAATTGCGGCATTTAATGCCAGTAAATTAGTTTGATCGGCAATCGAGCTAATGGTCGCGACTATGGCTTGAATACTTTGAGATTGTTCATTGAGTTTTGCCATAGACTCGGTGGTTTTATGGGTCTGTTCTGCGATAGCATTTGAGGTATTGACCGTAGCATCGAGTAACTTAACACCTTGTCTGGCTTGCGTAAGAGTTTGTAGTGAAGTTGTCAGTGCTATGTTAGCGGCCTCTTGGACTGCTTGGTTTTGTAAGATCCGTGCACTTACATCACTAGCAAATTTGATGACTTTTCTGACATGGCCATTTTCATCAAGGATGGGGTTATAAGCGGCTTCTAACCAAATGGAGTTGCCATAGGCATTCTTTCGCTCAAAGAGGCCGCTTTTAAACTGTCCTTGTTTTAGAGCATCCCAGAAATGAGGCTGTTGTTGATAGAAATTATCAAAACAGAAAATACTATGGTGCTTACCTACGACCTGTTCTTTACTGTAATTCATCACACTTAAGAAATTTGCATTCGCGTGAGTGATAACCCCTTCAGGGGTGAATTCAATAATCGCTTGTGAGCGATTCAACGCGTTAAAAATGGCTTCTTGGTCATCAAGTTGCAGCTTATCTTTAGTTATGTCTGCAGCGATTTTCATTATTTTGATCACTTTCCCATGCTTTTTTATTGGGAAATAAGTCGCTTTAAGCCATATCTCTTTGCCATCCTTACGAATACGACAGAAATTACCTTCTTGAAGGTTTCCAGATTTGAGATTAACCCAAAATTGGCGATATGTCGGAGCATTGGAATATTCTGGCTTACAGAACATTTTATGGCTTCGGCCAACAATTTCGACTAACGAATACCCAATGATATTTAAGAATAATTTATTAGCATTTAAGATTTCGCCTTCAGGTGAGAATTCTATGGTAGCTACACTATTATCAATAGAATCGACCAGAGACTCGGACTCTAGTAATTTAGCCTCGTTTGCTTCAAGGCTTCTCCGCAATGATGAATTAAACACTAGATGCACCTCAACTAAGTTGTTACTTGGTTCAAATCTTGGTGAAGACTTGATGGTATTGTGCCAATTGGGTTATCGGCGATGAAAACTCTGCAATAACTATAGCAGTGTTCTATTTTAGTTTTTGAAAAGTGAGATTTGCCGAGAAGAGATAAAGTGTAATCAATCGAGATCGTCAGTATCTAAAATATTATTCACTTAAGTGCTTAGAGTTGGGTTTTGGGGTATATGCATGATGAATCCAATACGTTCATTCGCTAATAATGGTTCATTTTAGATAAAAAAAGAGCTGCAGTTGGCTAATGCCATTCACTTAAGAAAACCTTATAAAATAAAGGGCTACAGAGATTAATCGAAATCGTCCTGTAGCCCTTCTGATATACGGCTAAGTACTCATTTACTGCTTACTTAACTCCACTATATTTTGGAATAAGGTGTGAGTATAAACTTGAGCGATTGCTCAACGGTATGTAGTCATTAGCTTAGTTTTTCAATCTTAGCTGGCAGCCCTTGTCTGGCCGAAGCGCCACTTGCCCAATCCACCAGCGGGTAGCGGCCGTGGCGACTCGGATCAAACAGATTCAAGTCGTTCATATTGATGCCGACTCGGATCCGCGGATTGGCGGCGATTTTAAGGTTGTCGATCACTACGTCCCGCGCGCCGAGTTCCTTATGACCATAACCGTGTTCGATAGCGATACAGTCAGGGTGCACTCCGGCAACACATTCCACTAAGGCGATTACACTGCCGTTGGGCGTGCTGATCTTGACCGTGTCACCAGTGCTTATCCCAAGGCGACTGGCGGTCTTCTCGTTCAGTCGTACTGGATTATTAGGGTGCACTTGGCGCAAACGATCCGAGCCAATACTCATAGAGCTCATGGTGTGGGATTTGTAACTACTGATCAGCAAAGGCCATTGTGATTTATTAAATGCCTTATCGAGCGGTGTGCCATTGGCTAAGGCGGGTTGATATAAGCGCGGACAACCACTCATAAATTCCCCTGTGAGACTGTTGCGACGACTGCCGACGTCGGGATTCCACAGCATCATAGGTTTAGGCCAGACTTTACTCGGATTCCCCGCGTCATCGCGTGCGCCGCGCATTTCTTCAAAACGGCCGCCGCGGGCAAATAAGTAACTCACTTTTTTGACTTCATCAGGCGTGAGTCTGGTATTGAGTTCACTTTGAATGCGGCTTACACCGCTAAGATACATGTCCTCGGCGTTGATATCGGCGACGGCTTTACCTAAATAGGCCACGTTGGCGGCGCCGTAAAGTGAGTAATCCGCTGCGCGCGTTAACGGGTGTAAGCTGCCATCGGCGGCCTTAACGGCATTTTCGCCAAAGCCGGGTAGTTGCAACTTCATCGCCACTTGGCTCAAGAAAGACTCCATGCACACCACATCACCACTGGCCATTTTCGCGACTCTTGGCTCGACAATCGGCCAACGACCTGTGGCAACTTTGGTTAGCGTGCCTTGCCATGCTGAGGTCCAGCCCCAAGACTCGTACGTTAAGGTGTCGGGCACTATGTAATCCGACAGCGCCGAGGTTTCGTTGATGAAGCTGTCGATGCTGATAAACAGTGGCAGCACCTTAGGATCTTTCAGTTGTTCACCAATGGCTTCCCCTAAACCCGCTTGACCATAAATTGGATTGCCCATGTGGTTAATCCATGCTTTGAGTCGATAGGGATAACCGTGCACCGCCGCGGTTAAATGTTCGCCAAGCAAGGGCGATGAAATCGGGAACCAAGGCTCCTTGGCGGGATAAGGCGATTCGCCCGCTTCGACTTTACGGCGATACTCTGAGGTTTTCTCGTAGGGGAATTTAGAGCGCGATAGGAATACGCCCTTAGGCTCGACCATGCCGTCAAAATCCTGCAGATTATACCTTGGGCCTTTACCAAAGGCGGGGAAGGAACCGCCGGAGGCTAATGCACCGCCCTTCAAATTGATGTTACCTATCATAGCGTTGAGCATCATGATCGCCCACGCGCTATAGAAACCATTGGCGCTCATTGTGCCGCCGTGGGAGATCACCGCAGCCTTAGTGCCATGGCTGGTAAATTTATCCGCAAGGGCAATAATCTGCGCTTCGCTGATATCGCACTCCTTGGCATAGTGTGCCATCTCGAAGCTGTGCGCCGCTTCACTTAACAGTTGGAAGCTGGATTTAACCGCAATCGCCCCCTTAGGTGTGTCGACGTTTTGGTCAACGTCGAGCTTGGCTTTCTGACTGTGGCTCGCCAAAACTATCTTGTCACTCGTTGCATCGACAACCAACTGCGAGTCCTGTTCGCCATAGGCTTTGCCGTCGAAAGGTAAGCCAAGATCGCTGGCAAAGAGATATTGGCCATATCTTGGATGGGTAGGCTCGCTGACGATCAAGAATCCTGCGTTACTGAAGCCACGGTAACCTGATGCTTTTGCGGCATCGACATTGGGCGCACTCAAAAAATCGGCGGCATAGCGCTGGTTATCAATAATCCAGCGCAACATGCCCATGGCGAGGGCCGAGTCGGTGGCGGGGCGGATCGGCAGCCAAGTATTGTTACCCGCGCAAGGTTGATTCGAGGTATTGGGTAGCATGGGCGACACCACCACATAACTGAAATTGGTGTTATTCACACGCGCGTTAGCCAATTGTCTTGCTTGGCGTTTAAAGGGATTGCCCGATTGCTGCGGCGACGTGCCGATAAAGAGTAAAAATTCACTATGGTCCCAATCGGGTTTTAAGTGGGCGTATTTTTTCAAATCATCCAATAAAGCGCCCGCTCCAGCACGGTAGGTAAATCCACAGTAAGCGCCGTGGTTGGCAAAGTTGCGCGTGCCAAAGCTGTTGAAGGTGAAGCGTTTGATAATGGCATCGCGGCCTTCATCTGATGCGTTTGAGACCAGTAACTGATTAGCTTTAGGGCCGTATTCTGGATTATTGGCGTCGAGCGGCGTGGCGATATTACGAATCGCTCTTAAGCCTTCGACTTGCCCCTCACCAAATAAATTACCACCTTCGACGACTTCATTCAGCAATTGCTCAAAGCTAATGCTCTGCCATTGGCCGCTGCCGCGCTTACCCACGCGTTTAAGACATTGGGTGACGCGGTGTGGGCTATCCAATTGTTCTAGCATGGCATTACCGCGGGCGCAGGCGGTGGAACGTCCTTGTAGACCCTGTTCTTGAAAGGCGCTAAGCCCAACAAAGGCGGTTTTGATCGGTGTATCGAAATCGATATGTTCCCGCGATGACAGCGGGTGATAAGGATTACCGCTGATACGGATGATTTTATCGGTTTTTTGATCGATACGAGCGCGCACGCCGCATTTGGTCCAGCAACCTAAGCACATAGTATTGGCGATGCGTTGATCGTCATTGCTGATTAACTGACCTGACTGTAAATTGACTTTGTATTCAGGTGCTAAGGAATTGCCATGCAGCGGATCTTGGGTTGGTTTTCCTGAAGTACCATTGACGACACCTTTACCTATTTGCGCTAATGTATGGCTATAACCCGCAGCAAATAATCCCACACCACCCGTTACAGCGGCCCCTTTGATAAAACGACGTTTACTCTTATCCATGATGGACTCCTTAATTCTGTAAACTAATTGGGTACTCAGCGAGCAAGTTTTGCTGCAGGCGTGTGGCGAATAAGTTCGGAGACCAGCGCCATTAATGCTAACCAGAGGCCGAAGGTACCAGCTATGCCTAATAGCCCTTCAGGTCCCCAAGGCAGTTGATAGAGATAAGTCCCCGCGCCGTATTTAGGATCGGTTTGCGCTTGAATTAGCACTATCCAGCGAAATCCCCACGCAAGGTGAATGGCCGTGAGGCTGACGATTAGCATTGCCATATTGGGTAAGTGACGAATGGCGAGCATCAGTGCCAGCACGGCGAGTGTGACCAGTACCCAAATTGCAGCAAGTTGCCAGCTTGGGCTGGTTTCAAGCAATAATGCGGCTTCGGGGGCCGAGCCCTTATCGAATAACGCCCAGCCGATAAGGCATAGGGCGAATAGACCAAAACTTGCTCTTACCCAGAGTAATAGGCTGTCTTGGGTGCGCTGTTGGTAGCCCTTTAATAGTCGATTCAATACCACCAAAGTGCCGCAGGCGGCGAGCAGGGCACTCATTGCCATCAAAGGTGGCAGCCAATAGGTATGCCATAGTGGCCGCGCCTTAATGGCCATGGTTTCCATGCCAGTGTAGAGGGCGATACTGCAGGCACTCAGGGCCGTGAACAGTGCGATCGGCTTGATGAATTTGTCACTGTTCCAATCACCGAATCTCAATAATTGGCCTATTTTATTCACCCAATCTGAGTCTTGATTCGTGGTGTGCTTAGGCAGATATTGACGCAGTAGCAGCCAAGCAAACACTGCGCTGGTGCCCGAGAATACGGGCAGTAAAAAGGCGCCATACCACATCCAAGAATCAGGGCGAACTTGCGCATAAAAATGCCAAGCCCGCAGCGGTTGGTGTAAATCGGCGAGTAAGGCGATAGGGGCGACTATGCCTGCGGTTAACATTAAACAGGCGCAGAGTTTCAGCAGTCTGTCATCGGGTTTCGCGTGACTAAACAAGTGTATTGTCGCGACCCACACACTGGCATAGGCCAGACCCATCATAAAAAAGTATTGCACCGCCCAAGGTAGCCAAGTAATGGCGATATCTGGGGTAAAGATTTCTTTAATGACCATGGTGGATCTCCTCGCCAGTATCGGTAAGTAAGGTTCTAACGGGGGCTTGGCCGCTAATCTTGTCCTCAAAAGCGCTGCTCATGCCGATGTAGAACACGCGCGGTGAAGTGTTGGCCGTGGGTTTGAGTACCTTTATATCGGTTTTATTGTTGGCGAGCAGTTGGCTTATCTGGCTGTGGGGATCGTTAAGATCGCCAATCACACGGGCTTCTCCCACGCAGGTTTCGACGCAGGCGGGCAGTAATCCCGCATCCAACCTGTGGGCGCAGAAGGTACATTTGTCGGCGGTATTAGTATCGTGGTTGATAAAGCGGGCATCGTAGGGACAGGCTTGCACGCAATAGCCACAGCCAACGCACCATTCATTATTGACGACTACTATGCCGTCCTTACGCTGGAAGGTCGCGCCCGTAGGACAAACGGGAATACAGGGCGGGTTTTCGCAGTGATTACAAAGTCTTGGCAGCATTAAAAACGCAGGCGGCGTGGTATCTTCCTGCTGCGAGACTTCATACTGCTGCACTGTGGTGCGAAATTGCCCTAGGGGCGGTTGATTCTCGATAGTGCAAGCGACGGTACAGGCTTGGCAGCCCACGCAGCGGCGTAGATCGATCACCATGCCGTAACGTTTAACCACTTGGCCTTCGCTGGCACTGTGCACTTGAGGGCTGCGCTTATCATCTTGTGCATACACTTGCACCACAGGGATCAGTGCGGCGCCAACACTGACGCTGGCCATTTTGCCGAGAAACTGACGTTTACTCTTGTCCATACAGATTTCCTTCACTCTTGCAGATGGCGAATAAACTGGCTCATAGACCTAGCGTTAAGGTTTATGGCGAGGTTTAGAGGCATTCTGTAAAAGGCGAGGCGGCATAACTATAGTGGTTTTCCACATATCAGGCGTGGGTTTGATCTAGCGCAACAAATATCCGTTAGAATAGCCTTCAAAATGATAGGGTTTTATTTTTTACGGCTTTTAAACTTAAGTTTGGCCTGCTTCCAATTTGAATTGGACCTACTTTTAACTGAATTTGAGCTTGAGTTGAATTTGAGTGATTGGGGATAAAGGATTGCACTTCACGTTATTTAGGATGATGAAAACAGTGTTTAGCTCAGCGATGTCGCTCAAGCGGCCGTTACCGATTCAAGGAACAGTGCCTAAGATGGCACCTCGAATGATTTTAAGGATGACACTAGCCGTGGCGTTAGCGTGCTTGCTCGCTTCGGCAAACGTGTTTGCCGCCGAGCCGCAGAATCAAAGCGCGCCTTCCGATGTAATGGACGCTGAGGTTGTCGCTCAAGTCGTTGCCGAAGAACCCGGTTATCAAGTGGTTGATGTGGGCGTGTTAGCCATCCGCGGTTATAAGGCGACGATTAACCGCTGGCAGCCGTTAATGGGTTGGCTCGAAACCCAAATTCCCAACAGTTACTTCAGGTTACATCCTCTCTCCCTCGATGAGTTAGCCAAGGGCGTTGAAACCCAAGGGCTCGATTTTGTGATCACCAACCCGGGGCAATCCGTGTTGCTGGCGCGGCAATATTCTCTCACTTGGTTGGCGACCCTACGCAGCCCGTTAAATAATGGCGCGGCGATGCAAGTGGGTTCGGCGCTGGTGGTGCGCGCCGATTCACCCTATCAGACTTTAACGGATCTCAAGGGACGTCGACTCGGTATAGTGTCGAAAAATGCCTTCGGCGGTTACTTGACCTTAGTGTACGAAGCGCAGCTAAAGGGCATAGATTTGCCTCGCTTTGTGGGTGAGATCATTCCGCTGGGATTCCCGCTAGATAATCTGTTGTATCAGTTAGATGATCAAAAAAGTGGTAATGATGCGGCGAAAGACAATCGACTGGATGCGGCTGTGGTGCCCGTGTGTCAGCTTGAGCAGATGCAGGCAGAAGGGCTGATTAATATCGGCCATTATCGGGTGCTCGATAACCAAACTCCGGTGGGATTTCATTGCCAAGTCTCGACTCGTCTCTATCCCAACTGGTCCATGGCGAAGACCAATCGCGCCTCGCAATCTCTAGCTAAAAGCGTGACCCAAGCGCTGCTGGCACTGCCCGAAGATCACCTCGCCGCTAAGACGGCCGATTCTGCGGGTTGGACCACGGCCGTGAGTCAGCTGGCGATCGATCAGTTACTTAAAGATCTCGACATGCATCCCTTACAAACACCTTGGTGGCAAAGGGCGTGGCAGTGGGTCAAGTTACATCAACAATGGGCTTGGTTTGTGTTAGGGATTTTGGTTTTACTCAATGTGTATCATTTCTGGTTGGAGTATCGTTTTAGCCGTCGCGGCCGGGAGTTAATTAACACTCAGCGCCAGCTCAATGAAAACCGCGCGCTACTGGAACATGCCCAGCGCATTGCGATTGCTGGCGAACTTGGCGCGAGTCTCTCCCACGAACTGAATCAACCTTTGGCGGCGATTGGCCATTATTGTCATGGCGCCGAAGTGCGATTACAGCGGGGTACTAGCCCTGAGGAACTGCAATCGGTATTGACGCTGATCCAGCAGGAAGTCACGCGAGCCGACAGCATTATCAGCCGCTTACGCAACCTGTTGAAGAAACGGCCTGTATCGAAACAACCTTTGTATTTGCATGAGCTGGTCAATGATACTGTGCCGCTGCTCGCCTATGAGTTTGAACAACATCAAATTAATCTTGCCGTAAACGTGAGCGGCGAGCCCTATTTACAGTCCCTCGATGAAGTCGGCATGCAGCAGTTGTTGCTTAACCTGCTGAAAAACGCCGCCGATGCCTGTGTTCAGCGGCTAGAGCTTGAATCCAGTGGCACCGAACAGATCATCACGCAAAAACCATACACGCCGACGATCGATATCGATCTTCGCTATCAAGAACGCACACTCTTGCTGACAGTCACGGATAATGGCACGGGTTTAACCGAAGCCGCCAGCCTGCTGATGCAAGCCTTTTATTCCACTAAATCAGAGGGATTAGGTTTAGGCTTAGTGATTTGCCGCGATATTGCCGAGAGCCATGGCGGGACGTTTAGCCTAGAAAGCCCTATGGGTGGCGGTTGCCAAGCGCAGGTGGCTATACCGCGTAAACCTGAACCTAATGGAGCACTTTAATGAGTCTTGAGTTACCTGTGTATTTAATCGATGACGATGACTCAGTGCGTCGTTCTTTGCGTTTTATGCTCGAAAGCTATGGCCTCAAGATCACCGACTTTGATAGCGCCGAAGCCTTTTTTACCGCCGTAGACTTAACCCTGCCGGGTTGTGCGCTGGTTGATGTGCGTATGCTGGGCTTGAGCGGCCCACAGTTGCATCTTGAATTAGTCGCCAAAAATAGTCCGTTAGCTGTGATTTATTTGACCGGCCATGGCGATGTGCCTATGGCAGTAGAAGCGCTCAAACTCGGTGCGGTGGATTTTTTCCAAAAGCCCGCCGATGGCGCTAAGTTAGCCGAAGCGGTACTCAAAGCGTTGGAACATACCAAGGCGCATCATCAAGACAATCAGTATCTTGAGACGTATCAAGCGCTCACACCAAGGGAGAGGGAAATACTCAACCTGATTGCCCAAGGGCTGAAGAACCAAGAGATCGCCGATAGCCTCTGTATTGCCATGCGCACGGTCGAGATCCACCGCGCCAATTTGATGAAAGGCATGCAAGTGGGATCGCTGGCGGAAATGATGCTGATTTATAGCCGGATCGCCGATCGCCTGCGCCTTGAAGATAACCGCTAAAATTTACCTTTTACTGCGCTAATTGCCGCTTTGTTAGCCGCCTATTTTGGCTAAGTTGTCGTATCATTGGCGGTTAGTATTGGCTTTGCTAGTAGCTTAGTTCTGGGCTTAAAGAAGAGCTTAGTTCTGGGCCCAATTCTGGGCGTAAAGATTGTGAGCCATGGCATTAGTGCTGCGCCGCTTAATTGCCAATACACCGCGATTGCCTTATTTTAGGGGCACTATTTTTAGGTCATGATTTTAAAATCACTTTTTACAGTGCTTTTTAAGGTCTGTGGCCCTCTTGGATTGTTTTGCTTTGTCCTGTAGAAGGCTTCTGCAGCTTAGATAAGACTCTCCCGTTTGCATAAGGAATGAAATGGCAAGCTTGATTCGTATTGTGCTGATTGATACGCACCTTCCGGGCGTTGTGGAACTCGCCCTCAATGGCCATACCAACATTTGTGGTACTAACGCCTCGGGTAAGACGACATTACAACGTCTAGTCCCTGTTTTTTATGGCGAATACCCAAGCCGCGTGGTGCCTTCGACCCGCGACAGTTTCGAGCGTTGGTACTTGCCACACGATTCAAGCTACATCATTTACGAATATCAAAAGGCCGATGGGTTACTGTACCAAGCCGTACTGGCTTCGGCGGGTGATGGCAAGGGCGTTAACTATCGCTTTATCGCCAAAGGTTTTGAGCTAAGCGATTATATTAAATCGCAAAATGGCGACACTATTCTGTGCCACACCATGGCGGAATTAGGCCGTGATTTAAAACGTGCTGGTATCGCCACCACTAACTTGCTTAACACCCGCGAATATCGCGCCATTATTCAAAACGATCGCACCCTATTAAGCACGGGCAGCAACCGCAGCGAACTACGCGGCTATGCACGCCAATTTGCCCTGTGTGAGGGCGAGCATTCCCTGCGCCACATCGAAAAACTCGCCAAAGCGGTGCACTCCAAAGAAGGCAAAATGGAGACGGTCAAATCCATGATCGCCGCCATTTTAGAGGAAGACGGAGTTAATCCGCCCAGCTCACGCTTAAATCCACAGCGCGTTGAGGTGTGGATCCGTGAAAGCCAACTTATCCAAGGGTTTGAAGTCATTCGCCCTGAGTTTGAAAAACTAGAGCAAGAATTTAACCAACTGCTCAGCGCCGAACTGCGCTTATCGAGTTTGTCCCGCGGTTATCGCAACGATGAAACCTTAGAAGCCGATCGCCAAGATATTCAGCAAACCTTATCTAAAGAGCTGAATTTAAAACTCAGATTGCTCGACGATGAATGGAAAGAGCAGCGCGATGAGCTCAACCTCGATTTATCGGCCGCCAAAGGCGATGTGGCAAAGTGCGAGTACGAACTCGATGCCATTGAAGATCAGCACAGCGCCTTTTTAGATGCCAACATAGAGCAAGCTAAGGCCGATCTTGAGATGCTGCCAAACTGGCGCACCGATGTTGAAAACCTAAGTGAACGCCATAAGCTGCAAACCGAGAAGCACCAAGATATCGAGGCGGCCTACAATGCCCGTCGCAGTAAGATTGGCGAGCAGTTAAACCGCGAGCTAGAAGGTTTGCATGTCGACCAAGATAAGCAGCGCGAAGCCCGCGATAAGCAACGCGAAGTCGCGCGCACCGATATCGACGCTTTAGAGTTGCAATGGCGCAACCAAATGGATGCGGGCAAGGCCAGCTTTAGCGAGCAGGAATACCAATTTAAACTCACTGCCGCCGAACTTAAATTACGTGTCGATGGTGTGACTTACACCGAAGAAGAAAAGTTAAGCCTAGCGATTTTCGACGAACGTATTCACCGTGCCGACGAAGAACAAGAAAGCTGTAATGCTAAGGTCGAGCGCTTAAGTAGCGATGAACGCAAGCTCAGAGCCAAACGTGACCAAGCCAACGAAGCCTTGCGTATCGCCACCTTAAGGGTGAATGAGCGTCAAACTGCGCTGGATGAACTGCACCACATGTTGTTTCCGCAATCCCACACCCTATTGGAGTTTCTGCGTAAGGAAGCTCAAGGTTGGGAGCAAAGTTTAGGTAAAGTGATCGCGCCTGAACTACTGCATCGCACTGATTTACATCCCAGTTTAGTTAGCGAGTCGAGCGAAGCTTTCTTTGGCGTACATTTAGATCTTAAAGCGATCGATGTGCCTGAATATGCCGCCTCCGAGCAAGAGCTGCGGATTCGGTTAAGCAAAGCCGAAGAAGCCCACACTAGCGCCCAAGAAATGCAGGCCGAGGCCGAATCTCAGTTAGTGGCGATTAATGGCGAGCTGGATAATCTCAGCCGTGAACTTACTTTTGCCCGCACAGCGTATAAAAATAGCCGTGACGATCTGCGTCGCCTATTCGATGAAAAGCGCAGTGAGCAAGATAAAATCAACAAAGCATTGAGCGATCGCAAAGCCCATGCGGGACAAAGACTGACCCAGCTGGATGGCGAGCTGAAACAGCTTAAACATCAGCACGAACTCTGGCTCGAAGAGCAAAAAGAGCAAGCGCTCGAAGCGCGCATGGAAAAACAAGCCTATTGGCAGGAAGTGATCGGCGCGCTCGACAATCAACTCGGCCAAATTAAAGCGACCATTGAAGGCCGCCGCGAAAGCGCCAAAATCGAGCTGAAAGCCTGCGAGACCTGGTACAAAAACGAGCTTAAATCCCGCGGTGTGGATGAGGAGAATATCCTCAAACTCAAGCAACAAATTCGCGAGTTAGAAACCAAAATTAGCCGCGCCGAGCAGCGTCGTAGCGACGTACTGCGCTTTGACGATTGGTATCAGCACACTTGGCTGATGCGCAAACCTAAACTGCAAACTCAGCTTGCAGATGTGAAGCGCGCGGTATCGGAAATCGATCAACAGCTTAAGGCGAAAACTCAGGATGTGAAGACTCGCCGTCAACAACTCGAAACCGAGCGTAAAGCGTCCGATGCGGCGCAGGTTGAAGCCTCCGAAAACTTAACGAAGTTACGCGCCGTAATGCGTAAACTCGCCGAGCTTAAGTTGCCGATCAATAACGAAGAAGCCCAAGGCAGCCTAGGCGAGCGTCTGCGCCAAGGTGAAGATTTGCTGCTGAAACGCGATTACTTGATGGGTTCGGTGAAGCAATATGTAGAGCATTTCGACTCAGTGATCGCCAGCAAGTCAGGTTCGGGCCTTGCCGAAACCTGGGAGCGTGCCCGTGAAGAATCGAGCTTTATCAACGACAAAGGCATTCGTCTGCTGGATTACCGCAAGTTAGTGCCACAGCTTGAGCAATTGCTGAACGTGATAGTGCCGCAGTCGATTACTGCGCTGCGTGAGCAAGGACGAATTTTCGGCGTCGACTTAACTGCCTTCTATGATGTATTAGCCGATATCGACCGTCGCATCGCGTCCCAAAGTGCGCGTATTACCCGCGAAGTGGGCGAAGAGTTATTCCTCGAAGGCGTGTCTGAATCGGCGGTACGTATTCGCTCGCGCATCAGCGAGTTAGAGTTCTGGCCTGAGCTTGAACAGTTCGTCAAAGCCTTTAAACATTGGAAAGCCGATGGTTTTAATGGCTTGCCCGATGAGGATTACACCAACAGCATGCGCCGCGCCTTGGACATTATCGGCCGCGCCGCGTTAACGGGGGGCATCTCTAAGTTGCTGGAAATCGAGCTGCGCCTTAAAGAAGGTAACAGCGACTTAATTATCCGCACCGACAGACAGCTTAACGAATCCTCAAGCCACGGTATGGCGTATCTGATTTTGTGTAAGTTCCTGCTAGCATTCACGCGTTTGTTGCGTGGCCGCGCCGATGTGACCATTCACTGGCCAATTGATGAGCTGGGCACTTTGCACCATACCAACGTGAAGAAGATTTTCGACGCTTGCGAAAACAACAATATTTGTGTGCTGGGCGCCTTCCCGAACCCAGAGTCTGAGGTGCTGAACTTGTTCGCCAATCGTTACATTATCAACAAACAAACCAAGAAGTTGCAGGTGGTAAAACCAAAGGTGAACCCAATTGCAGACATGTTGAATAAGCGTTTGTCGAAGGAGGCCATCTAATCATGCTTGAATTAAAACAAACCAAGATGTTGCAGCTGGTAAAACCTAAGGCTAACGTGAAAAGCGCAATTGCCGACATGTTGAATAAGCGTTTGTCGAAGGAGGCCATCTAATGAGCGATGCAACTCAAACCGTATTAGTCGGTACTGGCGCTTTGATTGAGCTGTTACTCAAGGGCGAGTTTATTTGCCGCACCACCAATGAAGAAGGCTGGCGCGCCCTTAAAAATAGTAGCACCCGCGAGCGGGTCGAAGCCTATCTCAATCAAATCAACCGTACCGTGGCGTCCGCCGCCGAAGGTGATGTGTTCTTCTGCGGTTATTTGCAGCTCGGCGATAGCGAGCGCAAAGTGATTTCATCGCAGTTTAAAGATATCTGTCAGGCATTGATCCCGCTGGTGGAATGGCTGGTATTAGTGCAAGAGGCCAGTGGTCAAGATGCGCCGCTGAGCGAAGGTGCGCCCGTGCGTTTAACTGAGCTGCAAAGCCGCATCGAAGACACGCCGGCGTTTCGTGAGCAGTTAGCCAAACTCAGCCAATATCGTCTATTTGGCTCGACCAGTACCAACAGCGATGCGCAAATCAAGTTAGTCTTCAAACGCTTAGTCGAACTCGGCTATTTAGTGCGCCCCAATGCGGAGAAGCAAATCTATATCGCCACGGGCAAGCTGGATTATCTGTATGAAGTCATTCGGTTTATTGACGAAACCGAAGGCCTAAGCCTAGAAGCGCAGGCGGAAACGGCGACTCAGCGGGACTTAATCTAATGTTGGCACGATTAAACCTAGGTAAAAGCTGCGACCAAGGAGGCCGTGATGAGCAGTAACTTACATCAGGCGGGGGTTAAGCTGCTCAAGCAGTTAGGTCGCCATGCTGACATCATTATGGACGCCTATTTGGCGGGTTCTCTTAACGAGGATGCCCACGATCCAAGCGTGGTTGAAAAGCTTAAACAGGCCGGCATTTTGTGGCGGCCAGAGCCAGATCAGGAGCTGCGGCTTAAGCGTTCTGTTCGTGCCTTGCTCGAAGAAGGTTTAAGTGACGAGCGTAATCGCCAAATCGACTCTAACGTCGGCTCGGCTCTCGCGACCATTAAAACCTTGGCCGACCATTACAAAGAAGCCCGTCACAGCTCAGATTACAGCGCCGCCGAGGCCTATTTGTCGGATTTGAGCGAGCATGTTTATAGCTTTGCCGATAGTCTGCGTTATTCGATTCGTGTGCTCTGGGGCCGGATCAATAACGAGTTCGGTTATGTCGGTACGATCAACGCAAAGATCCGTGAAAATGAATTAGCTCAAAGCCAAGTCTCTGAATTGCTTAATGGCTTAGAGATGTTCCAGTTTAGTGAGCTTGGCGAAATCGCCGGCGATATCCGAGAGCTGCGCAAACTCTTAGTGACGACTTTGCAAGAAACCATGAGCGACTGCGCCCAGGAACTGAGCGTAGTGCAGGGGCGTTTACTCGAACTCTTAGGTCGCTTTAGGCAAATCCGTGGCCGTACCCGTTTGCTTAAGGGCTGGTTACTCTACACTGACTTGCATCCGGATTATCGGCCTGCGGACCATGTGTCCCACAAGGAAATTCCAAGCCTATTCAATCGCGCCGAAATCTTGCTCGCGCCTGCTGCAGTAGACGTGCACAACGCCAGCCAAGAACTGGAGTTGATGGGCATAGTCGCGCACATTAAAGCCATTAGTCGTCATCCCGTGATTGAAGCGGTGCGTGAGCGAGATGCGTCCGTGTCACTCATCCAAAGTGAAGACTTCGATGTGCCGGATAATCCGCTTAAACAGGCGGTGGATACCTATTTTGTCGATGTAATTGAGTCTGGCCTGCGCCAATCTGCGCTGGAATATTTGGTGGATAAGGCATTGCCTTGGGAAGCCGAGAGCTGGATTTATCAAGTGATTGGCGGCTATGAAGGCCTACCCGATGAACACAAAGTTTACTTTGAGCTTGAGCCTTTGGGTGAGCCGCATCCCATTTATAGCGGTAACTTTATCATTCGCGATGTTGAGTTATGGCTAGCCTAGGCCAGCAACAACTGCAGCTGTTGGAGAAGGCTTTTATTAAGCGTTCTCCCAAGGTTAAGCTCACGGCTAACTGGCGCGCGATTTACCGCGAGTTAGAAGTGGGTGAGTTAGACGAGTCTGAAAAGCATTTGTGCTTCGCGCCCAAAGACTTTGATCTGTTAAGGCAAGGCGTATTGGCGCTAATGGGACTTGATCTCAGGGATCTGGATTTCAATGTCGATCGCATGGCGATGTCCGCCAAAAGTCATAATGAGAAGCTCGCTAAGATCCGCCCCGAAGCCGAGTATGTGTTACTCAAGTTTCTGGGCTTTCAATCGCCACCTGTTGCAATCTCCGCTTTATCCTCGCTGCGTATTCCTTTGGATGAAGCACAAAAGCACTGTCGTGAATTTGATGTCGCAGCCATCTTAGTGGTTGAAAACTTGGATGTGTTTGATGTTATCCATCAAGCGCGTTTACCTGAGGATCTAACGAACCTCATGGTTATTTACCGTGGCAGCGGTCATCATTCACCGATTGGTGTGCGGCATTTTTTGCAAGCTATGGCAGGCGAGCTACCGATTATCGCCTTTACCGACTTAGATCCCGCTGGGCTACAAATCGCCCATACCTTAATGGGGGTGACCCATTGCCTTGTGCCGCAACTTGCGCTGACGGCTGCTGCCGAGTTGTTGGGCATTGGGCAAATTAATTCAACCTATGATTTCGACAAGCAAGCGAAACAGACCAAATATCTTCAGCATGCCGATTTAAAGCGTTGGCAAGAATTAGCTTTTTGGTTAACTCAACACAGTATTAGCATCAAACAGCAACACCTGCTAGCTCACGGGCTTGAACTAGTGTTAGTGCCATATATTTAGCCATCACGCATTCCATCTCTCTGCGTTAGTGCAATTATCTAGTTTTAAATTCTTTTATAAGTTGAATTTTAGTCATTAAGACTGAGGTTGATTTTCTAATTGTTTTTAATATGTTTACATTGTGATTTATTGGTTTTCATTCTGTTTAAATGTGCAGTTTTAAATAAGTCTTTAGTCTGCTCATTGATTGAACATAATTATTATTTGTCATTTAAAATCAATTTATTACTAATTTTCCGTGATGCGGTTAGCTTAATTTAAGATGAAAAAGTGAAATTTATTCATTGAATTAACGGCTAGCATGTTTCACTATCCCTGCCTAAGCCAAAAATGGATTGGCAATTGTGCTCATCATGGAAGATGAATAACAAAAAAACTACATTTCTGGGGAAACCACAAGCATGATGAAATCACTTTCGACGCGGATCTTTATAGGTCTGTTTGCGGGTCTTATTTTCGGCACAATAGTGCAGTACTTCTTAAACGATATCGGCTTCTTCTCGGACAATTTGGTCGAGCTTGCCGGCGGCGTTGGCACTATGTTCGTCAATATGATCATGATGCTAGTCGTGCCATTAGTGTTTGTGAGTATTGTTTGTGGTGTCTGTGAGCTGCAAGATCTCAAAAGTTTTGGCCGTTTAGGCGGTAAGACCTTTGGTTTTTATATCATCAATACCTTTGTCGCGATCGCGACGGCATTATTAGTCGTGCTGTTACTCGACCCTGGTAAAGGCGTCGATATGAGCAGCACTGACGGCCTGGCCATTACTGCAACTGAGCTGCCAAGTTTGATGGCACTGGTGATCGACATAGTCCCACGTAACCCTGTGGCGGCGTTTATGTCGGGCAATATGCTGCAAGTGATCTTTATGGCTTTAATGCTTGGCGGCGTGATTAAGTCACTCGGTGAGCATGTCGCTGGCGCTGTGCAAGGTTTTCAAACCGCGAATAAAATCATGATGAAGCTGATTTCTGTGGTCATGAGCCTAGCGCCCTACGGTGTGTTTGCCTTGATGTTCAAGCTCGGCGCGACTTTAGATGCTGGCGTGTTTATGAGCGTAGTTGAGTACATGGTGCTGATCCTCGCGCTGCTACTGCTGTGGATTTTTGTGGTTTACCCAATGGCTGTGGGCATATTTACCCCAATTTCGGCAAAAACCTTCCGCGAGAAGACCCAAGAGCAAGTGCTGTTTTCACTGTCGACCGCAAGCTCGAATGCGACGATTCCTGTGACTATGCGTACCTTAACCGAAAAGTTAGGTGTGAATCGCGCGGTAGCAGGCTTTGGTGTGCCGCTCGGCGCGACCATGAACATGGGCGGCGTGGCGATTTACATCACTATCGCGATTTTCTTTGTCGCTAACGCCTTTGGCATGCCTATCACCTCTGATCAATTGCCTTCGCTGTTATTTAGCATCTTCCTGCTTTCTGTCGGTGCCGGCGGTGTGCCCGGCGGCGGCATGGTAATGATAGGCGTGTTAATCCATCAAATGGGTTTACCGATTGAAGCTTTCGCCATCGTTGCGGCATTAGATCGCATTATCGATATGGTGCTGACCTCTTGTAACGTGGTAGGTGATGCTGCGGTATTGACCATAGTGGACCAAACCGAGAAAGTGCATCAGGTTGAACTAGCGAAGAGCTAATCTGGACGTTATGTCAGATGCTATAAATGCAAAAAGCCACTGTCATCAGTGGCTTTTTTGTTCATATTGTTCTATTAAATGCTGGCTGAGGAGCCTACTGGACACAATCTTGTTTGAGCTTAGCCACAGCATCGGCAAAGCCTACGGCGACTAAGTCTGAACTAGTGTATTTACTAGAGCGGAAAGATACCGCTTCAAGGTGTAATTTTTGAGATTGGAGCTCACCTAAACTTCCCCATAGATCTGGGTTGGCTGCGATCCCGCTGCTGAAATTCATCAGTGAGCCAGTACCATGTAATTTCAACTTGGTTTGTTCGCCACTGGTAATGATGAGCACGCTAGGATCACCATAAAATGCAAAGGATTCCGACATAGTAACATTGATGCTAGGTTGCAGATCTCCAACGGAACAGGCCAAGGTTAATTTGAGATTTTTATCGATAAAATCGATGCTATGACTCTTCAGTGGTATTCCTTCTGCGTTTAGAGTTGAGGCCAAATCTTCCTTGGCATGGGCGTAGCCAATATGGCTGACGAGCATGAGAGCCAGTAACTGTGTTTTCACTTTACTACCTTGCGCTTACAGTGATGTTTACTTACGAATGGATGCGTTAGAGACGAGTTTGTCAAAAGGGTGGCGATTATAGAGTTTTTTGACACTTTTGGGTAAGTATTTTAATAGATTTAAACCGTATGACTGATATCTAAATAATTAACGCAACAAGTTGGAAAAATAGATATTACAAATAGCCGTATTAAGATTTAAATGAGTGCAGATTAATGAGTCAACAAGGTGAAATTAAGTTGATGTGTGTGGAATAACTAGTGTTAGTGGATTGCTTTAATTTTTTGGGTTTTGTCATTAAAAATGCCACTCAAAAGAGTGGCATTTTAATTTAGCAGAAGCGAATAAACTTTATATTTGCCTAGGTTTTACTTTTAAACTTTCCACAGTGTTAAAACCGTTAACGCTTAACTTATTCAGCGTGAAGCGACTACTTACCAGCGCGGGTCATTTTATCTAAATAGCCCATGGCAAAGGCTGACAACACGAAGGTGATGTGGATTAACAGATACCACATGATTTTGTCGTTATCGATATTCTTCACATCCATAAAGATTTTTAGCAGGTGTATAGATGAAATCGCCACAATAGAAGCGGCGACTTTGTTTTTTAATGATCCAGAATCTAACTTACCGAGCCAACTGAGCTTCTCACTGTCTTCGCCCACATCTAATTGTGAAACGAAGTTTTCATAGCCAGAAAACATCACCATCACAATCAGGCCGCCGACTAGAGTGATATCAATTAAGGACAGGGTGACCAGCACCAGATCCACTTCGGTCATCTCAAAAATAATCGGCAGAATATGGAAGATCTCTTGGAAGAATTTAATGCCTAAACCGATTAGGACTAGGCTTAATCCCAAGTAAATCGGCGCCATAATCCAGCGAGATGCATACATTAGCCTTTCAAATATTTTTTCCATATTCCATTTAACCCTTAATCTAAAAATGCGGTAAAAATCGAGTTACCAACGACTAAAACAGTAACATAGCGCATTTTAGGCGCGCGATAACCCTAGGGCAAAGCGTGAGATATATGCTGTTATTGCGCTTTCTGTAGACATTGTCGTCATCTAAACCCGATTCAGGGTTTAGCAGCGCGGCAGCGTCTAACTTACTCATGTCTTCGATATGTTTGATTGTCGCTTTTTTCAAGCAGATACCAAAGTAAATTCAGCAACAGAGGATCACGTTTTTACACTTTTTAGGACTTTGTTGAAAGAGGTGACATTTGTCATCTTCTATTGCTGACAACTCACACTGCCGTGTTGGATGTTAGCGTAGATACTTAAGCCATCTAAACAAGGAGGCTTAATCATGCAACACATATCATTGGATCAACAGTTAATCGAATACCGTCAACAACGTGCTTTGGCTATGCCCTTATCTGGCATGATAGTGTGGATCTTGCTGTTTGCACTAAGTTTTGTATTACCTCCTTCACAGTTGGTGATGGCGGTATTTATCGGCTAACCGGTGAGAACATGTCGTTCAAGAAAAAGCATGAGCGTAATTGGTTTGATAACGTATTTTTGGCCGCAGTGGGCATGAGTATCCTGACCTTTGCAATCAGCATTCCATTCTTTATGGAAAATTATCTGGCATTGCCTTTCGCCCTTGCGGTGCAAACAGGTTTAATGTGGTTAGTCCACGGTGTTTTAGCGGCGCAAAAGGTGGCGATTGTGCATGCAATTGTGCGCACTGTGGCTTGCGTGGCAGCCTTTATGTTGTGGCCTGAGTTGAGTTTTCAGCTTCAACCTTTAATTGTGGTGGTATGTTATGGTTTTTCGATTCCACTAATGGAACGTCGTTGGAAGATTCAGCAAAATCTTTGTGTTGCGAGTTAGTGGTTTTTACTGTGAGTAATTGCGGCCTTCGGCCGAGGTCGGTTAAAGTCGTGGGGCTTCACCCCACACCCGATAATAATGCTGGTTTGTTTGGCGTTTGAATTGGCAAGGTTATCGCTGTGAGTATGTGAATTATTGCGGCCTTACGGCCGAGATAGGTCAAAGTCGTGGGGCTTCACCCCACACCCGACCAAGAGGGGATCAACAGTAATTCCCTCTTGGATCTCCCTTGCCGCCCCTAGCGAAGTTACATGCATTGGTCACTAGCCTTGGTCTTATGGATAAATTGCTATCGCTTCCGAAGGCAACGTCCCTATACCTACGAAAGCTAGCCGGTCATCCCTGACCGGACTCACGCAATTTATTCCAACGCCCTTCAGCAACTTCGCAGGGGAAGGTGAACTTCTGTGATATCGGTGTTGGCTCTAAATCCCAAAAGAGTTATGCCTGCCCAGATTCTATTTTCTTAATGGCCCAATAAGTTTCCCAATGTATTTTAGCTTGCCATAGCTCATAGGCCAAAAATGTCATAATAGTAGCGAACATCATTAATAAACCTTTTAATAGGTCTGTTTTGAAGCTATTAAATTCGAGATGTTGTGATGCTACAAATAAAGTGATGTTATTATTCTCTAGCATATCGCTGCTAACTATCCGTTTTAAAGCATTTAAATAACCGCTGTTTTCAAAGGCGAAACTACTTTTTTTGAAGTATTTGATATCACTATTTGATGTGTTTTTACACTTATTAACACTATCACTGATTAGCTTGTCTATTTTTTCACTTGGGTATTTTTCTGTTTTTTCAACCGAAAATGGGTAGTTGAAACCTGCCCAAAAATTGCCACTGCTATCAAGGCTAATAACGCAGAAGACATCTATCGCCTTGCTGTATCTTTGTGATGGACTTAATTGGATGTGTACTGATTTTTGCCCTGATAAATCAGCCGTTTTGACAGTGAAATATACAGGCATTCCTTTTTCTTTCCATTCGGTTGGACTATCTAGTTCTGATAACCTTGATAAACCAAATGAACTTAATAAAAAAGCAGATATTAATAAAAGTAACTGCAGTGAGAAAAGTGATAACCACATTGAATCTTTATATCTTGGCTTTTTAAATTCAATAAATGAAAATGGCTTTTTTATTAATCGAGTTGAGAGGTATGACACAAATCCAGAAATGCAGAATAGGCTTATAATCCCATTCCATTCAATGCTAGTTAGATAGGTTTGATAAAAGTGATTGTGACCAATTAACTCGGATAGATACTTTGTAAAGAATATAGATGATAAGAAAAATAATAGCGTAATACCGCTCATATGCAGTAG
>NZ_JAUOER010000016.1:0-103252 GCF_031932025.1 Shewanella sp. SP2S2-4
TCACTCGAGATGTATTGCTGGATGTCGGCCCCAGTGAGTCTGCCGCCCTCATCTGATTGTGCTTTGAACTCAATGTATCTGGCGAGTCTCCTTTTTTGCTCATTTGACAATGACGGCTTCTTCCCTAGGCGTGGTTTATCTTCAAGTCCTGCCAGTCCTTGCCCAAGATAGCTGGAGACCCATAAGTTGACGCTAGATCTGGCCACCTTCAACTGGCTTGCCACCTGAGTGCGGTTATGGCATTGCAAAAATAGCGATACAGCGAGCAATCGCATGCGCTTATGCGGATTTTTTTCTCTTTTGGAGAGGCTAAGCAGACTTTCAGCAGTTTCAGGTTTCATAATCCAATTTTAAGCTGTTGGGTTGCTTGCTATTAGATCAGACTTCAATGCGGAATGGTATAAGCTGGCTTTTTTGCGTCTGAAATTTGTGAAATCAGCATTAATACAGAACATTGTTCTATTCGTTTTTGCGCTGGGCATTTAGCTAGTTCTTTACGTTTTTTCCTTCCTTCATTTCAGACTTTTATACTCTAAGTTGATTATTTACATCAAGATCTCGCTTAGTTTGATAAGTCCTTTTGCTTAGTGGTTAGTTTCCCGTTAGCATACAAAACTATTCACATTTTTGTTAAAGGCTGTCTGTTGCCTATGCTTCGTAAGCTTTCGCTCGCGGTACTGCTCCCTCTGTGTATGCTGACACTATATTTAGTGTTGGTCATAGGCGAGTACCTGTTTGAAAGCGATCAAGTGCGCGCTGAATTGGCGCAGCGACAATCAACACTGATAAAGCAGCAGTTGTTCCGGATGCAGAATGTGGTTCAATCGGCGCAGGCTTTACAGGATGTGGAGCGGATCGAGCAGGAGGTTTCCTTAGCTGCGCTGGATATGGGCACTATGGTTTATATCTTAGTTGATGCTGATAGCCGTATTCGTTTTGCAAACCATACTGTTTGGCGTGATAGCAATGCCATGCAAGTCATTGATGGTTATGATGCTACTCGTCATCGTGCTGTGGTTCAGGCTTTCCTGCCACAAATTCTCGTTAATCTCGAACGTTTAACCATTCAAGCATATTATCCCGTCTTGCCTCAGTATGGTGGTGCGGTTGATTTGATTTATCTTGAAGCCGATTTAGCGCCTTTAGTTGCCGAAGCTTCCGCTAAGTTACAACAACGTTTTATGCGGGTTTGGGGACTGGGTGGATTATTACTGATTGGTTTTACCTTCATTCTCTATTTCCTGTTGATCCGTCCATTCCAAATATTAAGTGAGGCCGCTAAACAGGTAGGGACTTCTTCCTTTTCGACATCGATCCCATGGAGCTCATCAGAAGTCTTATCATTGCAAGCCAGTTTGCAGCAGGTACATGAACGTTTGAGTCGTGCCGTGAAACAGTTGAATGACAGCGAACTGCGCTGGCTGTTTGCGGTGGAAGGTTCGCGGAACGGTATTTGGGATTGGGATATCAGCACGGGTGAGGTTTTTCTTTCTGATCGCTGGAAAGAGATGATCGGTTATGCGCCGGATGAATTAGCGGGCGTATTCCAGACTTGGGAAACGCGGTTACATCCCGATGATAGGGATATCGTACTTGATGCTTTGCAGGAGTACGTTAGCGGTAAAAGTAAGGAATTTGAAAGTGTCCATCGCCTGCGACATAGAGAGGGGCATTATGTGTGGGTGCTGGATCGCGGCATGCTGGTTGATTGGGACCCTCAAGGACGTCCTACTCGGATGATCGGCATTCATATGGATGTGTCAGAAAGTGCCAAGAACCATGCTGCGATTAATGAACTTGTGGATCAATCTGTTACGGGTCGTAAAATGTTGCCCGATGTCTTTATGGCGCGACTGTCGCAATTTTTAACCCAAGGTAATAGCTCGGGTCAATGGGGAGCATTGCTGCTTGTTGAGGTAGATAGATTAGGCTTGGTCGTGACTCTAAACTCCCACGAATTAGAGCGCTTACTCACGCAAGTGGCTGCACGTCTATCGAGTTATTTCACTGAGAATATTACCGTTGGTCGATTGGAGTCCGGTGATTTTGTTTTGCTGGCGAAAGACTTAGCGATTGATGCTTCAGTGGCTGCGCGTCGTGCTTTAGCGCTTGCGAGTGAGTTAAGGCAAGTGATTGCTCGACCATTCCATTACGGTCATCATCACTTTGAGCTCAGCGCGAATGTGGGGATTTGTTTGCTCGACAGCATAGAGACCTTAGATCCAGCTTTAGTCATGCGCCGCGCCGAGTTAGCAGCCTTGAGTGCTAAGCAACCTGGGCAAGCGGGATGCGCTTTCTATCATGCTGAGATGGATTTACGTCAGAGCCGTGATGAACAGTTACAACAGGAATTACAGACGGCATTACAGCAAGATAGCATGACGTTAATGTTCCAACCTGTGATGAATGTGCACAGTGAATTGGTCTCGGCTGAAGTGCTCACGCGTTGGTATCGTGCCGATGGCGAGTTTATCCCGCCTGCAGAGTTTGTAGCGTTAGCCGAACAGGGAGGAATGATTGCTGAACTCGATTTCTGGGTCGCTAAACGTGTGTGTCAGTTTATTGAGACATCCCATACCCAAGGCCGGAGTTTGCCGACTTTAACTCTTAATATCAGTGCATTCTCATTTGGTCAGGCAGATTTTGTTGATGCATTGATTGCGTTAGTCAAAGAGCATGGCATTACGGCTCATCAATTGGGTATTGAGCTCAATGAGGCTGCATTGTTAATGCAACCACAGTTTGTGGCTGAGCGCGTGTCTAAGTTAGTTGATGCTGGGATAGGCATCGTCCTCGATCATTTCGGTTCTGGCTCGAGTGCTTTGAGTTGTTTAGCCAACCAGCCATTAGTTGCGGTAAAATTGGATATGAGTTGTATTGATTCATTAGCCGTAATGCCACAAAGAGTGAAGGCGTTAATTGTCTCTGCGCAGCAGTTTAATTTGCACGTGGTGGCTAAAGGCGTTGAATCACTCCAACACTATCAAGCCTTTGTTGAATTTGGCTGTGATGGTTATCAGGGCTATTTATTCAGCCGAGCGCTAAACCAAGCGGACTTTATCCAGCTTGTTTGTCCTCGTCCTTTATTGCGAAGCGTTTAAAGAAGTCGAGGGCATAATTTAAGGCTTGGTTTCGATAGGCGTCTTTTTCCATAAAAATCTCATGGGCAGCCCCTGCTATCACCTTCAATTGACAATGAGTGCTCACCGCAAGATTCTGGGCCGCATTATCAACAATCTTATCTTCACTCGCTTGCAGTATCAGGATAGGCGTGCGAATTTGCGTCGTTGCCAGTACGCAAGTGTCTGCTGCATCTAAAGATTCTGTCAACCAACGGTTAGTTGGGGAACCGAGTTGTAACTTAGGGGCCGCGTCATACAAGTCTCGATAGGCTTGGTATCTACTTTGGCAATGGGTTAGCTCATTTCCTTTGAAGGGAACTGGTTTATAGTTCTGTCCTCCAAGCACATAGTTAGGTTCGCCGCCATTGAGAGTGGTATCGAGCTTACTAGCTAACCAGCGCACGAATGCTTTTGGCATAGGTAATTTGATGCCATACATGGGCGCTGAAAATGCCGCGGCGGTAAAAATATCGGGATGCTGTTTGAGATACAAAGTGCCAATCGCGCCACCCATTGAATGGCCAAGTAGCATGAGCTGTTTGTCGTTTTGTGGTAACACTTTCTTTTGCATAAACAGTGTAAAATCATCGATATAATCATTGAATCTTCGCACGTGCCCCATGTGCGGGTTGATTGTCATACGATCCGACAATCCTTGGCCACGGTGATCGATGGCATAAACTGAGTAACCCTGTTGGTACAAGTCGAAGACCAATTCTTGGTACTTTAAATAGGATTCAACTCGGCCACTACTGAGAACGATTGCGGTATGTGCTTGGGGATGTTTGACCATCATATAGGCCAGCGTGATGCCATCAGCTGTGATCAGCGTGTCTTGAACAACACTTTGCCAGAAGGCTTGCTGCTCTGAGGTATTTAAATCGTGTTCAGTCGAAAATGTCGCTTTGGCTTGGCTCATACTCAGTCGCAAATCATTTGGCTTGAATGGTTTGCTAGAGTGTAACAGACAACCATGGGAGTCTGAAAATACCGACTCCCATGGTTGTGATTAACTTAGCGTGTCGCCTTTTTAGCTTCAATAAAATCATTGATTTGCTGTTCGAGGATCGACATAGGTACTGAGCCATTTTCTAGCACAGCGTCGTGGAAGGCGCGAATATCAAACTTGTCGCCGAGTTCTTGTTCTGCTCTTGCACGTAACCGCTTGATCGTTAACTCGCCAATCTTGTAGGACAAGGCTTGTCCTGGCCACGAAATATAACGGTCAATTTCGGTCGTGACATTGTGCAGTGATAGCGCGGTATTGCTGGCCATAAAATCGATGGCTTGTTGACGACTCCATCCTTGGGCATGCATGCCTGTGTCTACGACTAAACGCGCCGCCCGCCACATTTCATAGGTTAAGCGGCCAAAGTTACTGTAGGGATCTTGGTAGAAGCCAGCCTCCAAACCTAAGTATTCGCAATACAGACCCCAGCCTTCACCGAAGGCAGAGATATAGCCATAACGACGGAAGTCAGGGAGTGACGTTAGCTCAGAGTTGAGTGAAATTTGCAGATGATGACCGGGTACGGCTTCGTGCAAAGTTAAAGCTTCTAACTCGTAGAGTGGGCGCTTGTCCAATGCATAAGTGTTGACCCAGTAGTAACCGGGTTCGTCATCGCTGTTCGATCCTGAATATCGTCCTGTGGTGTATTTCGGCGCAATTTCGGCGGGCACTGGCGCTATGCCGTAGGGTTTACGGGGAAGTTTGCCGAAGTACTTAGGCAGCATGGCATCGGCTTTTTTGGCAATAAATGCCGCTTCTTTGAGTAACTGATCGGCACTTGTGGTGTAGAACTGGGGATCGGTCCGCAGGAAATGTAAGAAGTCGGCAAAGCTGCCTTTAAAGCCAACGGACTTGATGATTTGCTCCATCTCTTGGCGGATACGCTTTACTTCTTTTAAGCCCAGTTCATGCACTTCTGCCGACGTCATATTCAAGGTCGTATAGTAACGTACCCGATTCTCATAAAACTCAGCACCGTTAGGTAAGCTGCTGGCCGCGATATTTTCCCGTGCATTGGGAATGTACTCTTTGGTCATAAAATCATAGAAGTTTTGATATAGCGGTAGGACTTTTTGCTCGACTAAGGCGCGACCTTCTTGGGTCAGCTGAGTTTTTTGTGCTTCAGTGAAATAGCTGGGGTATTGCGTAAAAGGTTTGAAATAACCGCTCTTTTCCATAGGGACGATATAAGCACTGATACTGTCTTCAAAGCCATTGAGTGTCACTTTAGGCGGCGTTATTCCCTCGGCTAATCCTTGTTTCAGCCAGTGAGTTTGCTGGGCGAAATAGGTCGGGAGTGCATTGAGTTTGGCAATATAGTTGCGGTAATCCTCAAGGGTGTTGAATCTTCCCTGTGCGATTGAGGTGATATAAGCGTGGAAGCCGCTTTCCGCGGTAATGGGCAAGTAATAATCTTTAAAGCGATATAGGTCGACATCGTTTTGGATCTGATCTTCCAGTATTTGAGCGTTAATCTTATCTTCTTTACTCAAACTGCTGCGGTCGAGTGCTTTGAGCTGCGCTAATACTGCGATTTGACCTTGATTGAGCTTAGCGAGCGCAGCTGGCGATAGATCCGATAGCTTTCCTGCGGCACTGGCATCGCCCATGCTGTAAGCCATTTCAGGACTCGCGCTGAGCTGTAATTGCCAGCTTTGGTCGATAATCGCCTGCAGCGCGGGAGCTATGGGCTCAACTTGCGATTGTGCTGCTGATATTGTCTGTGCCGATGGGGTTTGAATATTTTTTGTGGTTTGAGTGGCACTACAGGCGCCTAATGCGCATATCAATAAACTGGGGGTTAAGAGTTTATGCATAGTCGATCTCTGATATTTTCGTTGTTATTGAAGTCATTATGCCTGATGAATACGGCAGTTCCTTGTATGGATATTAAGCAGAATTGTGACTGAATGTGAATTTAAATGCGTTTGGCGCATAAATGCCCCTGAAAATGCGTGTTAAACTTAGTGTCCGCCCGCGACCAAATAACAAAAGCATTGGCAGGGTAGTTCAAATAGGGGTTAAATATGATTGATACATCCATTCCATTAGTGGATCTGCATCGTCACCTAGACGGTAATGTGCGAGTAAACACCATTTGGGAACTAGGACACCAACACGGCATTGCGCTACCTGCCGATTCTTTAGAGACTCTCGCACCTTTTGTGCAAATTCAGGGGAAAGAAACTAGCTTAGTCGCCTTCTTAAAGAAGCTCGATTGGATGGTTGGCGTACTCGCTGATTTAGATGCGGTTAAACGCGTTGCCTATGAAAACGTTGCCGATGCGGCGTTGTCTGGCTTAGATTACGCTGAGTTACGTTTTAGTCCTTACTATATGGCGATGAACCATAAGTTACCGATTGAAGGCGTAGTTGAGGCGGTAGTTGACGGCGTTAAAGCGGGCTTAAAAGACTATAACGTGAAGATCAATTTGATTGGCATTATGTCACGTTCATTTGGTCAAGCGGCTTGTACTCAAGAACTTGAAGGCTTACTCGCCCATAAACAACATCTCGTGGCTATGGACTTAGCTGGAGATGAAATGGGCTTCCCTGGCGAGTTATTTAACGATCACTTTAAACGTGTTCGTGATGCTGGTCTGGCGATTACCGCTCACGCCGGTGAAGCTGCTGGTTCACAAAGTATGTGGCAAGCGATTCAAGAACTTGGCGCGACGCGAATTGGTCACGGGGTGAACGCGATTCACGATCCTAAGCTGATGGAATATCTTGCTAAGCACAGTATTGGTATCGAATCTTGCCCAACCAGTAACTTGCATACTTCTACAGTCGCTTCTTACGCTGACCATCCTTTTAGAACTTTTATGGATGCAGGCGTATTGATCAACTTAAATACCGATGATCCCGGTGTGAGCGCTATCGATATTAATCATGAGTATCGTATCGCTAAAGCCGAACTCAAATTAACCGATGCTGAGCTAGCCCAGGTGCAACGTAACGGCGTTGAAATGGCATTTTTATCAGACAGTGAGCGCAAAGCACTGTATGCAACTAAGGCATAAGCTCTTAGTTATTACTAAAAATAGCTATAAATAAAAAATCCGACTTAGAGTCGGATTTTTTGTGAGCGTTCGCGAGTGCAGCGATAGGCGCTTTAGATCACGCGTGAGAATTGTTGCTGACGCGCTTTTTGACGATAGTAAAGGTCGAAGCACATACAGATATTGCGGATCAATAAACGGCCAGTAGGGCTGATAGTGATCTGTCTGTCGACGATTTCAACTAGCTTGTCATCGATAAATGTCTGCATTAACTTAAGATCTTCCGAGAAATAGGTTTCGAAGTTAATCCCCAGTTTCTCATCAATTTTCGCCATATCTAATTCGAAGTGGCAAATCAGCTGTTTAATCACTACGCGGCGGATTTCATCGTCACGGTTCAGGCTGCAACCTTTCCACAAAGCATGGCCTTCCTTATCTATGGCTTCATAGTAAGGGCGGATATCTTTCTGGTTTTGTGCATAGCAGTCGCCAATCTGACTGATGGACGACACGCCAAGACCTAACAAATCACATTCTTCTTGGGTGGTATAACCTTGGAAGTTGCGGTGCAGTCTGCCTTCACGCTGTAACTTGGCTAACTCGTCATCGGGTTTAGCAAAGTGGTCCATACCGATATATTGGTAGCCCGCGCCAGTTAAGGTCTCGATAGTTTGGTGCAGCATTTCGAGTTTTTGTTTTGGCGAAGGTAAATGCTCGTCTTTGATCTTACGTTGAGCGGCAAAGCGCGCAGGTAAGTGAGCATAGTTAAATACCGACAGACGGTCAGGCGATAAATCTAAAACGCGCTGCATAGTGACGGCAAAGGTTTCTGGCGTTTGGTGTGGCAAACCATAGATTAAATCTATGTTGGTCGACACAAAACCCATGGCTTTCGCTTTGGCCATCAAGTCGAAGATAAATTGCTCGTCTTGTTCGCGATTAACGGCAATTTGCACTTCTTTATTGAAATCTTGTACACCAATGGAGATCCGGTTGAAGCCCGCTTCTTTCAATGTGTCGAGCATTGACAGTTCTATCTCGCGAGGATCGACTTCAATCGAGAACTCACCTTCTTCTGCAAAGTTAAAGTTAGCTTTAATCAATGACGTCAGCTTAAGAATTTGCTCAGGATTTAAGAAAGTGGGTGTACCGCCGCCCCAATGCATTTGGGTTACGCTGTAATGTTTAAACAGGGGCGCACGTTTGATAATTTCTTGGCTTAAATATTCAATGTACTGATCGGCTTTGTGTTGGTGGCGGGTGATAACTTTATTACAGCCGCAGTAATAACAAAGCTTGGCGCAGAACGGGATATGAATATACAGTGACAGTTTATCGCTTTTACTATTTTCAATGGCCGTTAGCAGGTTTTGTTCGGTGAATGTGTCATCGAACTCCAATGCCGTTGGGTAAGAGGTATAACGGGGACCGCTGTAGTTATACTTTTCGATCATCGACTGATCCCAGCTAATCTGAGTGGGCTGCTTCAAGGCGTGTCCTCCGTGGGTAAATTAGCAACAAGCGAAGTATGCAAGGTTCTTAAGTAAATAACCTTGATCTAGGTTGTAAAAATGACGTCTGTCTTTTTAGAAGTTACGCAATATCTATCAAAAAAGTACGCTTGTCTGTCGATATATGGTGGTTTTGTGCGCAGGCTCACGGGAGACAGCAGAGTAAGATTGGAGTGGGTTTTATCGAGATGACCTCAAAACCACAACATAAGTGGTCTTGAGGTATAACAATGAGCGAGTTTAATGCATCGCTTTGGCTTGGTAATCCGCCAGTTTTTTCGCATCATCACTGATGCCTTGCTCTAATGCCGCTTCGGACTTCATTCTGATCAAGTCTAGCTTCATCCTTTCTTGCTTAGGCAAGGCTTGGCGAGCATCCATAATGGGATGATCTTTAATTAGCTCAAAGTGTTTGAATAATGAAGGGTAATCGGGAGCCACGCGCTCACTCAATGACAGGATTTCAAATAATCGCCCAATTCTGACCACACCTTCAGAGATCTCACAGCGGTCTTCAATCATGGCAGTGGCGATATAGCGGATATCATCTAAAACTTGGGCGCGTTTTGCATTCGCCGTGACTTCACGCTCGGCTTGTTCGGCCTGCTGACGCTTTTTTTGCTGCTTGAGTTTTAGGATTAAGAAGGTGGCGTAGCTACTAAGCGCTACTATGATGATAAAACCGAGAATAATGATAGCCGTAGACACAGAGGCTCCTTATATGAATGGCATAAGGAGCACAGCTAAAAAACTGAGTTCCCTATGCCTTAGCACTGAGAGGTTTAGAACTTGTCTTGATAATCTTTCAGTAAGTCGGCGCCTGATTCGAACTTGTCGAACAACTCATCGTCAGACAAAGACTTAGCTGGTGATGAAGGTGCATCATCATCCTCCATATCATCGCTAATGCCCAGTTTAACCATCAGGGCTTCAATCTTATTCAGCTGTTGATCTAACCATTTTTGGTCATCATCGTTGAGGTCGCGGCCTTCTTCCAGCATATCTAATAGCTGATTTAATTTTGGATCTTCTTCCAATTTCAGCAGTTTTTGCTCGTCAGTCAGCTTAGCTTGTTTCACTTTTGGCTGAGCGGCTTTGTCTGTTACTACTGCCGCAGGAATCGCTAAAGCAATAGGCTTTTTGCTGCCATGACGCGGGTCTTTTTTCTTAGCGGCCTGCTGTTGCGGCGCTTGCGCTAAAATTAAGCTTTCGTTATGACGACTGCCTGATTTATTGCCAGAATCTTTACGTTTGCCAGTCGCTACAGCGCGATCTTGCTTCTTCACTCTTGGCTGTAACTTAGGGCTGTTCTCGCCGCCCTTGCGTGTTTTCTTGCTACGAGACATGGTCTTCTCAATTGTTTACAACGTATGGCCCTGCAGACTAAGGTTGAGCTTGTCTACAAGGTGCGAAATTAGGCCGAGTGTTATACCAGATTATGATGTTTTTTGCATCAAAACGAGATCCTTTGCGGCAAATAATAGTTCAAAATCGCTATTGTTTGCTAGGTACTCGAAGGTTTGTCGCTGGTAAAAGCTCACATGGGTGAGGTTGTTCTTGTAATGCCACTTAGCAAAACCATCTAATTCAGTCAGTAACGGTGTGCTTATCGCTAGCCAACCACCAGGATGCAGTAGTCGAGAGAGTAAGGCCCACTCTTTTATTGGGTATTGAAAATGCTCAAAAACGCGATAACAGCAGATAAAATCATATTCTTGCTTTAACACATCATGATTCGGGGCAAAAAAGGGATCATATTGATTTAACTTGTGGCCCGCATTTTCTATGGTCGCCAAACTCTCATCATCGAGTATGCGACCAAAATTTAATCCTAATAAGCTGCCAGCTTGTTGCTGCTCTAATTGCGCTAACAGCGGCAAAATAAATTGCGATAGCTGCTTTTGCTTCAACGCTATGCGTGAACGACCGTATCTTTGTTTCTCTGCCGCGGGTGGTAAATGGCTATTGGCATCCGCAAAGGTTAACTCACATGTCTTGCAAACATAAAAACTCCGCTTTTTATCTTGATGAAGGAGTTGTGTCTGACTGTTATGACAAAGAGGGCATCTGGGCATTGAGTCTGCTGAAGTGGTTATTAAGGCTTTGATTGTACCAATTATATTGGTCGAGTGCACATTTTAGACACTAGGGTGTGTTACAAAAGAAAAAAGGCGGCAGTTAAACTGCCGCCTTACAAAGGGTGCTTTAGCACCTTATCCTGATTCCAAGTATCCATACTTGCTATGCGACTTTCCCGGTCGGTATCCTTCTTTTTTTACTGCTTTCCCTGCATTATTTTTGTTAACGGTCTTCCAGACACTTTATTTTTTTCTGTCGCCATCCTGACCACAGTTTCCGTAGATGGTCTCGCGACACATCATTGTATAGCATCGTCATCATTGACGTTTAGTTAACCATCCGTGTTACTTAAGTACCTTCCAGTGATAACAAGCATCCAGCCAGTGCATCCTAAGCTTATCGCTTCCTTTGCGACAGTTTACATCATGTAAACTGTGTCCTGATGGGGCAAGTTACCCTGAGTGTAAGGCGTTTTGCTAGAAGCAAATTGGCGTTATCGGCCATCCCTTACAAAATTGTGCTGACCTGGATTTCAAGTGGAAATCACGACTCTTGTTATTATTAGAGAGTGGTCTTAAGTATATTATTGTTATTGAGTGTCTTTATTCTTATATCTTGAATGTTAATTATACCGAAACCTGTAAGTTATTATTAATCTTTTTGTACAAACAGATGGGTTTATCTCGGTACGGGGCTTATTAAACCGAAATCTGTGATCTATGTCAAGCATGAATCTTATGCAGTTTACGTTCACGTCAACTTGGTGGTGTGAAAAAAGGGTGATAATACACCCCTTTCTTAACTGACTAAGATTACTTCAGGCTAGAAAGATACTTAGATAGTGCGTCGATATCGCTATCGCTTAGCTTTTTAGCCACATCTTGCATCATGCCGTTCAGGTCATTATGACGACCCGCTTCACGGAATTTTGTCAGTTGGATCTTGATGTAGTTGGCGTGTTGGCCTGCTAATGTTGGGAAGCCTGCAAGTTCAGCGCCTTTACCATCTGGACCATGACATGCCATACAAGCGGTAATACCACGTGAAACATCGCCACCTTTGTAAAGTTTGGCGCCTAACTCAGGGACATCTTTCGCTTCAGCCACTTGGATTGCTTGGCTAGAAAAATATGCAGTAATGTCGAGAATATCCTGATCGCTTAGAGGCATTGCCATGCCACTCATGATAGGATCCATACGACCGTCTTTACCGCCAGTTTGCGCAGCACTACGGAAATCATGTAGTTGCTTTTGGAGGTAAGTGGCGTGTTGGCCCGCAAGTTTAGGGTACATATCGATCATACTGTTACCGTCCATACCATGGCAGGCTGAACAGACAATGATTTTCGTTTTTCCCGCTTCAGCATTACCTTCAGCAATCGCAGGTGAAGATATGGCGGCAATTACAACAGACAGCGCAAGAGCTAGCTTTTTCATGGCGTTCCAACTTCTGGTTAAGATTATTATCCTGAGCTTACTAGGGTGACCCGCAAGCGTGGTAAAATATGATTAATGTGATCGGAGTAATATTTTACACGAAAACGTGGAAAAGTAAGTAATTCTTCATAAATTATGGTATTGCGTAGAAAAATTTCGGAGTAAATAGTGACTGAATCTCGTATAGATTTTCGTAGGGCAAAGTTTTTAATCAGTGCACCTGACATTGCACATTTGGATCAATATCTGCCCGGCGATGTTGGAGTTGAGATTGCATTTGCTGGCCGCTCTAATGCTGGAAAGTCTAGTGCACTCAATGCATTAACTGAGCAAAAAAGTTTAGCAAGAACCAGTAAAACCCCTGGCCGAACTCAATTAATTAACGTATTTGAGTTAGATGCTCAGCGTCGTTTAATTGACTTACCTGGCTATGGTTTTGCACAAGTCCCGCTTGCGTTGAAAAATAAATGGCAGCAGGCATTAGGTGAGTATTTGCAAAAACGCGCTTGTTTAAGTGGCGTGGTTGTCCTGATGGATATACGTCATCCACTAAAAGATCTCGATATGCAGATGATCGAGTGGGCGGTTGCCAGTGAAATCCCTGTGTTAGCTTTGCTGACGAAGTCAGACAAATTAGCTCAAAGCGCTAAGATGAAAACCGTAAATGAAGTGCGTCTGGCGTTGAGTGAGTTTGGTGACTGGGTACAAGTTGAGCCTTTCTCATCGCTTAAAGGAACCGGTAAGCCTAAAGTGTTGGCTATTTTAAATGAATGGTGTCATCCGCAATGGTTGACTGATGAGTTAGATGCGGCGAACAACGCCGAATAATATTGCCTGTTTTTGCATACATGGTCGAGTTTGACTGTGTATGCCGCCCCTCTGTTTTTCCTGTAATTTTTCCTTATCTTTCCCTCTTGTTAAGCTTTTATCCCTATTAACTTTTCGTCAATTTCAGGCAAAAAAATAGCCGATGACAGTGTCACCGGCCAAAAATATTAGCTCTTTTGGGGAGAAGCTAAATTCAACAAGACTCAAGCACCACCAAATTAGCTTCAATGGTTCTCAATGAAACTAGCATACAGCCAATTTACTTTTTATTAAAGTAAATACTCTAAAATTTACCTAAAGTCTGAAAAAAGAGCAAAAAAAAGCCTCAGCAAACAAGTTGCTGAGGCGCCAGAATTTGGCTCATCACTATAAGTGAAATAAAGGTCTGAAAGATAGAACATCTTAACCTCTGTACCCTACGCAGAGAATATTACTCCATTTATCTTTAAATGGAAAACAGTTTTTTCAAAAAAGAGGTAATTATGTGCGCTTGATCTCAGGTTGTGAGTGAAAAAGCATCTTAAATTGATCTTAAAATTTCATTAAAAATGCTTAGCCGGCTGATTTAGCTGGGTAATCCGAAATTTATATACAAAAGAGATCAATATTTGAGATTTAATGTTTTTACTCTAAATCTGACTTAATGTTTTAATGTACGCGTGAGAGAACAACCGTTATGACACTTTTTAGCATATATAGCTTGCTTTAACGCCGTTTCGATTCGTGTAATCACACCCTTGAGTCTCCATTTGCTGCGGCAGTGTATCGATGAGCTCTACTGCTAAATGTATCAGGTAAAGATTGTGTGGTAGTGAGTTATGCATATTGCTGCCGATGAAGTTGCATCGTACTTAATGCTCTAGTATTTGTGGGGTAAGGAATGTTTGGTTGCGAGTCATGGTTTGGGTCGTCTGTTAAGTTGCGCAGCGCTTAACGAACTAGCGTGTTCGGAATGCAGATTGTTTGGCTGTGAGTCATACATTATGTCGCCAGTTAAGTCGCGCCGAACTTGATGGTCTAATACGTGCGGAGTCGAGATTGCTTCGTTGAGAGTCATACATTGTGCTGCCGATGCAGTTTTTCTTAACTTAATGGTTTGATTTCTATTGTGAAAAGATAATTTGCGCACAGTGATGAAAGGGACTCAGTATTGGTGTGCTTAGAGATGATTAAGACGGGAGAGAGCTAACCTGAGTTCAAAATATTGAATTCAGGTTAGCTTTATTTACTTTAAATCATATTGATAGTGCTGGTTTTGATGTCACTAAGGTTAGTGAGCTTCATCCCAGTTATTACCAATGCCCGCTTCGGCAAGTAGTTCAACATCGAGATCGGCGGCTTGTGCCATTAAAGTGCAGATTGTCTTTTTAAGCGCTTCTGCTTTATCCGCATCGACTTCAAACACCAATTCATCGTGAACCTGCATGATCATAGTGATTTCGCCTTGGGTTTCTGTCTTTATCCACTGGGCGATATTGATCATGGCCTTTTTGATGATGTCGGCAGCCGTGCCTTGCATTGGGGCATTAATCGCAGCACGTTCGGCACCTTGGCGGCGCATCGCATTACGATCACGGATTTCAGGTAAATAGAGGCGACGACCAAACAGAGTCGATACATAACCTAAGTCGGCAGCTCCCGCACGCGTTTCTTCCATATAACGTAATACGCCAGGATAACGGGCAAAATAAGTGTCGATATAGGTTTGTGCTTCGTGGCGCGGGATATCGAGCTGGCGCGCTAAACCAAAGGCTGACATGCCGTAAATTAAGCCGAAGTTAACCGCTTTGGCGCGGCGACGCTGTTCTGTGGTCACGTCCTCAAAGTCAGTACCAAACACTTCGGCAGCCGTCGCTCTATGAATGTCTTTACCCTCGGCGAAAGCTTTGAGTAAGCCTGCATCTTGGGATAAGTGCGCCATGATCCGCAGTTCGATTTGCGAGTAGTCGGCGGCCAAAATTTTACGACCATCTGGTGCGATGAAGGCTTGGCGTATGCGACGGCCTTCCTCGGTGCGGATAGGAATATTTTGCAGGTTAGGCTCGCTCGATGATAAGCGACCTGTTGCAGCATTAGCTTGATGGTAGCTAGTGTGCACACGACCCGTTTTAGCGTTGACCATCAGTGGCAGTTTATCTGTATAAGTGCTCTTTAATTTAGATAGGCTACGATGTTCGAGGATCACCTTTGGTAGAGGGAAATCTAATGCCAATTCAACTAGCACTTCTTCCGCGGTTGATGGTGCGCCCTTAGGGGTCTTTTTGGTGATCGGGTAACCTAGCTTTTCAAAAAACAGTACTTGCAGTTGCTTAGGCGAACCAAGGTTAAATTTCTCACCGGCAATGTCGTAGGCTTTTTCTTCTAAGGTATCGATTTTACGCGCCAGCTCGTCGCTTTGCTGGCCGAGTAACATGCTGTCGATTAATACCCCTTGGCGTTCAATATCTGACAATACTTGGATCAGCGGCAATTCGACTTCGGTAAACATAGCGGCAAGTTCGGCTTCTTTCTCGAGTCTTGGCCACAAATGTTGGTGTAAACGCAGGGTGATGTCGGCATCTTCGGCCGCATAAGGCGCAGCCGTTTCCAGTGGAATTTGGTTGAAGGTCAGCTGTTTTGCACCTTTGCCAGCAATTTCTTCAAAACTGATATTTTTATGGCCTAAGTATTTGAGCGCTAAGCCATCCATATCATGGCGCGAAGCCACTGAGTTGAAGACATAGGATTCGAGCATAGTGTCGAAAGCGACGCCCTGCAGTTTGATCCCTGCATTGGCTAAGATACTGATGTCGTACTTAAGATTTTGACCGACTTTCTTCAGTTTCGGATCTTCAAGCAACGGGCGTAGTTTTTCTAGCGCGACGGATTTATTGATTTGAGTCGGCGCGCCAACGTAATCATGGGTCAAAGGCAGATAAGCGGCTTTTCCTGCCTCAACGGCGAAGGAGATCCCGACTAATTCCGCTACCATGTAATCTAAGCTGGTGGTCTCGGTATCTACCGCCATCAAGTCGGCTTGTTTAAGCTTAGTAATCCAAGCGTCTAATTCGGCTTCCGTGAGAATGCAGTCGTACTGTGTTTCTATCGCTTCGACTGGAGTCGAGTCTTCCTGTGTCTCGGCTGCCGCATCAATTGGGGTATTTGCAGTGATTTTATTATCTAAGACTTCGGCTAACCAACGCTTAAACTCCATCTCGCCGTAGCATTTGATCAGTTCATCTTTGTCCGCAGGCTTGATGGTGAGTTCGTGCCAGTCTTGCTCAAGTTCGACATCGGTTTTGATGGTGGCGAGTTCGTAAGAAAGCTTGAGCATGTCGGCATTTTCAATGATCTTCGCCGCCATGGTTTTAGAACCTCTAAAGCCGAGCTCGGCGACTTTTTCGGGTTCAGCTAATAAGTTACTCACGCTGCCGGCTCCAGTGAGCATAGCGAGCGCTGTTTTCTCACCAACGCCGGGTAAGCCGGGAATGTTGTCGGCCTTGTCGCCCATCAGCGCGAGCAAATCTATGATACGGTCTGGACCAACACCAAATTTAATCGCGACTTCTTCTGGGCCCATTATGGTGTCTGTCATGGTGTTGATGAGCGTGACGTTCTCATCGACTAACTGCGCCATGTCTTTATCGCCAGTGCTGATAAGCACTGCACGGTTTTCTAAACTGGCTTGGCGGGCAATAGTACCGATCACGTCATCGGCTTCGACGCCGGAAATTGAAATCAGTGGTAAACCCAGTGCGCGAATAATGCGATGCAAGGGTTCTATTTGCGAACGTAGATCATCAGGCATAGGTGGGCGCTGTGCTTTGTATTCGCTGTACATGTCATTGCGGAAGGTTTTTCCCTTGGCATCGAACACTACTGCGATATGGCTTGGCTGATAGCGAGTCAGCAAGCTGCGTAACATATTCACTACGCCATAAACGGCACCGGTTGCTTCGCCCTTTGAGTTTGTCAGGTGAGGAGGCGCATAATAAGCGCGATATAAATAGGAAGATCCATCCACAAGCACAAGTGGGTTTTTAGCGACGGTTGGCATAAGTATTTTTCGTTTATCGATGACTTAGATGGCGCTAAGCATGCCACATAAGCGCTATTTCAGCCACGGCAAAATGACTCCCAGCCTGTGGATAAGTCTGTGAGTGAAAAAGTCAACTGAGAATAATGGCGATGATTACGGCTTAGTGCGATATTTTTAAGTTGTTGTTTTTTATATTTATAAAAGATTTGTGTGAGTTCAATACTGTTTCTTAAAAAATCTTCCCAATTTGTGGATTTTTTATTGACTCCGTAAAATACATCTAAGGATTGGCTTAATTTTCGGCACCCGTCAGATTCGACGAATTAAGTTAGCACGATTTTTAATCAGATCAACTAGTTTGTTTGTAGTTTGTTAAAACTTAATGACATAAGAAGGATATTTTTAATGAAAAAAGTCGCAGTGTTACTGAGTGGATGCGGTGTTTTCGATGGAACAGAGATCCATGAATCGGTTTTAACGCTTTTATGCTTATCCAAAGCGGGGGCTCACTACCAATGTTTTGCACCTGATATCAAACAGATGCATGTGGTAGATCATCTCACTGGTGAGGTCGATGCGACAGCAAGTCGTAATGTGCTGGTGGAGTCGGCGCGCATTGCCCGTGGCGAAGTCAAATCGACCACAGAATTAGCTATCGCCGAATTTGATGCCTTGATCATTCCCGGTGGTTTTGGGGCGGCGAAAAATCTGTGTAATTTTGCGACGAACGGCAGCGAGTGTGAAGTCGATCCGCTGGTCACAGATTTTATCAATGAGTTCATTCTGGCGAAAAAGCCCGTTGGCTTTATCTGTATCGCACCTATGATGATCCCGCGTTTATATCCCCATGGCGTAAAAGGCACTATCGGTAATGATAGCGATACTGTTGCGGCGTTCAATTTGATGGGCGGAGAGCATCAAGTCGCCACTGTGCATGAGATCGTCGTAGATGAAGCGAATCGAATAGTCAGCACTCCCGCTTATATGTTGGCTGGAAGTATTGCTGAAGCGCATTCAGGTATCGAGAAGCTGGTTGCTAAGGTACTGGAGATGACTGACGCACGTTAGTTTGAGCGGTTTGTAGAAGTGTAAGAGCGCGTCATTGAACCAAGATAAATCCCTATGCGTTCTTCAGGATTTATCTTGGTATAACGGAATTAGATTGAGCTTGAGGACTTGCGGCTATCGAATAAACCTTGGGCTAACCCTATGAGTAAGCCACCAATATGGGCACCGTTCGCAACGGCAACCCCTAGAATATCCGTGAATCCCAATGCTAACCAAATCATCATAAAGGCCATATATGATGGTGGAAAGTCTATTCCAGCAGCAGGTTTACGTATCCCCATGACCCAAGTGTAACCCACCACGGCATACACAACGCCAGATAGCCCGCCGAAGTTAGGTCCACCGACATAATATTGGATGACGTTTGGCAGTGTTCCCGCCACAAACAGCAAGATTAGCAATGGTGCTGTGCCGATACGGGTTTCGATTTTTCCGCCTAAATACCACCACCAGAGTAAGTTAAAAATGACGTGCATGGCTGAAAAATGCAGCAGGCTCGGGGTAAAAACACGCCAGAACTGGCTGAACTCTGAATTTGGTACCGCGCCAAAATAGGACAGTGCTGCGTAGGTTTGGTTGGCGAACCCTAAGTTCATCGCCGCAAAAATGAGTACGCAAACCGCAAAAACGATCAACGTGACTGGGCCTGCGCCGGTAATGAATTGGGTAAACAACTGTAGCGAAGGGGCGCCGTAATCTATCTTAGTTTGGGTATCGCCGTGTTCCCACGAGGCTTGCAGATATTTACTGTCGTAGGGATGAGTCATGAAATGGGCAAACTCTTTGCGCGCTTGTTCCAGATCTTTGTCATGGATGACGAGAATGGCGACACCTTGCTCCAGCGGCTCAATTTGGCAGTCAATGTGCTCACCTTTGAGGTAATCGACAAATGCCTGCGCGGCTCTACTGTTGGGGAGTCGGCCAATTTCTATCATGCATTTGCCTCATGCCAGGCGCTATAGCCGCCGTCTAGACTGTAAACGTCATCAAATCCTTGCTCGCATAAATACTGCGCCGCATTTTGGCTGCTCATACCGTGGTAACAAACCACTACCAGTGGGCTGTCCATATCGGCTTGGCTAATAAATTGCGCGAGGTTTTCGTTATTCAGGTTAGTTGCACCTGCAATATGGCCGTTGGTGAAGCTATTGCCATCGCGGATATCGACGATTTGCACTGGCTGTGCTTCGGTCATTTGCAGCAATTGATTAACGCTTAAGTGTTTAAAGGAAGACATAATAAAACCTGACAAAGCTAAGAGATGGAAATCAAGATGGGATAAGTGTGCAACAAGGGGCTGCGAGTGTACAGCCCCTATCTAAGTAATGCTCGGCAGGATTAATCCCAGCTGAGGATCACTTTACCCGATTGGCCCGAGCCCATAGCGTCGAAACCTTGTTGGAAATCATCAATCTTGAAGTGGTGAGTGATGATAGGCGAAATATCTAAGCCCGATTGGATAAGGCTCGCCATCTTGTACCAAGTTTCGAACATTTCGCGGCCGTAGATGCCTTTAATGACCAAACCTTTGAAGATCACTTTGCTCCAATCAATCGCCATTTCGCCACCAGGAATACCCAGCATAGCGACTTTGCCGCCGTGGTTCATGGTATCTAACATGGCGTGGAAGGCTGATGGTACGCCAGACATTTCTAAACCGACGTCGAAACCTTCGGTCATGCCCAGTTCTTTCATCACGTCTTTCAGGCTTTCTTTAGATACGTTGACTGCGCGAGTGGCACCCATTTTACGGGCCAGCTCTAAGCGATATTCGTTAACGTCAGTGATCACTACATGGCGCGCACCTACGTGACGACATACTGCCGCAGCCATGATGCCGATTGGACCAGCACCTGTGATCAACACGTCTTCACCGACTAAATCGAAGGATAATGCTGTGTGCACAGCGTTACCAAACGGGTCGAAGATTGACGCTAAATCATCGCTGATGTCATCAGGGATTTTAAAGGCGTTAAAGGCGGGGATGACTAAGTATTCTGCAAATGAACCTTCACGGTTTACACCGACACCAGAGGTGTTGCGGCATAAATGGGTGCGGCCAGCGCGGCAGTTACGGCAGTGGCCACAGGTAATATGACCTTCGCCAGATACGCGGTCGCCAATCTTAAAACCACGAACTTCTTGCCCGATATCAACCACTTCACCTACATATTCATGGCCAACAACCATAGGAACGGGAATGGTTTTTTGCGACCATTCGTCCCAGTTGTAGATGTGCATGTCGGTGCCACAAATCGCCGTTTTTTTAATTTTGATCAGCAGATCGTTGTGGCCCATTACTGGCTTAGGCGCATCGACTAACCAAATACCTTTTTCGGCTTTTAACTTGCTTAGTGCTTTCATTGTCTTAAGTCCTAAATAATGCCCATTTCTTTGGCAATACGGGTAAAGGCGGTGATCGCTTTGTCGAGTTGCTCACGGGTATGTGCCGCTGACATTTGCGTACGGATACGAGCTTGTCCCTTAGGAACCACAGGGAACGAGAAGCCAATAACATAAATATGTTCTGCTAATAAGCGGTTAGCAAAGTCGCCCGCCAGTTTAGCATCACCAATCATCACAGGGATAATCGCGTGGTCGGCGCCGCCTAAGGTAAAGCCAGCTGCTGACATTTGCTCACGGAAATAACGGCTGTTTTCCCATACGGCTTCGCGCAGTGCTTGGCCTGATTTGAGCATTTCTAACACATGGATAGACGCAGTCACAATTGACGGCGCTAATGAGTTAGAGAACAGGTAAGGACGTGAACGCTGGCGTAACCAGTCGATGACTGCTTTTTTACCCGAAGTGAAACCGCCCGATGCGCCGCCTAAGGCTTTACCTAAGGTGCCTGTGATGATGTCGACTCTGTCCATCACATTGCAATATTCGTGGGTACCACGACCGTTCGCGCCAATAAAGCCTACCGCGTGAGAGTCATCGACCATCACCAGTGCGCCGTATTTATCGGCTAAATCACATACGCCTTTAAGGTTAGCAATCACGCCGTCCATCGAAAATACGCCGTCGGTGGCAATCAAGATGTTACGGGCGCCAGCTTCTTTAGCGGCGATCAGCTGAGTTTCTAAATCGGCCATGTCGTTGTTGGCATAACGGAAACGTTTGGCTTTACATAAACGTACACCGTCGATGATAGAAGCATGGTTTAACGCATCGGAAATAATCGCGTCTTCTGCATCTAATAGGGTTTCGAACAGACCGGCGTTTGCATCAAAACATGAAGAGTAAAGAATGGTGTCTTCGGTGCCGAGGAATTCGCTCAGGCTAGCTTCTAGCTTTTTATGTATGTCTTGGGTACCGCAAATAAAACGTACTGATGCCATACCAAAGCCGTGGCTGTCTAAACCCTGTTGGGCGGCTTTGATTAGCTCGGGGTGATTCGCTAGGCCTAGGTAATTATTCGCGCAAAAGTTAACAACTTCTTGGTGATTAACTTGAATGGCAGTCTGTTGTGGTGAGGCAATAACACGCTCGCTTTTATATAAGCCTTCGGCTTTGATGTCTGCAAGCTGTTGATTAATCTGTGCGTAGAATGAGGTAGAGGCCACCTGATATCTCCTTAGTTAACTTTATTCTGATTTTGGGAGTGGCGGCATTCTAACTCTAAACCTAATCGGCCTACAGCCTTTTTTTCATGCAGGTTCGCAAGATAAACTAGTTTAGGGCTAAAGTGGTTTTTACATTATAAAAACTAATGTGCAACATAAGTTTGCCACTGTTTGACTGAGTATTCTTTTAAGCGTTGTAGAGCGAAAACGGGTTCGCACTCAGTACTATAATTGCTTTGAGTTTAGTTCCGAATGCGAGTTCCCAACATAGGTGTTTGGGATGACGTTATAGAGATTCTTGACTCGCTAGCGCGTGGTAATGTTGCTCTAGGCGAGTAAAAGTTGCGACCGATGTCGGTGTTGCATAGGCTTTGAAAATCATCAGTACCCTCAACACACCTTCATAGAGCGTCGCTTTAGTGATGGTCGACGTGCTGGATTGCGTGAGTTGGTAACCAATCCAAAAGCTGACGATCATCTTAATGGTATCCGCCAGTGGTGTGATTTTGTCGCTCTCTAAGTTCAAAAAGCCATCTTGCTTAAGTTTATGCAGCACGTGGCTCGAACGCGTTAAGACTTGTTGCTGTGCATGCAAATAACGTTTTTTTAGCTCTTCATCGCGGGCGAGAATATCCGCAAGGTTGGCGTACATGAAGCGGAATTGCCACAGGGTATAGAACATCGCATCGAAGTAGCCGATTAACAGTTCCACATCCACTTGCTTATCTTCATAGGGTTGGAAACCCGATTCGAGATGATTCTCATATAAGCTGAAAATACAGCGGATAATGTCTTCTTTATTGCGAAAATGATAATAAAGATTCCCGGGACTCATATTTAAGTGAGCGGCAATGTGATTGGTGGTGATGTTTCTTTCGCCATGCTCGTTGAACAGTTCAAGACTGGCATAGATTATTTTGTCGCGGGTTTTCATAAGTTATCCAAATTGCTAGTGAACGCCACATCATAGATAGAGTTAACCAACGACCGCCATACTGCTGGTAAATTATCCCTAATTTGGTGCATATGCTAACATTGCCGCCATTCATCAGGCAAAACTCATAAGCACGTTTTTAATGAATCGTTTTCTCTATTCCACGATCTTATATTTATTATCCCCTTTGCTAATCGTCTATTTAGCATTTCGTGCTATCAAAAGTCCTGATTACCGTGGTCGTTGGGGGGAGCGTTTTGGATTAATCCGACTAAAATCGACGGATTTACTGATCCATTCTGTGTCTATGGGGGAAACGCTCGCGGCAATTCCCTTGATCCGTTTGATTATGCAATCACACCCTGAGCTAAGCATTACGGTTACCACAACCAGTCCAACTGGGTCTGCCGAAGTGCGCAAAGCCTTTGGTGACTCAGTGCAACATTGTTATTTGCCCTTTGACTTACCTTGGTGTGTGCGGCGTTTCTTGCGCCAAGTCTCGCCCAAGTGGTGCGTGATTATGGAAACTGAGCTGTGGCCTAACTTAGTTGCTGTTGCTGCCAAACGCGGTGTGCGTTTGATGTTAGCTAATGCACGCCTGTCGGCCAAGTCGGCGGCGCAATATGCTAAGCATCCAACACTCAATCGGCCTATGTTGCAACGACTCGATGTTATTGCGGTGCAAACTCAAGTGGAAGCGCAGCGTTTTATCGAGTTAGGTGTATCGCCGGATAGAGTGACAGTATGCGGTAGCTTGAAGTTTGATCTCAGTATTACGCCCGAGCGTTTAGCTAATGCCAAGCAGTTGCGTCAGGCTTGGGGGCGTGAAACATCGCCGATTTGGGTTGCTGGCAGCGTGCATCCTGGAGAATTTGACGCCATGCTCATCGCCCATAGGCAATTATTGGCTCAGTGGCCCGATGCCTTGCTGATTATTGCACCGCGTCATCCTGAGCAGTTTTCTGCCGTTGCTGAGGTTATTGCCAGCCAAGGTTTTGAATCTGTTCGTCGCAGCGGTAATTTTCCCGTGACGGCTACGACACAAGTGCTGGTGGGCGATACCATGGGTGAACTTTTGACCTTTTATGGCGCCGCGGATCAAGCTTTTGTCGGTGGTACGCTGATCGCTAACGGTGGTCACAATCCCTTGGAGCCAGTCGCTATGGGCGTACCTGTTATGGTGGGGCCGAACCATTGGGACTTTGCCCAAATTACGCAGATGTTGGCGGACGCTGGTGGGCTAAGGATTGTCGCTTCGGCGGATGAACTGGCGGCTAATTTGATTGCCTATTTTGCGAAACCTGAATTGCGCCAGCAGGCGGCAAACGCAGGATTGGCAGTGGTTGAGGCAAATCGCGGTGCCTTGCAACGACAATTTCTTCTCGCGCAATCATTAATCAATTAATTCAACAAGATAATTTATTTAGTGGTTCAGGCGCTTTGCATCGCCGCTTGGTAGCCCAGCAGCAGTGATGACCAGTTATCGGCGGTGAAGGCAAGGTTTGGCAGTTTGCCTTGTTCTTTATTGAAAGAGCGTAACAGTCTGTCTAGATTCGATTGCTGCCATTGCGGGCTCGGTGTTTTTAACTCACCGCGGTCGAAATCGATAAGATAAAAGCGCTCTGGCGTTATGGGTGCAGTTTGCGCTGGCTGGAATAGAATATTTTTGGCATTGAGATCGGCGTGGTATACACCGCGCAGGTGGAATTGGGCGATAGTTGCTCCCAACGCCTGCCATTGCTCAGTGCTTATTATCCCTTTGCTGAGTTTAGCGACTAAATCTTCGGCGCCTTCGACCCGTTCGATAATGATATCGGCGCGGTAAAATAATCCATCGCGTACTATGTTGGCGGCAATCGGCTTAGGTACAGCAAAATCCTCATGATACAAAATGTTTAATAAGCGTAACTCGCCCATAGCGCGGGTATTTTCGAGGCCAGTATAAACGTAAGCATCTTTGCTGAATTTCTCCATTAAGCCGCCACGCCAATAATGCCGCAATACCCAATGGCTGTGTTCAAATGCCACAAACCAAGTGGTGTAGCGGCCTTTGGATGAGCCGACGACAGCATCTTTAGCGCGCCAAAAATCCACCGCAAACCAAGCCGGAGCGATATCTGTTGGTGTATCTTGGCAAAGCGCCATGTGACCTTGGGCGGTTTTTATGATCTGTATCTGAGCATTCATGGGAGATTTGTTGACTTAAGCGTGGCACCTAGGGCCATTCTACATTAAGATCCTTAGCTTGCGCCAAATAACCTTAAGAGCTAATTAGCTTCAATCCCAATGAGTTTAAATCCCAATACCATGAATTCCCTTTGTTTGCTTCGCTTATCCGCAATCGGTGACGTCTGTCATGCCGTGGCTATGGTGCAGGCGATTCAGCGGCAATACCCCGAGCTCAAAATCACATGGGTGATCGGTAAACTCGAATATCAATTGTTGAAGCATTTACCCGGCATTGAGTTTGTTATTTTTGATAAATCTCAAGGATGGCGTAGCTATTTTAATTTACGTAAGGCATTAAAAGGCCGACGTTTTGACGTGCTGCTGCATATGCAAGTTGCGCTACGTGCAACTTTGGCTTCATTAGCCATCTCGGCAAAAGTGCGCATAGGTTTCGATCGTGCTCGTGCCAAAGAAGGTCAGTGGCTAGTGACGAATCGTAGGGTTGAGCCCTTGGCCAAGCCCCATGTGCTCGATGGTTTTATGGGCTTCGCTAAAGCGATTGGCGTCAAGGATCTCACTCCCCAGTGGCATATCCCTGTGCCACTTGCGGATACTGAGTTTGCCCAGACGCAGATTAAAGACAATGAAAAAGTATTTATCATTTGCGCCGCAGCCAGTAAGGCTGAACGTAATTGGTTGCCCGAGCGTTATGCCGCCGTCGCGAGTTATGCGATTGCGAAAGGATTTAGAGTCATGCTGTGCGGTGGCCCAACTCAACTTGAGAAGGATTTAGCAGAGCAAATTTTGCAAGCGTGCCCTTCTAAAATCGATAATTTAGTGGGCAAAACCAGTTTGACTCAACTCTTAGCACTGCTAAAACGCGCCAGTTTAGTGTTAGCGCCTGATACGGGCCCTGCGCATATGGCGGTGACCCAAGGCACGTCAGTCGTTGGTTTATATGCCCATTCAAATCCTGGGCGCACTGGTCCGTATTTATCGCAGCAATATGTGGCGAGCGTCTATGATGAGGCGATAGCATCCCAACATAGTGGCGAAGTTAAGTGGGGCACTCGCGCTAAAGGTGAACATTTGATGGCTTTGATCAGTGTTGAAGCCGTGATTGAGAAGTTTGAGCTGGTGGCGTATGACACTAAAACTTCAGAATAAATTTATTTGGATTAAAGGTTAATTATGGCTCCTCAAAAAGCCCCTAAGTTCTTGTTTATCCCAGTCTCATCGGCAGAGGGCATAGGTGAGTATATGCGCTCAATGATCATTGCCGATGAGGTGAAAAGAACTTGGCCGAATGCCGAGATCAAGTTTATTTTAAGTGAACAAGCACCCTATGCGGCTCAATGCCCTTATCCTGCTGAATTACTCAAAGATACGCCGACTAAACAAGTCAAAGCGGTGAATCAAATCATGTCTGATTACCTGCCCGATATAGTATTGTTCGATGCTTCTGGGCGTAAATCACAGTTAGTCCATGCCCATAAACTCGGCGCTAAGGTCATATTTCTCAGCCAGCACAAGCGTAAGCGTAGCCGTGGAATGAAAATTGGCCGCGCTTTAGTGACGGATTGTCATTGGGTCGTGCAACCAGAATTTGTGATCGGTCCTATCAGTTGGCTAGATCGCCTGAAGCTGAAACTCATTAAAAAACCCGCGCCTTTGAATATAGGTCCAGTCTTTACTCAACCCGATGCAAGCACTCAAGCGGCATTATTAGCGCAATATCAGCTAACACAAAATGAGTTTGTATTATTTAATGCGGGTTCTGGTGGGCATAAGGTAAATGGCGAATTAGCCGCAGATATTTTTGCTCAGGCCGCTCATGAAAGCTATAAAGCATCTGGCATAACAAGTGTCATGGTTTTCGGCCCGAATTATCCAAATCCTCTGCCTGAGCTTCAGGGGGTAGTTGTTATTCCTCAATTGAATAATCAGCAATTTATTAATATTTTGGCCGCGGCTAAGGCTGCCGTATTGAGCGGTGGAGATACTTTATTACAAGCGATAGCGCTGCACAAACCGACCTTGGCCGTTCCTGTATCGAAGGATCAGCCGCCAAGGATTGAAAAATGTATATCTGCAAATGTTGCTTTTGGCTGTGAGATTGAGCTTGATACGCTCAATGGTAATATTAAGCTGTTATTATCTTCCGATGGTATTATGCGATTGGCAACAAGTTTAAATAAAGATTCTAAATTGGATGGACTTGAGCTTGTGATAAAGCAGTTAGAACAGTGGATTAAGTTGTAAGGGAAAATCTTAAATTTATTCTTTTTAAAGAATTTAGAGGCTCTCAAGTTATGAGTGTTAATGAAAATGTGTGTGATTATTGTGACTTTATCGTCGATTTGACTAGTTTGGATAAACCAAGATTACCAGGTATAAGTGCCATTCTTCGTATAAAAAATGGTGCAGAATTTTTAAGGCTTAGTATTGAATCTCATTTACTTTATTATGATGAGATTGTTGCCTGTTATAATGATTGTACAGATAACACTGCTGAAATATTAAATGAATTAAAAGAGAAATACCCTGAAAAAATAAAGATTTTTGAATATTTACCTAAAGTACATCCTATTTTTTCAGATGAACATAATCGCTGTGTAACAGATAATGTTAATAGTTTGGCAAATTTTTATAATTATGCTCTTTCAAAAGCTAGCTATAAAATAGCAACAAAATTAGACGATGATCATGTTGCTATCGACAAAAATCTGACTCCAGTAATAACGGAAATTAGACGTGATATGTTATTGGGTGTTAATAAAATATATACATTCTCCGGTGTGAATTTAGCTTTAGATACGAATGCTAAATTAGGGGTTTATAAAAGAGAACCTCTAGTTGGTACTGGGGATCATATGTACTTTCCTGTTTCTTCAGATATCTACTTCTCACAAGAAAAAAATGTTGAGGCATTTAGATTTGTTGGTAGAAAAATTGAAAAAAAATATATGGGGATAATATATTTTCACCTAAAGCATTTGAAAAATGGTTATGGATTTTTAAATTTGGAGCCCCAAAAGCGTGATGAGATTATGCAGCAATATGCTTCAAATTCAGATGTTGTTAGTTTAGATGACTTTATTAGCGAGGATTCTATAAATAATCTACGCAAACATCATAACGTTATTGAGTATTGGTTACGAACACGAAAAACAGTCAATGCTATCATTTATGTATTATTTAAAAGAAATCCACCATTAAGAATTGCCCGCTTACACCAGCTTTTTCAGGATTTAAATGGTATTGATTTAGATGAATGCGTTATGAAACGGTTGGAGAGGTTTTGATTTATGATGGACCTATTGTAAGGAATAGTTATGAGTAATCGCACAGTTTCACTGGTTATCACGAGTTGTAATCGTTTTGACTTACTTGAAAAAACAATTGAAAGTTTTTTAAAGTATAATACTTATCCCATATCACAATATATTGTTATAGAAGATAGTCACAATCGTGAAAAACTTGAAAACACACTAAGTAAGTTTAAAGGAATAGAATTTACTCTGGTTCATAATGAACCTCAGTTAGGACAAATGAAAAGTATTGATAAAGCTTATTCATTAGTGACTTCTGAATATATTTTTCATTGTGAGGATGATTGGGAGTTTTATCGTATAGGGTTTGTTGAAAATTCGCTGAAAGTGTTACTTTCAGATGATAAAGTTGTAACCGTTTGGCTGCGTGAGACAAGTGATACTAATGGGCATTCGGTGTTGTCTGAGTTATATACTTGTCCTACCGATGAGTCGTTAAAGTATCAAATAATGCATACAAATGACTTACTTCATGGTGTCTATTGGCATGGTTTTACTTTAAATCCGGGTTTAAGGCGTTTAGCCGATTATCAGTTGATTGCTCCAATTGCACAATATTCGAGCGAAGGCGGTACAGGCAATAAATACTATGAATTAGGATTTAAAGCTGCAATTTTCCCTAAAGGCAGTGTTAGACATATAGGTTATCATCGAGGTATTCGTTACAAACCTAATATAGCTAAATGGCGAAAAGATCTTAATGTCGCATTTAGAAAATTTAAATCTAAGATACATAAAACACTAAAAAATTAATTTGATAACCAGAGTTGTTTTTTTCTAACTCTGGTTTTGATATGTGTTATTGTTTATTCATTAAATCTATCCAATCTTTTCCCCACTTTTCTTTGCTACATGGATAAGCGATCGAGTTTAAACCATTTTGTGCGAGTTTTTTGCAGAAATCAAAATCATCTAGTGCAGTAAAAAGTGCCTGTTCCATTTCTTGTGAATTAGGCATGACTAATAAACCATTGTATTCATTAATAATGAGATTAGATAGTCCGCCGATATTAGAACTGATTACCATACAACCTGCAGCCATAGCCTCAATCATTGAGAGAGATGTACCTTCAGAACCTAAAGTCGGAATGATAGCTATGTGATGCTCTTTATGTATTTTGAAACTTTCAGATGGACCATATTTAGTTATTTTAACGTTAGAATGACTAGAAAATAATGATTCTAAGTATGGTTTTAGAGGGCCATCACCTGCAAAATTGACTTCTATTCTATATTGATTTGATAGTTTACTTATAATTGGAGCAATTAATACAATCCCACGATAGTCAACAAAGCGACGAGCAATAATTATTTTAATTACACGGTCATCACTCCATTTTTTATCAAAATCAGATTGATTAACTCTTTCGGTATAGAAATTATATATTACTTTTACATTCTTGCTGCCAACATTAAACCAAGTACGATACCAATTTATAAAATTATGATCTACGCACACTAATGTTGAATTATTTTTTATGTACGATAGATATTTACATTGATTTAATAGCGAAGATAGAAATTGAATAACGGCATTTTTATTTTTCCTTGGTTTATCCCAAGAGATACCATGTTGAATAGCTATTTGTTTATAACCTTTCAAATTAACCGAATATGAGTCTGTTGCATAAATTATAATATCAGTCTTTTTATTTGCATTTTTTTTAACCCATTTTGCAAGAGCATACTTCTTTAGATTGCCACGAAAGCATCCTGTATTTATTCCATGAACATTCATATGTTCAGTTTTTATAGAAAATGAATCTTTTGCGGGTTGTACTAGATGACAATCCCACCCATTTTGAGATAAAACTTCAGCTAAACTAATAATGTAATTTTCTATACCGCCTATAGTTGTTAATGCCCTTTCCGAATTATACATAGAGCGATAAATTATATAAATATTTGACATTATTTTACCTGATAATGAAGTTTGATAATATTAAGTATTCTTTGGCACGTATGCCCATCACCATAAGGGTTAACTGTATCACCAAAAGCCTTTTGGTTTTTTATCAAAATATTAACCTCAGATACTATTTTATCAACATCAGTTCCTACAAGTCTAACCGTTCCTGCAGAAACAGCTTCAGGTCTTTCGGTTTTATCACGTAAAACAAGCACTGGTTTTTTTAAGGATGGAGCTTCTTCCTGTATTCCGCCTGAATCAGTGAGAATAATATCAGCTCGATCCATTAATGTTACAAAAGACTGATAATCCAAAGGATCAATAAGATGGAAATTATCTAACCCACCTAAGTGTTTGAAAACTGGTTCTTGTACTTTAGGGTTTAAATGTACAGGATAAACTAACTCCCAATCTTTGTTCTCTAATGCAATTGTTTTTAGTGCGGTACAAATATTTTCGAATCCAACACCAAAATTCTCCCTACGATGCCCAGTAATTAAAATAACTTTTTTTCCGTCGAATATATTTAGCAAGTCTTTTAATTCATCAGAGTGTGGGAAATCGCCTTTCTTCGTTATAGATAATGTTTGAAATAAAGCATCAATTACAGTATTTCCCGTAACATAGATACTTTCAGGAAGATAACCTTCATTTTTTAAATTTTCAGCTGAGGAAGGGGTTGGTGCAAAATGCAAGGACGATAATACAGCTGTTAATTTTCGATTAGCTTCTTCTGGCCAAGGTGAAGTTATATCACCTGTACGCAAACCAGCTTCAACATGACCGACATCAACTTTTTGATAAAATGCCGCCAAAGCCGCAGAAAATGAAGTGGTAGTATCCCCATGAACTAAAACCAGTTGAGGTTGAAATTCTTTAATGACCTCCCCGACACCCTCAACGATTGCGCCAGTCAACCATTCTAAGGTTTGATTTGGCTTCATCAGATTTAAATCGTAGTCAGGGGTCAATTCGAAAATACTTAGCACTTGGTCAAGCATATGGCGATGTTGTGCTGTGACACAAATTTTGACATCTAATTGAGGGTCATTGGCTAGCATTTTTGCCAAAGGACACATTTTTATTGCTTCAGGTCGAGTGCCAAATACGAGGAGAATTTTCACAATAAAACCTACCCAAGTTAAGGTCAGAAAGTAGTCATTGTTTCGGTGTGCTATTGATTCATTAATTAACAGCTGCCATATCACAATTTTCGAGTCAGTATTCTACCTTTTAGGCTGTCTTTTGGCTATGGCATACCGAGTAGGATTAAATGCCATCGGGACTATATCTAGTGCTCCGTTCAGTATATGAAAGATATTTTGCTTAGCGGTATAAGCGGGTGATAGACTTTTATATACCGTAGCTTAAACGTTTTTTGTAAATTATATGCACACAAGAGCGATTTATCCTGGAACTTTCGATCCTATCACCAATGGTCATGCCGACTTGATTGAGCGTGCGGCTAAACTGTTTAAACATGTGGTGATTGGCATTGCGGCTAATCCTTCCAAGCAGCCTAGATTCACCCTTGAAGAGCGGGTTGAACTGGTAAATCGTGTCACCGCTCATTTGGATAATGTTGAAGTGGTTGGATTTTCGGGTTTACTGGTGGATTTTGCCAAGGAGCAAAAGGCCAGTGTGCTAGTGCGTGGCTTACGTGCGGTATCTGACTTTGAATATGAATTCCAGCTAGCAAATATGAATCGTCGATTGAGCCCAGATCTGGAAAGCGTGTTTTTAACGCCTGCCGAGGAAAATTCCTTTATCTCCTCAACCTTAGTAAAGGAAGTCGCTTTGCATGGTGGCGATGTGAGCCAATTTGTTCACTCAGAAGTGGCGACAGCATTAGCAGCAAAGCTTAAGCTGGCTAAACCTTAGATTTTACCCGCGTACCTGATGGTTTTTACGTAGGCGTTTTGTGTTAACTTTGAGGCATTGTGGCCTCGCGATGATACTTAAAAGGATGTTATGAAGGCTTTTTTAACCCCCACGATCCTTGCTACTAGCATTGCCTCTGGCCTATTTTTTTCTTCAATGCTTGCCGCTGCCCCTTGGGTTGATGCCTCGGACATTTATCTTCGAGCCGATATTCAAGCGTTGGCCGATGCGGGGGTGATCACTGTTCCTGTGAATACTTATCCCTTGATGTGGTCAGGAATTGGCGGCGATTTAGCAAAAGTAGAGCCTGAATTGCTTTCTCCTAGTCTAGTGCAAGCCTTTGCTCGGGTTAACTTTTACTATCAAAATGCTGTCGATAATCGCGGCAATGCGAGGGTTAAAGTCTCGGGCGCGACCGATCCTGCTCGTTTTCAACACTATGGCTCCGACTATCGCGAGAAAGGTGAAGTGCTGGGCTCCTACGAGTATTTAGGATCGCGTGTTGCCTATAAGGCGACTGTGGCAGAAACCTATGATCCACAAGATAATAAAAATTTTCGCCTCGATGAGTCATATTTTGCCATCATTTTCGGTAATTGGATTGCGACCTTAGGTTCGGTTGAACAGTGGTGGGGGCCTGGATTTGACTCTGCATTGCACCGCTCTAATAACGCTCGCCCTATGCAGTCGCTAACACTGAGCCGCAATAATGCTGCAGCCTTTGAAACGCCATGGTTATCGTGGATTGGTCCTTGGACATTTAAAACTGGATTTAGCTTAACGGAAGTCGAGCGTGCTGTGCCTAAAACGGCTGAGTGGGATATGCGCTTAAGTGCAAGACCGATTAAGCAGCTAGAAGTGGGTCTGTCGTGGTCGACATTATTTTGTGGAGAGGGCCAAGATTGTAACTTCAACTCTTGGTGGGATTCGGTTGCCAGCAACTCAGTTTGCCTCGATGGTACAAGTGATTGCGCGCAAGAAGATCGCCATGATGCAGGCCATAGAACCCAAAGTATCGATATGCGTTATAGCAGTTCTTTGCAGGATATACCTGTGGGATTATATCTCGAACATAGTTGTGAGAATGGTAGCGACTGCGGCTCACTTTGGGGGATTGATACCCATTTTGGCACATCGGGTAAGCAGTTTAAGCTGTTTATGGAATATTCAGACACCTATGTAAAATGTGATGGTGATAGTGCCAATTGCTTCTATGAAGATCCTGTCTATCTAAGTGGTTCTCGTTATTATGGCCGTGCTTTAGGCTCAACCTATGATAGCGATGCTCAAACGTTTGTGGTGGGATTAGTCGGCCAGTTTAGTAACAGCCGAGGTTTTACCTCTTTATTGCGTTATGCTAAGTTGAATAAAGATGGCACTAATGTGGCGAGCACTTGGGCGCCACAACCACCGAAGGAAGATTTGTTGATGCTTGAGTTTTCCTATCGTATGCCCGTTTGGAAGGGAATGTGGAGCTTAGGTGGCACGGTATCGAGATCGGAATTTGATGTTCAAGAAAATGATACTAATGCCACGCTCTTTAGCAGTTTTGAGTATCGCTTCTAATCGTAGCTTACATCTAATGACAACAATAATGCCAAGCCAATACTTGGCATTTTGCTTATAAATAATGTGATAGTTAGCGTGTCTGGCAAATGCCACAGAATACTGTGGTGCGCTGGCCTAAACGGATTTCACTCAATAAGTTACCGCAGCTGGTGCAGGTTTCACCGCCGCGACCATAGACATGCAGCTTTTGGGCGAAGTAGCCCGGCTTGCCATCGGCATTGGTAAAGTCTTTCAACGTAGTGCCGCCTTGCTTAATGGCGTGGGCTAAGATTTGCTTCACTTCGGCAACTAAAACAGTCAAGCGCTCGATATCGATTTTACCTGCTTCGGCTTCTGGGTGAATGCCCGCCGCAAACAGGGCTTCATTGGCGTAAATATTACCCACTCCCACCACGATATGATTATCCATCAGGCAGAGCTTGATAGCTTTTTTCTTGCCCGCTAAAGCTGTCGCTAATTGTGCGACATTAAAGGCTTGGGTCAGCGGTTCTGGCCCCAGCTTGGCGAGTAATGGATGGGCTTCTTCTGGGAGTTCACACCACAGCCAAGCGCCGAATCGCCTTGGATCGTTAAAACGTAAAATGCGGCCGTTGGCGAGCACTAAGTCGATATGGTCATGCTTTTCTACTGGGGTATCGTGGGGCAAAATCCGTAAACTCCCCGACATGCCTAAATGCACTATGCTAGTGCCCGCGTCAGTGTCGATTAATAGATACTTAGCACGGCGTCGCACTTGGCGTATGACTTGGCCGATAATTTGTTTGGCGATGTCAGGCACTGGCCAGCGCAACGAACCATTGCGGATCACAAGATCAACCACGGTTTGTTCGACAAGGAAGGGGGCAATACCCTGACGGGTGACTTCAACTTCTGGTAATTCCGGCATGGATTCTTTCTTATCTTAAGTAAAATGGGGCGGCATTAAGCTGCGGGTTTCGCATCGAGGATCGGTTGTAGTTTAGCTCGTAAACTCGGAGGCACTAAATACCAATTGCCAGCGGGTGACTTTAACGCGCCTTCATTGGGGAAATAGATCCACAGCTGAGCATCGCGGATATCTGCAATCTGGATGACTAATTCTTGTGGATTATCTGTGGTTTCTGGTGCCGCCGTTAAGGGAGACACCCGTATGGTTTGCCACGCCTTTGCCCATTCATCACAGTTGAGAACTTTAGTGTCGCACTCCCATTGTGAGGCTTGCTTGTGCAGCCACATTCCATCGAGTTGCAGCTGTGAAAGCGGCGCAATATCGTCAAATAACAGCTGAGCATCACTCGGAACATTATTGGTCTTGTTATCCATATAAGTCAGCACGGCGACCATAAAGACGCAGGCGACAATAATGACGTTATTCCATTGCTTACGAGTTAAGGCCATAGAAATGTGTGACGCTAAATATGGGGTGATGCTTCGAGTTTATCACGGCCAAATTGAGATGCTAGCCCTTAAGCGATTGAGGGGATGCTTAACCACCAGTGGCGTTCATAAAGCGTAGGATTTGTACCTGATTATTGCCAAAGTCGTGTTGCTTAGGCTTGAGGTTAATGCCCGCGAGAATAGCGGCTTTAAGTCTCTCAATATCTGCGGGAAATTCCCTGACTATGCTTTTGAGATCAACGGCATGCTCATTTCCTAAACACAGCAATAATTGGCCTTCAACTGTGACGCGCACTCGATTACATTCGTGGCAGAAGTTGTGACTGTGGGGTGAGATAAAGCCGATATGGATTGGGCTGTCGGCCATAGTGTAATACCGCGCTGGACCGCCAGTACGTTTGTTAGATAGCTGCAGCGGATAGCGACTTTCTATGATGGCTTTGACTTCATCGCTGCTGCAATGACGGGCGCGTTTACGCTCATCTATTTCGCCAAGTGGCATCTCTTCGATAAAGGCGATGTCTAAACGGCGGTCACGGCAGAAATCAACTAAATCAATGACTTCATTATCGTTCTGTTGTTTTAAAATCACCGCATTAATCTTGATACGTTCAAAGCCCGCCGCAATAGCCGCATCGATACCATCGATGACTCTGTCTAACTTGCCGTTACGGGTTAACTGGGTAAACAATGTGGGGTTTAAGGTATCTAGGCTGATATTGAGGCGCTTTAATCCTGCAGCAAACATGGGTTTAGCGAATTTTGTCAGCCTTGAACCATTGGTGGTCATGGACAAATCTGTCAGCCCAGGCAGTTTGCCAAGCAAACTCACTAGCTGATCGCAATCGTTGCGAACTAAGGGCTCTCCGCCAGTCAGGCGAATTTTAGTCACACCAAGCTCGGTAAAAGCTTGGGCAATCCAAGCTAACTCTTCGAGGTGGAGTACGTGGTCCTTTGGCAGAAAACAGGGATCTTCCGTCATGCAATAGACACAGCGAAAGTCGCAGCGGTCGGTGACTGAGAGCCGTAAATATTCGACCTTACGGCCAAAGGAATCCACCATTAGACTCATAAAAACTCACTGGATCTTAAAGCAGATCCGCAAAGGGTTGAATAAACACAGTTTCACCTGCATTCACGGCTTCTGCATCATCGCCTATGATGATGAGGCAATTCCCTTTGACCATTGAACTTAACATTCCGGAACCTTGGTTGCCTGTGCTGCTCACGTGCAGGCGTCCATCTTTGCCAAGCTGATAAATCCCGCGAATAAATTCGGTGCGGCCTTGGCGACTTCGCAGAGTTTCATCACTTATTGCGGGGAATAGCTGTGCTTGCCAGTTCACTTCACCCGCCAATTTACGTAAAGCGGGCTGCACAAATTGCAGGAAAGTAACCATTACCGCCACTGGGTTGCCCGGCAGTCCGAAGAATAAGCTATCACCGATTTTACCAAAGGCGAGGGGTCGACCCGGACGCATGCTAATCCGCCAAAAATCGATTTTGCCTAAGCGGGCCAGTACGGTTTTAATGTAATCTGCATCACCGACCGATACACCGCCAGAGCTAATGACGACATCGGCAAGGGTGGCGGCTTTAGCCAGCGTCGCTTCGAGCGCGGTTTCAGAATCTTCGATAATGCCTAAATCGATAACATCACAACCAAGACGTTTCGCCATCGCTTTGATGGTAAAGCGGTTTGAGTCATAGATGCAGTTAGCTTTGAGTGTTTCGCCAGGTTGGCTTACTTCATCGCCGGTGGAGAAAACGGCAACGGTTGGGCGGCGATAGACACTCAAACGATTGAGCCCTAGTGAGGCCAGTAAACCTTGTTCGGCGGCGCTAAGGCGAGTGGCTTTGGCGAGGGCAACTTGGCCTTGGGCGATATCTTCCCCCGCGAGGCGAACGTGTTGACCGGCCAGAATACGGCCGTCGAAGCTAACATTGCCGTCGACTTCCTTGGCAAGCTCTCGGGGCTGCACAGTATCGGCACCCACGGGCACAGTCGCGCCCGTCATGATACGCACGGTTTCGCCGACGTTAAGCGTGCCCGAATATTGATGACCGGCAAGGACCTCACCCACCCGTTTTAAGGTCGCAGGCATGGGGTCTTGATAGACAAAGGCGTAGCCATCCATCGCCGAATTGGTTTGTTGCGGCACGTCGACGGGAGAAATACTGTCGCTGGCCAGTACGCGGTTATCTAAGGCGTCTAAGTCAATCTCTTCGACCTCTGCCACGGGGGATACATGGGATAGAATCTGCGCTAAACCTTGGCTGACGGTGAGGTTTTTGTTGTCGCCTATGGCGCAGGCATCCACGGCTGAAATCGGGTATTGGAGTGGCGCTTCCCAGTTTTGGGCGTACTCAATGACAAAGTCGGCAATCTGGCTGACATTGTTGAGATCGAGCCGGCGCAGCTCACTTGGAAGTGCGTCGCTTGGCAGCTGAGTGTCATCGCAACAGGCGATGGCGAGGATATTTTCATCTTGGGTGTAGATAAAAGGTTTACCGTGGGCGGCGCGGTGCAATTCAATTTTAGGTAAAGCGAGTTTTTTAAAGCCTTCGACAAGGACGATATCGATTTTGTCGGCTTCGATTTGCTTGAGCAAATGGACTAACTCAGGATCGCCATCGCGTGCATCTTCTGTCATCAGCGCCCAGCGCACGTGGGAGGCGACCAGCATTTGCCGCGCACCGGCTTTACGCATTTCGTAACTGTCTTTGCCGGGAATATCCACGTCGAAATTATGGTGCGCATGTTTGATCACGGCTAAGCGCAGGCCACGTTGATTTAATTCGGGGATCAATTGCTTGAGTAAGGTGGTTTTCCCCGTGCCACTGTAGGCACAAAATCCGAGAACGGGAATAGCGAGCGGATTGACGAAGGGGTTACTCATTTGCACCTCTAATTTGGGTTATTGGAGCCTTAGCTATTTGGTAATTTCCATGGCCAGTCGTTGTTTTTGTTCTGGCGTATTCACATTTACAAAGGCATTGGGCTGGTCGGAGAAAGACTCCACAACAAAGTGATGCTTGGCATACCAAAAGTCCACTTTACGCTCACCCGCCTCAAGAAACGCTTTCATCGAGTCACGTAAGCTGGGTTTTAACAGTAAGACGACGGGTTGTTCATATTCACCGTCACTGGCGACGGCGATCTCCGCATCTTCAGCCTTAATCGCTGCCAGCATACGCGGCACAAGGTCGGTTGGCAGCAGTGGGCAGTCGCAGGGCACCACCAATAAGTAATCTGCATCCGTTTGGCCCATTGCGGTGATCATTCCCGCCAAAGGGCCGAGGAAACCAGTATGTTCATCGCTTATCACCTTAAAACCGAACTCAGCATAACGTGTTTGGTTACGATTTGCGTTGATCAGGATCTCCTTAACCTGAGGTTTTATTCTGTCTATTGTGTGCTTAATCATGGCTTCGCCGTTTAATTCGACGAGACCTTTATCGTCGCCGCCCATGCGACGCGCCATGCCACCGGCGAGAATAACGGCATCAATTTGCGATGACATATAAAGACTCCTGTGCTGGCAAAGATTCTGGGTGTTGAAAAGAGGTCGTCACTCGTTTGCCTTCTATGTGCCACTGCTGTTCGCAGATAGAGGTTAACGCGCAATTCTGATGACTACTCAACAACATACCTGTGCCTTCGTGTTTGAGTTGTTGGATCATTTTTAATACTAGCTCTTGGGAATCCTTGTCCATATTGGAGGTCGGTTCGTCGAGCATTAACAGTTTAGGTTGTAGGATCCAAGCGCGCGCAATGGCGAGCCGTTGTCTTTCGCCGCCAGAGAGATTACTGGCTCTGGCGTGTAGCAGCGACCCTAGCTGCGCCATCTCAATCGCTTGAGTAATACGTTGTTTCGCCTTGGCTTTTGTCTCTGAACTGAAATTCAGCCCATAGGTGAGATTATATTCCACTGTGCCGTCGAACAAATAAGGATGTTGGTGCAGATAAACGGCTTTGCCTAATAAGGGATTGCGTCGCCACCAAGCATTTTTGGCAAAACTCACAGTCTCAATTTTACCCTTAGTTGGCGCCATCAAGCCCGCAAGAATTTTCATCAAGGTCGATTTACCTGTGCCGTTGTCGCCTTGCAGATAAATCACATCCCCTTGGCAGAGCGATAATGCGTCGGCCTTGAATAACAGGCGCGCGCCGAAGGACATTTCTAAGTCACGGGCGATCAGTTTGACCTTAGTCATTGCTTAATGGCTCCTTGGCATGGCTTTGCCGCGTAAACCACCGAGGGCAAAGTTGAGGATCAAGGCCAAGATTAGCAGCACTAGCCCGAGGGCGATAGCTTGGGCGAAGTCGCCTTTGCTGGTTTCGAGTGCGATAGCTGTGGGTATGTTACGGGTTACGTTTAAAATATTACCGCCGACCATCATAGAACAACCCACTTCGGTCAGAATACGACTAAACGCCGCGACAATCGCCAGCAGTAAGGGCATGCGTAGCTCGCGGCAGACTGTCCACACTGCGCGGCACCAAGAGGCACCTAAAGTGCGTGAGGTTTCCCATGCTCTACGGTCAACGCTAGTAAAGGCGGCTTGGCTCATCGCAATCAGTACCGGCGCGCAGATCAACATTTGCCCGAGGATCATGCCTTCTTGGGTGAATAACCATTTTAGATCGCCCAGAGGACCGTTGCGTGTTAGCAGTAAATACACGAGTAGACCGATAACCACAGTGGGGATAGATTGCAGAGTTTGAACTAAGTTAGTGACTATCCATTTGCCGCGAAATGGCGCAAACGCCAGCACAAAGCCGAGTACCATAGAAGGCACCAGCGTGATGAGCAGCGCCGCGAAAGATACCGAAAACGAGATCGAAATGATGGACCAAACGTCGGGGTCTAAAGAAAACAGCAGGCTTAACGCCTGCTGTAATAGTGCTAGCCAGCCGTCGCTCATTCGCTATAAGTTGCCTTGAACAATTGCTCGCCATCAACTTTGAAGTTATTGATCATGCTTTGACCTTCTTTGCTGATCAACCAGTCACTGAACGCTTTAGCGCCTTTGTGGTTTAGATCTGGGTACTTAGCAGAGTTGATCAGGATAACTTGGTATGGGTTGGCTAAGGTTTTGCCGCCATCGAAATCAACACCAAGATCTAGCTTAGTTTTGTAAGCTACAAAAGTACCACGGTCAGACAGAGTATAACCTTGCATTTCGTTTGCCATTAGCAGGGTTTTGCCCATGCCTTGACCTACTGAAGTGTAACCTTTGAAATCGGGTGTCACACTTGCCGCTTTCCATACTTCTAACTCTTTGATGTGAGTGCCTGAATTGTCACCACGGGAGATAAAAGGTACGCCTGATTTGGCAATTTTCGCGAAAGCTTCTTCGGCATTTTTGCTGTCACGGATTTTTGCTGGGTCATTTTTAGGGCCCAGTACCACGAAATCATTTTCCATGATGCCACGGGGCTCAACACCAAAACCGTCGGCGACGAATTTAGCTTCGGCACTTGGCGCATGAGTCATAACTAAATCCACGTCACCTTGCTCACCCAGTTTCAGGGCTTTGCCTGTACCAGTGGCGATAACTTGAACCTTGTAGCCAGATTCACTTTCAAACTTAGGTAACAGTTCTTTTAATAGGCCTGAGTTTTCAGTGCTGGTGGTCGTGGCTAACTTGATAACTTCAGTCGAGTGAGCGGGTAAAACGGTGAACATACTGGCTGCAACAACCAGGCCCAGTAGTGACTTAATATGAGATTTCATGTTTAGCATGGGTACTCCTTGGCGAAAAATAGGATTCCAACTCAAATGCCTACTGAGTGGAAGGTCTCGTAAATTGTAATACGTTCGGTTGAAAGCAAATTAGATGCCAAGCTGAGAATGCGATCATTTTCTTCACAGCTTAACCTAATTTGTGAGCTTGATCCCAAGCTTAACAAATACTCTACAGACAAATTGTCTCAGCACCTACTTCCTGTGGTTCATAGTGACCTATTCATCTATTTTCAGTGCTAGAATTGGTCGCAAATGAGTCAAAATGTCCAGAAGCAGACAATATGAGCCAGATAGATAATAACCTCAAGCATCTTCCATCGGCAGTATCGGTACTGATTGTTGATGATGAACCCGGAATGCGCAGTTTTTTAAATAAGGCACTCTCGAAGAAATTCGCCTTAGTCGAAACAGCAGGCAGTATTGAAGATGCGGAGCAGCTCCGTAGCCGCTGCCATTTCGATTTACTGATCGTCGACATTCGCCTGCCAGGCCGCTCAGGTATCGAATGGCATGAAGCGTTGGATGAGCAGGGTCGTCGTTCGGACATCATTTTTATGACTGGCTATGCTGACATGGAAGTGGCGATTACCGCGCTGCGCGCGGGTGCGTCTGACTTCATCATGAAACCTTTCCACCTTGAGCAGATGATGACAGCGGTCGATCGTTGTATCGAACGTCGCCTGCTTAAACGCGAGAATTTGATGTTGCGCCGTGAGGTTTCAATCGGTTACTCATCGACCATAATTGGCAGCAGTGAGGCCATGAAGTCGGTGAAACATATTATCGAACGTGTGGCGCCGACCAATGCGGTTGTGCTGATCCAAGGTGAGTCGGGTACGGGTAAGGAATTAGTTGCACGCCAACTACATTTACTCAGTGGACGTCAGGGACCTTTTGTCCCCGTTAACTGTGGCTCTATCGCCCCTGAATTACTCGAAAGTGAACTGTTTGGTCATACCGCAGGTGCATTTACGGGTGCCAAAGGTAATCGTGAAGGTTTATTCAGTTTTGCCTCGGGCGGGACGATTTTCCTCGATGAAATTGGCGAAATGCCACTGAAAATGCAAACGGCATTGCTCAGAGTATTAGAGCAAAAAGCGATTCGCCCTGTGGGCAGCGAGAAAGAAGTGAACATCGATGTGCGAGTGATCGCGGCCACCAACCGCACTCTGATTGATGAAGTGGATGCGGGGAATTTCCGCCGTGACTTATATTATCGACTGAATGTGCTCGATATTTTAATCCCGCCATTACGTGACAGGCCTGAAGATGTGGTTGAGTTAACCCATCACTTCACCCGTCAACTCGCCGCCGAATTAGGGGTTAGAGAAGTCGTGTGGAGCCATGAGGACATGGTGAAGTTGCAACAACACGAGTGGCCGGGCAATATTCGCGAGCTGCGCAATATGATTGAGCGCTGTATTTTGCTCGGCAAGCCGCCTGCGGAATATTGGAAACAACAGCTGAAGAGTGAGTCTTTATCGACATCGGGTTATCCATTGGATTGGCCATTAAAAGAAGTCGAAAAACACCATGTGACTAGCGTTGTGGACTTACATTCTGGCAATAAGTCTGCCGCGGCGAGGGATTTAGGCGTTTCGCGTAAGACCTTAGATCGTAAGTATAAAGAGTGGTTTGATTTCAGCGGCGATCAGGAGTCATAGGGTGTCATTCTTCACTCACTTTTTTGGTGTCAGTTGGCAGCAAATGCAGGCCAAGGTGCGCTATCGCATATTAATCCTGACATTACTGCCTATTCTGCTGACACTGGTGAGTTTAGTGTTTATCACTATTTACTGGAATATCAGTTATACAGGTAAGCAGCTGTTTATGAAGGTTAAAGCTGACTTATCTGTTGCCGAAAATACCTTGCAGCAAGTGCAAGTTCGCCAAGAAAAACAACTCGAACGTGTGGTAACATCTTGGACCTTTCAAAATGATTTTAGGCCACTTTTCAGTGGTAAAGAATTAACTGGTGAAGTCATCCACAGAGCCAGTCTCGACGCATTTCTCCTGGAACAGAAAAAACAACTTAACCTCGATTATCTGCGTCTCGTCACTGTCGCCGAAGCGGCCGCTGACCCTGATTTACGGCAGATCCTCCCAAAGATAAACGGTTTATTACCTTATTCCGGCTTGATGGTGTTGCCGCCCGAACGCTTATCTCGCATCGACCCAGAATTAGCGGTCACAGCGAGCATCCCGATAGTCGCGACTTTGCGAGCGCAGAGCCCGACGAAAACCGTTGAAGAACGCGGTTTATTGAGCCGTAGTCTGCTACCCGTGCCTGATATGCAAGGTAAAGTGGCTTGGTATCTGGATGGCGGCATTCTGTTCAATCGTGACATTCGGATTGTCGACCACATTCGTGATCTGGTGTACGACAAGGGCACCTTGCCCGAGCGCTCCATCGGCACTGTGACCATCTTCTTAGATAACATCCGTATCTCCACTAACGTGCCACTGCACTTTTATCCCACGGGCAACGAGACGCAAGGTCGCGCGCTGGGCAGTTTAGTGTCGGAGGAAGTTAAGGAAAAAGTGTTAACCCAAGGCGAGCAATGGGTCGACCGCGCTTTTGTGTTTAATGATTGGTTTATATCCGCTTATGCTCCCTTGGAAGATATTCGCGGCCAGCGTGTTGGCATGATCTATACGGGGTTTTCTGAGTCACCTTTTATCCACAATTATTTACTCAATATCATAGAGCTGGGCACGATTCTCATGTTAGTGCTGTTAGTGTCAGGCTTGCTGGTTTATCGCGGCGCCTACAGCTTGTTGCAGCCGATCGAGCGTATCCACCACGTAGTACAGGCGGTGCAGTCGGGACGTAATATTCGTATCGGCGCCTTAGGGTTAGATAGGGATAACGAGTTATCGAACTTGGCCGAGCAGTTCGACAGTATGCTCGATCTGCTGCAGCGCCGAAATGCCCAGATCCAAGCGGCGGCAGAGCAGCTTGAAATGAAGGTCGAAGAGCGTACCCGCAGCTTGCAGGACAAAACCTTAGAGTTGCAACGTAACGTGGCGTTACTGAATGAAACACGTCAACAGCTCGTCACCAACGAGAAGCTCACCGCACTCGGTGAATTAACCGCAGGTATTGCCCATGAAATCAATAATCCGACCGCCGTTATCCTCGGCAACATGGAGTTACTGCGCTACGAACTTGGCGATAATGCGGAAGTGGTAAAAGAAGAAATTGATCTTGTGATTCAACAGGTGGGACGGATCAGCACCATTATCCGCAGCCTGTTGCAGTACAGTCGTCCGGGCGAATTTAACGCCCCGCTAGAAATGCATCCGATGACCCCCATTATTGAAGAAATGTTGGTATTAGTGCGGCATTCTATTCAGAAACAAGAAGTGGTATTGATTACCGAGTTAAACGCCAGTTGTCCAGTGCAGGTTAATCGTCCGCAGTTGCTGCAAGTCTTGATTAATCTGGTGGTCAACGCGGCGCATGCGATGGATGGTAAAGGACGTATCTGGGTGCGAACCTATGACTGGGTGCAGCAAGATATGCCGATTGGCGTCAAAATCGAAGTGGAAGATGAAGGTTCTGGGATAGCACCAGAGCAGCTAGGGCGGATTTTCGACCCCTTTTACACCACGCGTAAGGATGGCACTGGTTTAGGGCTTTCGCTCAGTTACGGCATTATTAAGCGGATTGGTGGCACGATAGAAGTCAGCTCAACCTTAGGAAAAGGCACATTATTTACCATAGGCTTGTACCATGAGGCGAAGGAAGATCAGCAGAATAATCCCTACGAGGGCTTACATTTTGCGGGCAATTGCAGCGACACGGCTGCCGATTAGCTTATCGATGAATTTTGCCAAGTGAGATACTGAGATAGTGAGATAGTGAGATATGGCAGCTTGCTGTGTTCGATTGATTACCTGTCATTAAAATATGGCTGCAGTTGTTGGTTCTACTTTATGTGGCTTTGCATCACCGAATTTTAGGTAAAAAAAAGCCGGATGATGAATCCGGCCACAAAGAGTGTGTGTGAGCAATGTCGTGCTTGCAAACTCAGGAGCTCCATAACAACGTCGATTACCAGTCATCGTTGTTAAAGATGAGTTTTGGAACGCACGTTAACGATAATCATTCTCAATTGTGTTTGCAAGCTATTTATTAAAAAAAATGCACATCTTTACAAAAATCGTTTCGCTCTCATCCATTAACGGTTTAGATCGACTTACGTAGATGCAGTTTATGATCGACTAAGCTTTTTGGATCGGCGTTGAGCTCGGTGATTAAATATTGATTACTGATCAACAAATTAAGCATCGCAGGGAAACGGTTCATCGTTTTCACCTGAATATGGTTATAGCCTTGACGGCATGCCCAGGTTTCTTGATATTCGAGTAGACTCTGCGCTAAGCCTAAACGTCTAAAGTCGGAGGCAACGCCACCTAACCAGCTATAAAAGATGGCCTCTTCTTGCTCGTAACCCAGTTTAAACCCTGCCAATTCACCTTCCACATACGCAACTAAGATCAAACACTTTTTGCCCTGTATGCGCTGATTTAGCACTTCGCTGGTGAGGGGGCGATCGAGTTCAGGGATTTGTTGACTAAGTTGGATAAGCTGAGTGGTTAACTCGGGAGTCAAACCTGACTCTGCTTTTATTTCGATAGAATACATTGCTTGCTCTCATAAAAAATCAGCCCCACTCGCGCGTTAACAGGAGCAGGGCTGAGCTATTAACTGGTCAAATTATAACAGGTCTGGCCAGTTGAGTTAATCAGGAAATTGACTCTTGCGGATTAGTTCGCAATATCTTGTCTTGTAAGACTTTTAGCAAAACCCCGTAGGCAGGCAGGAAAAGACCTAAGCTCACGATCAGCTTAAAACCGTAATCGACAGTGGCGATTTCGGGCCAATTGGCCGCCATAAAACTATCGGAAGAGGCGTAAAAGGCGATGCTGAAAAACACTAAGGTATCGACCAAATTACCCACTAAGGTCGATGCTGCAGGCGCGACCCACCAAGAGCGGCTCATTCGCAGACGGGCAAAAACCTTAATATCCATTAACTGACCAATCAAATAAGCAGCAAAGCTGGCGAAGGCGATTCGGAACACAAAGGTATTCCACTCTGCAAGTGAGTCAGCGCCTTGGAAGCTACCTTGATGGAACACGACACCCATCACGTAGGAAATCATCAAAGCAGGAACCATAGCTTTGAGTATGATGCTACGTGCGGCTTGTTGGCCAAAAATACGGACAGTGAGATCTGTGGCTAAGTACACGAATGGAAAGCTAAATGCGCCCCAGGTTGTGTGGTAACCAAATAGCTGAAATGGCAATTGTACTAAGTAGTTGCTGACGCAAATAATCAGTATATGGAATCCTACTAATAGGAATAAGGCGCGGCGAAGCTGCGCTGTGGTTAACATTAACATATGTGGCCTTTTTAGTTGTGTAGGGCGGGGTGAGGGAACCCGCTAATTTTCAATTTATTATGTTTACGACAATATCACCGAACATTACCGATCGCAGCGAGGCGAAATCGGGTCGCCATTATAGTGGCCGAGTTTTAAGATGCAAGCCTGCTGTTTAAATGTACGCATAGAATGAAAACTCTTCTACACTTTGTGTACGTCGAAGGAGGATAGCCATGAGACGATTCTTTGCTATTTTTTGCTTACTTTTAGCCGTGTTACCTGTATCCATTTGCGCCGCCCAGCCGATTGTCGTCAATGTAGCGACGGCATCGTGGGATGATTTTGCCAATCGTGATGAAACGGGCTATTACTTCGAGTTACTTCAGCGGGTTTTCCCTGAGCCAGAATGGCAACTCAAAGTGCAGTTTATGCCCTTTGCTCGTAGCCTTTATCTGGTTGAACATAATCGTACCGATATCACCCTCAGCGTTTATAAGGGAGATACTAAAAAGGCGCTGTTAACTGAGAATACGGTTGAAGTGGATTCTATCGATGTAGCGGTGACCGCCGAGTTAGCGGCGACTTGGACAGGACTTGAGAGTCTATCCCATAAGAGGGTTCAGGCCATGTTGGCCTATCGATACAATATGTTGACTCCCGTGCCCATGTACTACGAAGAAAGCAGCGATATGCTGACTATGCTCAATAGCTTAAATGCAGGGCGCATAGATGCCGTGCTGGATTATAAATCTAATTTGCTTATGTATGTGCCTAAGCTGAAGGCGCCACAAAATTTTGTGATTATTCAAGGCGTACTCAAGGCTGAAACCTATTTCGCCTTCGCGAATACTGAAAAAGGTCAGATGCTGAAACACCATTTTGACCTTGCACATAAACGTTTAATTGATTCGGGTGAACAGGACAGGCTTTACCTTGAAACGCTTGAAAAACGCAGGGTTGATGGTGAAAAATAGGTCTTAGACTTATTACATTTCGAACAGAATCGACATGATAGTCGCGAGTTTATTTTCAAGCTCTTGCCACTCAGCTTCGGACTCAGAACCCGCAATAATTCCCGCCCCCGCAAATAGATTAATCCGACCCGGTTCGATCAACGCACTGCGGATAGCCACCGAAAACTCACTCTCATACTTATTGAAGTAACCGCAGGCACCAGCGTACCAACCGCGAGTATAACCTTCACGCTGACGAATAAAGTTCAATGCCGAATGCCGCGGTAAGCCACCCACAGCAGGGGTTGGATGCAGAGCTTGCAACAGTTGAAAATCATTTACGCCCGGCTTTAATTCGGCTCGAATCGCGCGGTGCAAATGTTGAATATGATTCAGTTTAAAGATGGTCGCTAATTCATCGGCGCCGACATAATTGCTCAGCGGCGTGAGCATATTTACTATGTGGCTACGAACGAGTTGGTTCTCAACGCTATTCTTGTTGTCTTCTAACAAGGCATTCGCCAGCGCAATATCTTCTTCTTGGCTCAGACCGCGTACCGTTGTGCCTGCTAGCGCCTCAGTGAATAATTCTTGCTGACGGCGGCGGAATAAACGCTCCGGTGAGCAAGAGATAAAAGTGCGTTCTGGGCTGAATTGAAAGCCAAATTGGAAGCTGTTGGGATTACGTCCCTGCCAGCACGCCAGTACCATCCAAGGATCGATAGGTTCGTTCACTTCAAGCTGAGTTAAGCGGGATAACACCACTTTTGGGGTGTCTTGATTGAACTTTGGCTCGACCACTTGCTCGACTAATGTCTTCCAGCGTTCAAAATCAGGCTTGTCACTACGGCCAAGTGGAACGATTTTCTTCGGCGGCGAGAGTGGTTTCGCGGGCATCACAGCTTCGATAGCGGCGATGGCCTTGTCGATTTCGCTATGGTGATCATTCTCGGCAAAATTAAGATTCACTAACAGGCTAAACTTGCTTCCGCTGCGTCTAAATTCAATGCGCGGCAGGATAAAGCGACTATTACCGAACTCTGGCCAAGATTCTATGGTGCGATCGAAGGCAACGCCGCCGTAGTAGCGAATATTTTGATTCGTCGATAAGGCTCGCTGCTCTTGGTAGGCCATGGCCAGTTGTTGATCGTTAATGCCGGTTTCAAATCTGAAGTCTTTACATGCCCCAATCGCCGCTACTTCTTCGATTCTGTCGCGCCCATGCCAGTAAATACGCGGAAATTGCGTTTGCGATGCCAGCCATGAAATTAAAGGCATAGCGACAGTATTAAGCGACAACTGCACTATCGGCTCCGTCGGCGGAACTTGCTTTAATTGAATGAGTTTGTCGATGAGAGACTTAAGGTCTTCAGACAGGGCATGAACGGGCAAATAGAACTCCAAAGTAAAGATAAGGGATAAAGGCGAAAGCTGAAGGTCACTCTGTCAGCGTCAATGAATTCGACTCAGGTTAATGTACTCTTTTTCCAGTCATTTACCTTTAGTTGATTCAGCCTGTAAATAAGAATCTTTCGCTCAAATTAAAGGCCAAGGTCTAGAGTGTCAAGATGTAAGCCCCCAGCGTGTGACTTTCGCCATAGTCTCATTTTACGCTGCTAAAAAATGTGACATGAGTGGGTCTTTTTGTCGGATAAGTCACCCTCGGTGGACATTTTGTCTCTTAGTCGTTAAATGTACTTTCCCTTTGTCGTAATTAGTCGATCTAGGTTGGTTTTTAAACGTTTTTCGGTTGAGACAGAATAATCGCGGTCCACAATAGCTGGTACATCTTAAATTTTCTACGTGACAAGTTAGATGCCTATTAACCTATGACTCGCCGTGGGAATGAAAAGACTACTAGGGTGAAGCTTTGTCATCGGCTGTTCGTTAGATCTTTATAGGCAGATATAGCATGAAACTCTTAGATCTCGAAGGCGTTAGCTTCAACTATGGCAGCCAGTTACCGACGGTATTGCAGGAAGTTAACTTGGCTATTGGCACTGGCCAATGTCATTGCGTGAGCGGTCCTACGGGCTCAGGAAAATCGAGTCTGCTAAACCTACTGGCGGGCGTGTTAAATCGCCCGCATGAAGGTGACATCTGGCGTTATCCTCAATTGGTTACGGGTCTGGTAATGCAAGACCCACAAACTCAGCTACTAAGGCAAACTGTTGGTGCCGAGGTGGCTTTCGCCTTAGAAAACCTCGGTATTCCCGCCGAGCAAATACTACCTAAAGTGCAATTAGCACTGCGGCGCGTGGGCTTGTATTTGCGCCTCGATACCCAAGTCAGCACGCTTTCCCTCGGTCAAAAATATCGTTTAATGATTGCCGCCCAACTGGTGTGCGAGCCGCATTTACTACTGCTCGATGAACCTTGGGCGCAACTCGATGATCACGGTGTGAGTGAGCTGCTGGTCGTGCTCCGCAATCTTATCCAAGATGGCATGGCGCTAGTGTTGGTTGAACATAACGCCTCGGCCTTCGCTGAGATTATTCAGCATTACTGGCAGTTAGAGGCCGGCAAGCTATCCGAAGGCGTCTATACCGTGACCGATGCGCCGCAAGTTGAGGCACCTGCGTGGCGAAATCAACCTAAGTTTGAGCACTTAGGTAAAGTCTTGGTCAGCGCCGAAGCCTTTGATTTTGGGTTCGATGCTTGTCCTACATTATTTGCGTGTCCGCAGGGATTTCAACTGCAGGCGGGTGAGATAGTGACCTTAGTGGGAGATAACGGCTCAGGTAAAACGAGTCTGCTGAAAACCATAGCTGGCGTACTTAATTTTAGGCAGCGTATTCCGCTTAAAGTGCTCGGGAGAAGACCTAAGTTGGGGATTTATGGCGCTGAGTTGGGACTGCTGATGCAAAGGCCGAGTAGGCAATTATTCGAGACCAGCGTGCTCGCCGAAATGCAGTTTAGCCTTAGGCGTTTTGATCTCCCCAAAGAACGCGCAGCGCAGATGTTGGATGAATTGGATTTATTTAGCTTAGCTCAGCTGTCGCCCCACAAATTATCCTACGGCCAACAGCACTTGATTGCCTTAGTGTCACTCGCTTGTTTACGCCCTAAAGTATTGCTTTTAGACGATCCATTGGCGGGAATGGATAAGCATTACTACGGCAAAGTGTGGTACTTGCTGAAGCGGTTAAGCTCTCAAGGTTGCGCTATTTTGCTCAGTAGTCACAGAAGTATTGAACACAGCGCTGTATCACGGCAACTGAGTTTACGTAATGGTTTATTGGTGGAAGAGTCAACTGAAATGGCTGAGCGTTATGTGGGGTAGTTGTGAGCTTTTCGCGCGTGATGGTCGCCGGTTTCGAATGCCTAGCCCTTAGGCATTTATTGAAAAAGTGAGAGTGTGAATGAGTCTTGCCTAAGCTTTGGCCCTTATTCCATCGCATTCTGTTTAGGGCATTTTGTTTACCAAGAAAGTCTATGGTGATTTTCTAATGCGCGGCTTAGAATGCCCCTCACGTCTGTTCTATAATAATCAAGAATAACAACAGAACATTTGAGCGTAGGTCGCTTTTATGTCGTATGGTTAAGTTGATATTTTTTCGGGCACATCATCCTTGGGGTTGTAGATATGAGTGAGTCGGCAGAATCAGTTGAGCTTATCAAATTACCTGTGTCGCAATTGACATTAGGTATGTTTGTCAGTGCCATAGACAAAAATGATAAAGGTCAACTTGCTATTGCAAATGCTGGACAAATTAAGCACAAGGATGCGATTTTAAAACTGGCCAAAAGCGGTATTAAATTTGTTTGGGTAGACGCCGAGCGTTCGGCAGAACATTGCGGTTTAAAGAAAAAAGCTACCAACGATAGTCAAACCGACAATCGAAAAGCGCCAGTGAGTCGCGATAAGCAACAAGCTCAAGCTAAGGTTATGCTGACCGAAGCGAAAGACCTTATTCGTAAAGTGTTATCCGAAACCTTCGAAGGCAAAGCCATCGAAGTTGCGCCCTTCGAAGCGTTAGCCGATACCATGATTGAGTCTGTCATGTTAGATGCTGATGCGCTTAAATGTATGTCTGCACTCCGTTCAAAAGATGCCTATCTACTCGAACATTCAGTGAATGTCGCCTTTCTGCTGGTAACCTTTGGTAAATATCTACAGCTGGATCGCGATATGCTGCGGCAAATGGCGGTCGGTGGGATTTTGCACGATATTGGCAAGATTAAAGTCGATAATAAAGTGCTGCACAAGCCGGGTAAACTGACACCAGAAGAGTTCGAACATATGAAGCTGCATCAAGTGTATGCGCTTGAAATTATGAACGAAACTACTGGTCTGTCGCAGATCAGTAAAGATATCTGCTTGATGCACCACGAAAAGTTAGATGGTCGTGGTTATCCAAGGGGCTTGAAAGACGATGAAATCCCTCGTCACGGTCGTATGAGCTGTATCGTCGATATCTTCGATGCGTTAACCGCGACGCGCTGTTACAAAGAGGCCATGAGCCCAGCCGCAGCTTTTAAAATTTTACTCAGTCTGACGCCATTTCACTTAGATCAACAATTGGTCTACGAGTTTATTCGTTGTATCGGTATTTATCCTGTGGGCTCCTTAGTTGAATTATCGGACGGCCGAATTGGTATTGTCTGGGCCTCGAAGGACAGAGATGCACTGCATCCAATCGTAAAGTGCTTTTATTCTTTAAAAGTAAAACGTTACACAGATGTCGCTATGGTGGATTTATTAAAATCTGAGCTGTATATCGAGCGCGGCGTGTCTCCGAGTTCATTGGATATCGATCCAACGCCTTTCTATTAATCCTCAAATCTTGTCTCTAATGCCGGTCATCTAAGTCGATGGCTGGTGCGAACGATTGCAGAGCCTGCGCTAAAAACCGTAAACTGAATGTCTTCTCCTGTCTGGCAATGCGATGAACAGTGCTATGAAATCATTATTTCCTATTTTTATCATTCTCTTATCTCTGGCTTTATTAATCCCTGGGGTGACTCAACCTATTTTGAGTATTAGCGGCACTATCGATAAGGCCAAGCTGACCGAGCAGGGCATAGAGCAAGTTGCTCAACGTTTCGATGAAGACTCAGGGCGCGACAGCGCTCGCGGTATGCTGAGTATGGTCAGTGGTTTGCTGGGGCTCAATAGCCTTAAGGGCGAAGTCGAAGTGTTGCAGAAAACCCGCAGTATTTGGGGAACGGTAACCGAACTTTATCACTCAGGAAATGGACTCGTCGCAGGATTAGTGATGTTATTCAGCGTGGTGGTGCCTGCCTTGAAGTTGAGTTTAATGCTGGCACAGCAATGTGTGAGTTCGATTGGTCTGAAACTGAGGATTAATGCCGTCGTCAATGCACTCGCTAAGTGGTCGATGGCCGATGTGTTTGTGGTGGCGCTGATCATCACCTTTATGGCGGGGAACGCCTCTGGTGGTATGGGGGAAATGCTAAAAACACAGGCGCAATTTGAAAATGGATTTTACTTCTTTACCGCGTACTGCATTTTATCGATATTGAGTGGTTTTTTAGTGCGGCGTCCAACGCCAATTTTGTAGCGAGTTTATAAGGCATGCCGACCTTAGCGATAAGGTCGGATGCCTAGATTTAACCGCGCAGTGAGTTAGGACAAAGTGCCATTTTGATAAATGGGCATAATCCAATAGCGGCAGGGATTATGTTTGCAGACCAAAGCCAGTGCAGCGAGCAGCGCCGCTTGTTGCGCAGCGGGGTGCATGATTTCGAATTTACAAAACTCCCGATAACCTTCCACTTGTTCCTTGATATTAAAATGGCTGTGTTCACGGCTAAAACCACAAATATTCCCTAGGCTAAAACCCGACAGAAACTCCAACTCTATCAAGGTATCGACTATGTCGTCCTTAATATCATTTTGGGCGATCAGTACTAACAGTTGTTCTGTGCTCATTTACGTTTCTCCAGCCAAAAATACAGAATTGGCAGTAAATACAGTGTGGTAATGGTTGAAGTGAGCAGGCCGCCAATCACCACAATCGCTAAAGGTTTTTGAATTTCAGCCCCAGGGCCCGAGGCAAACACCAGTGGCATAAGACCAAACATCGCCGTAGTCGCCGTCATCAAAATGGGGCGTAAACGCCGCGCCGCACCTTGTTCTACCCGTTCGCGCAGGTTGCTGAACATGTGCTTGGTTTGTTCGTAATAGCTGACCATTACCACGCCATTGAGCACAGCGACGCCGAGTAGGGCGATAAAGCCAACCGAGGCGGGCACTGATAAATATTCTCCTGACAAATACAGGCTAACTATGCCGCCCATCATAGCGAAGGGAACGTTAGCGAGGATTAAGCCCGCTTTGGCAAGCGAGCCAAATGTCGTGAATAAAATCAAAGTGATCAGTGCGATAGCAATGGGTATCACTAGTAGTAAATTGCTGGTGGCCCGCTGTTGGTTTTCAAACTCGCCACCAAAACTCACGCTATAACCGCTCGGGAGTTTGATTTCCTGCGCGATTTTAGCGTTGAGCTCTTCTACAAAACTCACTATATCGCGACCTTGCACGTTGGTGGTTATCACTGAAAAGCGATTCCCTTGCTCACGCTCGATAAGGATGGGGCCTTGCTTATAGCTTAAGGTGGCGACATCACTCAGGCGTTTTAAGGAGTGATCTGGCATCACCAGTAACTGATTTTTAAGCTCATTAATGCTACTTAAGTGGCTCTGATTGTTAGCAATCAGCACGGGGGTGCGCTTTTTACCTTGTAGCACTTCGGTCACTATTACGCCTTCGAGCTGGCTTTTCAGGTAGCGGGCAAACTCCATGGTGCTCATGCCAAAGCCTCGGGCGAGCTCGTTATCTAAGGTGAGGTTGATAAAAGGACTGCCTTCGATCATCGCCATTTTCACATCGACGCTGCCGCTGGTGGCATTAACCAGCTGTTGGATTTGGCTCGTGAGCTGACCTAAGGTGTCGATATCGTTACCAAAGACCTTGATCGCCACGTCGCCAATGCTGCCGGTGAGCATTTCGGATACGCGCATTTGTATCGGTTGAGTGAAGTTAAAATTAACGCCGGGATAGTCCAATAACACAGTGCGGATCGCATCGATAAGCGCTTCTTTATTTGCAAAGCGCCATTCGCTGCGGGGCAGAAGTTCTAAGAACACATCGGTTTCATTGAGTCCCATGGGATCTAAGCCGATTTCATCCGCGCCAGTACGCGCCACCATCTGTTTGATTTCAGGAACTTTAGCCAGCAAAGTTTGCTGAATCTGCTTGTCGATCGCAATCGAAGCCTCGAGTGAAATCGACGGAGACTTCTCCAGCTGCAGAATAATGTCGCCCTCATCTAAGGTCGGCATAAAGGTTTTTCCCACTAACCCGAACAGCCCTAGGCTGACAATAAGCAAGCTAAAGGCGATCACTATAAAGCGTTTTTGATGGCTAAACGTGCCCTTGAGACTGCCCAGATAAAGCTGTTTAAGCTTTTCAATCGCCTTAGGTTCCTTGGCGGCTTTTTCGTTGACGAGATAAGAAGCAATAACCGGAATAACAGTTAACGACAACACCAGCGCCGACAGCATGGCAAACACGATAGTGACCGCAACTGGGGTGAAGAGTTTGCCTTCGAGTCCGCTCAAGGTTAGCAAGGGCGAGAACACTATCATGACGATCACTGTGCCCGACACCACGGGAATGGCAACGTCCTTGGTCGCGCGAAAAATCAAATGCAGCCGGGGTAATCTCTGCTTAGTGGCGATGAGATTCACCATGTTTTCGACTACGACCACAGATGAATCCACTAACATGCCGATGGCGATAACCAGCCCGCCTAGGCTCATTAAGTTCGCAGAAAGATTGAAGTAATCCATCATCAAAAACGTCATCAGCGCGGCGAGTGGCAGCGAGAGTGACACGACCAATGCGGCGCGCACGTTACCTAAAAACAACGCCAGCAAGATGATCACTAGCACTACGGCTTCGAACAAGGCATTGGAGATAGTATCTATCGCGGTATTGATCAGATTTGCGCGGTCGTAAAAGGTGTTTATCTGACTCCCTTCTGGCAAGGTTAGGCTGATTTGATCGAGCTTTTCCTTAATGTTTTTGACCACTTGTGCGGTATTGGCGTCTTTCAGGGCGATGATTAACGCTTCGGCGGTTTCGTTACCGTCTTTCGTGACTGCGCCATAGCGGGCTAAGTGGCCAATTTGAATATCGGCCAAATCCTGCAGTCGATACACTCTGGCATCATCGGCCTTGATCACTAATTGTTTGAGCTCGTCGATGTCATCGATGCGGCCTTCGGCGCGCACTATTATAGTGTCTGTGCCAATGGTGAGCTTGCCCGCACCTTCGTTGTGATTATTCTCAACGATCGCCTGTTGCAGCGCTGCAAAGCTCACGCCCGCAGCCGCCATGGCCGCAGGTTTAGGGGTCACACTAAAGCTTTTGGCATAGCCACCTAGGATATTTACATCGGCGACACCCGCAACGGTGCGTAACAGTGGGCGGATTTCCCATTCGAGCAACTGCCGTCTTTCCATTAGCGAAAGATTGGGATTTTCGAGTGAAAACATAAAGATTTCGCTGAGCGGCGTACTCATTGGCGCGACGCCGCCTGTCACGCCTTCAGGAAAACTGTCCCACACGGCGGCGATGCGCTCGCTCACCTGTTGGCGCGCCCAATAGATATCTGTACCTTCGTCAAAATCGAGGGTGATATCGCTTATGGCGTATTTAGTTGTCGAGCGCAGAATCGATTGATGGGGAATACCTAACAGTTCAGTTTCAATCGGCACGGTAATTTGCGCTTCAATTTCCTCCGGCGTCATGCCGGGCGCCTTGAGGATAATCTTTACTTGGGTGGGCGAAATATCGGGAAAGGCATCCAAGGGAATGGAAAACCAGGCTCGCGCTCCCGCTAACATAATAATCAGTGCCACAATCAGTACAAATAGGCGCTGCGTGAGCGAAAAGCGGATGACTGAGGTCAACATCTTATTCGCCTCCTAGGCCAAGCATTATGCCTTTAACTGCGGCAACTGACTGGGATAACACTTGGATTTGGCTCAGATCTTGATCGCTTTCAACGATATATTGCTCAGGGGTTGAACCGAGAATATCGATCGTAATCGAGGTGAGCGTGTCGGCGGTTTTAGTGAAGACTTGGCTGTCTTGCTCCCAACTGAATACGCTATTTTTAGGCAATAAATACACCGCCTTTTGATACTTGGGTATCACAGTGATCTGTTGTCCTAACAGTAAGTTACACTCCTGCGGCACGGGTGATGACCAAGCGGTCACGAAGGCACCTTCGGCGATGGCCGACATGGACTCAATGGCGATATGGCACTGATTGATGTTCACCGCCGAGAGCGAATGTGACTGGCTCATAGGCACGCTGACTTTGACGCGAATACTGTCGCTAGGCACCAGTGAAAATAGCTGTGAACCCGCCATATAAGGTCCATTTACTTGGTTGAGTTTAACGATTCCCGCCACTGGTGTGCCCACCACTAGCGAGTCTGTGGTGGCATCTGTGCTTTTGACTATCTCCATAAAATGCTGCATGTGCTCGTATTCGAGGTGAGTGCTGAAGTAGTCTTGGCTGATCTCGCGCCATTTTTCGGCGCTGATACTGCCATTGTTTAATAAGGGTTTATTACGCTCATAACGGCTTTTTGCCAGTTGATATAAGCTGCCAGCGGCTTCGACTTGGGCAAGGTAGTGGAACACTTCTGGCCCTGTCAGTTTGACTATCGCCTGGCCCTTAGTAACGAGCTGGCCTTGGCCGACGAGGAAGCTGATCTGCTGGATATTCTCCGGCGTGCTGATCCAGTAATCATTACCGGGGAGGATTTCAACCTGCGCGGGCAATGGGCTGCCCTCATAGCTGGCGACTTTCTGTGGTTGCACATAACTCAGGTCTAAATTACCGAGGGAACTAATTGTTAGGGATTCAGCCTGCGCTAACGTGGCTACACTGGCGGATAAACAGAAAAGGCATGCGCCGTACTTGGCCATCATAATGAAATTCCTAAGGCTTGCAGTTGTTGGGAGTGCAGTTGTTGCTGGGCAACTTGGTTCAGTGCCAAGCGGGATTCGGTATCGAGTGCATCCATATAGCGGCGCAGCCAGACTTCGTAGCTAACTTGATTTTGGTCTTTGACCTTGGCCAGCTCTTCAGTAATGGTGCGGCTAAGGTGTAAGGCTTGGGTTAGCAATGTCTGTTGGTCGTGTAAGTTTTGTTGCTGTTGCTCTAGCTTTTTAAGCTGAGTTTTTAGCTCGATATAAGTACGGTCGAGGTTGAGCGTGTGCTCTGTATTGGCTTGTTGCCATTGGGATAATTCGGTTTGCGATAGGGCAGAACCTAAAGTCAGTGGCACAGAAACGGCGATGCCAAGCTGTTGATCATCGACTTGGTTATCGGCGGTATTTTTGGCCGTGAGTGAGATTGTCCAAGGGTCTTTATCCCCCGCTTGCTGGCTCTGGATGATCAGTAGCTGTTGCTGCTTCTGTAGGCTCAATAATTGCCATAATGGATGCTGCGCGAGAATGTCATTGGGTTGGCTGCTGGCTGAAAGCGGCCGTGCCGTTTCGGCTATGTCCTGCGGTATTTGCTCTTGTCCCGTCAGCTGTTGATAGAGGGCAAGCGCCTCGGCCTGTTGCTGATTAAGATCGACCCGCTCCAGTGCAATATCCACCAGTTCGCGTTCTAACAAGAGTATGTGGGCAATCGGTAATTCGCCCGCATCTGTGAGTTGCTTCTGCTGACTATGGAGTTTGTCGAGCAATTGGCTCTTACGATCTAATTGGGCCAGTTTCACTGCAGCAAGACGATGTTCCCACAGGCTTTGTCGCAATAATCCCGATAAATACAGACCTTGCAGCGCGACTTGTTGCGCCTGAATGCTTTGGGTGAGTTGTTTAATCTGCTTGTCGCTGCTGTGCAAAGCAGGGGATTTTATTGGCAAATTGAGTGAGAGTTCCTGCTCGTAGCTGTTACCATTATCTAGGCTACCTAAGTGACTCAGGCTAATGCTCGGCAGGCCATTGAGCCAAGCTGAGCTACTTAAGCTTATTTGCGATTGCGGTAACTGGCCGCCCGATTTAGATAGAGAATGTAATCTAGCTTGGCTGGTGGAGAGTGCTTGAGATAGATCGGAATTCGCGGCGTGGCACAGGAAACTGCTGCTGACTAAGGTCGCCAACAGACATAACTTGATACAAGACGTACTGACAGACATAGGACGATTCTATGGTAATAAAGTGTGCTGTCAGTGTAGGGATTGGTGGGCGAAAGTCGTGGGGGACATGTATCATAAAACCGTCTATGGTACATATGTCCCATAAATTAATTGGTTGATTTTGCTTTTATTTAGGAGTTTTTCGATGAAGGATCTTGTCATTATTGGTCTGTTGGCCTTGATCATATGCTTTAAGCTTTTTGACATCTCATCCGACATTCAATTAGGCATTCCCCAATGGCATATTGCTCAGGAAGCCATGTTATTAGTGCTCACTGTGATTGGTGCCATGTACTTAAGTTATGACCTTATTCGTCGCTCCCGCGAAGTGAAAGCGTTGGCTAAACGGTTGGAGCATGCGGATAAGAAAATCGACAATATGTCGACGCAAATGCGCTCTGCCAGACAAGAATACAGCCAAGCGGTGTCGCAGCAATTCGAGACTTGGGGCTTTACTAAGAGTGAGCAGCAAGTGGCTTTTTTATTACTTAAGGGCCTAAGCTTTAAAGAAATTGCCGAAGTGCGCCAGACTAAAGAAAAAACCGTCAGACAACAGGCATCGACCATTTACGGTAAAGCGGCAGTCGATGGACGCCATACTTTTTGCGCTTGGTTTATGGAAGATTTTATTCAAGAACATAATCAAGATCTTGCTGCGAATGAAGCGGCATCAAGCCCTAAGGCAGCTTAATCAGCGCAGGATTTGCTTAGCTGTTATAGCTATTTGTTATTGAAAATCGATATTTGCTGAGTTTTTAGTTCTAAACAATAATGAGCATCCCCTAAGTTTGCAGGAAGATGCCATTGAAAAACTGGCTGATTATCGTGTTTTGCCTGATTGCCTTGGTCGCTTCGACGCAAACCACAGGACTCGTGCGTTCACTTATCGAATTCTCCGCCTTTGTTGGCGTCCTCTACTGGGCTTGGCGAATGAAGCCGACAGCAGAGTAGATTGGCTTTGAGTTAAATCTTAGCTATTGAAAATAAAGAATATACACTAAAGACGTGATACCAATTGCTGCCCACAGCATCACCCCAAGCAATAAAGGTTTGGGGCCACTCGCCCGCATTTTCTGCACTGTAATTCCTGCACCAATCAAAAACAAACACAGGACTAATGCCCGTTTCGACACCATAAATAAGGTGTCATAAACAGCGTGGAATTGTGGCAACCAATGGGCCACGGCAATGGCTAAACAATAAAAACCGATAAAATACGGCAGGTTAAGTTTGCGCTTATCGCCACCAAACAGCATAGCGCTGACCAGTGCGATGGGGATTATCCACAGGGCGCGGGCGAGTTTTATGGTGGTGGCGGTTTTTAAGGCTTCATCGCCGTAGGCCGAAGCCGCGCCGACAACCGATGAAGTATCGTGGATGGCGATGGCACTCCATACGCCAAAATCGTATTGGCTCATATTGAGCAAGTGGCCGAGTGCGGGGAATAAAAATAGCGCGACTGAGTTGAGCACAAACACGCAGGCTAACGCAGTGGCAGTTTGATCGTTACGCGCATTGATGGCTGGAGCCACAGCGGCAATGGCGCTGCCACCACAAATAGCAGTACCAGAGGCGATTAAGTGGCCCGTGACATGATCAAATTTCAGGGCGCGGGTGAGCACAAACCCTAAGCTGAGGGTGAAAAAAATTGAGCCAACTATCAAGCCGAAGTTGTGGGTGCTCGCCTCTATCGCCGCGTTTAAGTTAATCCCAAACCCTAAGCCAATGATCGAATAAGACAGGAGTTTTTTGGTGAGCGCGGCAATATTCCATTGCACTGGCACCCAGCCAAGACTGGCTAAGGTAAAACCGAGCACTAGCGCCATGGGCGACGAGATAAAAGGCGCGAGGCATAACAAGCCCGCACAGATGAAAACGATGCGATGAGTCTTATTATCTTGCTGTGATGTCGATGAAGAATTCATAACGCCTTAGGCTCGAGCGATTCGGTTATATCGTTCCAACCATAGATCTTCACATTAAGCGACGGATACAAAATGGCGATCAATGGGGATTGATCATGGAGACAGATGCAAGTGGATATTATAGCTGTGAGTATTAGCCTCAATAAAATCAATTAAACTTATCTAGTTAATCAGTTTTATTGACTCTTAGAAGGTTTGGCAAAGCAGGAGGGTAAATCGAAGAAGATGAACTGTTCTCAGTTCATCTTCTTAGCTGGATTATAAATGGCGAGGTTACAGAGCGTGAAACTATAAATTTACGATACTTTTCAAGTTGTAATCGCTGCCATCCTTTGCGGTAAACAACTTATCTTGGGTGTCGTTAGCGCTAGACATACCCGCATGTAATAGGCTGAGCCAATGGCGCGATGCGGCTGAACGTGACTCTTGTGTTCCGACGACCATGTTTAATGACGTTCCGATTTGGATATCTTCCAGATTGGCAACGTCTCTCGCCCCTATCATGCCATTGCGGTCGAAACTGAGTTCAACGTGGCAACCTAGGTCCTGCAACACTATGGCGCAAGGCGCATCTTTAGTGCCGTTAAAAGCCACAAACTGTTTTGGCTGACGTAAACCGCTGTGGCTGCCGTCGGCAAAAAAAGCCAACAGGTGTTGATAGTAAACCACATAGCTGCTCACATCTTGGTGTGAACCAGAGTTGAGTGGAAAGAGGCGGTCGAGGAATTGTTTCGCATTGGCGATCTTTTCGTGCTCGGCGACATTCACTTGGGCCACGGCTAGCACTTCTTCTGCGATGAGGCTGTTTAGATTCGGTTGGATCTGGTTGCTCTTGATAATTGACATATTCATCGCTCGTTCCTCTCACTCTTTCAATTTAAAAATTCAGGGTTTTGATTTAACTTTTGGCTTATCAAAGTTTGTTTTCAACTTGGCTTGTCCGCTTTAAGTGCTTGCCTGCTTTAGATGTTAGTGGTTAAGCATTTCTTGAATTGCTGACTCCGCTGGTTTGCTTGAGTCGTTTCTTGATTGCTTAATTTGTAGTCTAGTCTTTTTTTGACTACAATTTCACAATAAAAATTTTACACTGTGAATTTTACAAAATGCGCAATGACCAGAGCTTGATGAGAAAATCACACTTCCTAGGCACAAAAATACGTAACCTACGGAAACGTAATAACTTAACCATGGAAGATTTGTCGGCACGCTGCATTCGAGTCGACGCCGGAAGTGCGCCCTCTGTGTCATATTTGTCGATGATCGAGCGTGGAAAACGAGTGCCGAGTGCCGGAATGCTGGCAGTCATCGCCGCTGTGTTTCAAAAAGATGCCGACTGGTTCCTCGACGATGTGCCCGAAGAGAGCGCTATTACGCCAGATAAGGGCCGCCGTGGCGGCATAAGCGGTATGGCGCTCGAACCCAGCTTTTTGTTTTCCAATGATATTTTGCAAATCGCGATACCAGAAATGTTGTCGCAGACGGGGATCTCAGGTCGGCAGTTTGCCCATTTATTGATCCGCGCCCATCAAGAACACCATCAAAATCATTTCCCCGATCTTGAACGTGCCGCCGAAGAAGTCGGCCTCAAGCGTATGCCCTTATCTCTGGACGATATGATGGATATTGCTAAGGGCATGGGATTAAAAATCAAATGGATAGATAGCACGCCGCAGGAAGTGATCGACGATATGGGCGTGAGTTCACGCCAGTTAGTCACCTCATTTTTCGAGCCGCCGAGCACGATTTATGTGAATAAAATCCTCAAAAATCGTCCTAATAGACTCAAATATGACTTAGCCGTGCACATAGGTCATTGTGTGCTGCACAACAAAGACGGCCTCAAGAGTGTGATGACCTCAGGCCGTAAAGAGGAAGTCGACGAAGAAGCGGGTATGCAGTCCAATACTTTGAACGCGCAGGACATTTTGCATGCGTGGCGCGATTTTGAATCGAGCTTCTTCGCCGGTGCGCTGCTGTGCCCTAAAGTGCCTTATCGCCAATTACTCGACCGCCACGGTTATGAGATTGAAGTACACAAGCAACTGCAAGTATCAGCCTCAGTCGCTATGCGGCGCATGACAGTCGTCTCTCCTTATCCTCATTGGCATTATTTCGACGCTTACGCACCGGGCAAGCTCAAGGCGGTTTATCGCGGTAACGGGATCCCATTGCCTTGGGGCAATATGCGACTAGTGGAAGATCCCTGCCAGCATTGGGCCGTCTTTAGGATGATCAGCGAGCCAACGGTTGGTACTTCGGCACAGATTTCGATTTTAAACGTCGGCAACGAACCACGCATTTACTGCTGCGAGTCGATTAAAGTCGAAGATTCGGCGGGTAACCCGCATGTCCTCTGCGCCGGTATTGATTTAAATCCGGCGATTGAAGCCCAAGGCAAAGATGCTCTGTCTATCGCCCACGATTTGAAAGATGCCTGTGTCGCCAGTGGCGGTTCAGTCACTATTCCAAAGCACATTAAAAGTGATCTGGTCAGCGTCGCAAAAATCCTCAATATCAACTGGATAGAGCGCGGGATCAAAAACGACGCCCGCCTGATTTGCTCCCGCGGCGCCGTGTGTCCACGTCAACCAAGTTGCTATCAAGCCGGTAAGTCACAGTGTGATGGAGTAGCGTAAAGGATGTCGCGGGAAGTTTTATAAAGGATTTAGTGAGTGGTTGCTATTAAGCACTCTTATTTCACTGTTGCCATAAAAAAGCCCCGAAGTATTTTGCTTCAGGGCTTTCGATTTTTGTGTTCACGCATTGGGTCGTTAAGGCGGTAACTATTACGCCCGCACTTGGCCTGTGCCTGAGACTAAATACTTCTCAGCGGTCAAGGATTCGAGTCCCATTGGGCCGTAGGCATGTAGCTTAGAGGTCGCTATGCCGATTTCGGCGCCAAGACCGAGTTCGCTGCCGTCGGAGAAGCGCGAAGAGGCATTGACCATTACCACTGAAGCATCGACTGCGCGTTGGAAGCGTGCGGCAGTGACTTCGTTTTCGGTGCAAATCACTTCGGTGTGCTGGCTACCAAAGCGGGCAATATGTTGGATTGCATGGTCGAAGTGATCGACTTGGCGAATGGCAATTTCGAGATCTAAATACTCTTGGCCGAAATCGTCTTCTTCCATATAAGTGCAGTTTGCGAAGTAGCCACCGGATTGGGTACAAGCATTGATTTTAACCTTATGCTCGGCCAGCGCTTTGGCCACTTTAGGTAGAAATTGCGAAGCAATTTCTTGGTGCACTAATAGGGCTTCGAGGGCATTACATACGCCTGTGCGCTGGGTTTTACCGTTAAGCAGTAAGTCCAAAGCAATATCCAGATCGGCATCTTTATCGACGTATAAATGACACACGCCTTTAAAATGCTGGATCACTGGGATTTTACTGTTGTCAGACACAAAGTTAATCAAGCCTTCGCCACCACGGGGAATGATCACATCGATATAATCCCGCTGCTGCATCAGTTCTAACATGAGGGCGCGATCTGGGTCGGGCACTACAGTGATTAACGCCTCGGGCAAGCCGTATTGTTTCAATACGCTTTGCAAAATAGTGGCGATAATTTTACTGGTGTGCAGCGCCTCTTTACCACCGCGCAAAATCACGGCATTACCGGATTTAAAGCACAGGGCACCTGCATCGGCGGTAACATTCGGACGCGCTTCATAAATCATACAAACTACGCCTAATGGCACGCGCATCTTGCTGATGGATAAGCCGTTAGGTCGTTGACCAATATAACGTTCATTGCCAATGGGATCGGGCAAGGCAGCGATGGTTTCAATGCCTACTGCCATGGCTTCTACGCGTTCTGGTGTTAGCGTTAAGCGGTCGAGCATTGCGGGGGCAAGGTTATCGGCTGTTGCTCTGTGTAGGTCAATCAAGTTAGCGCTTTGGATTTCGTAGGACTTTTCACGTAATGAACGCGCCATGTCGAGGAGTACAGTATTTTTAAGCTGTTCGTCAACTTGGGCGAGAATAAGAGCCGCTTTGGCAGCTTCTTGAGATAAGTTTTTGATTAAAGTCATATTTACTCCGCTTAGATGTTTACTCGCTTAGTTTTATTCGGCTGATGCTTATTCGAGAATGGCGATGTTTTTCTCGGAAATGATCGGTCCAGTTTTTTGCTGAAATTCACTGGCAAACTCGCGATCGTCTTGGTCCGTAATAAAGCTAAGTAAACAACTGCTGTAATTGGATTTGGCCTTGGCCAATTTAGTACCATCACCTTTGCGTACTAAAATGGTGTCACCGGCAGAAAAGTCCCCATTGATGGCAACGACATCGTCGCTGGTCAATTGCTCGCTATGGATATCGAGGGAGATATTAAAGTCATTTTCAACAATGACTTCGCCCTGAGCCTGCGAGGTATGTGTCATCCAGTGCAAGTGATCTTGCATTGGCTTTTCATCGGGGGTAAATAAGGTTCCTGGGTTTTGGCCCTTCAACAATTGGTTGAATGAGTCAGCATCAAAACCATTGATAATAAAGGTTTCGATCCCGTGGGAAATCGCCTTCTTGGCGGCTTGTATCTTAGTCCGCATACCACCAGTGCCGACGGCACTGCTGGCGCCACCTGCCATGGCGTAGATTTCGGCGTTAATCTCGGTCACCTGCTTGATAAGCTGTGCATCGGGATTTTCATGGGGGTTTTGTGTGTAAAGCCCATTCACATCCGAACAGATAATCAGGGTATCGGCATCGGCCGCTGCGGCTACCATGGCCGAGAGATTATCGTTATCGCCAACTTTGAGCTTGTCGGCGGTCACGGCATCGTTCTCGTTGATGATAGGCAGTAGCCCATGTTCGAGTAGGCTGAAAATCGTATCTTTAATACTGATGTAACGATCTCGATTGCGTAAATCACCGTGGGTTAACAGTAGCTGTGCGGTCGGGAAATCAAATAACTTGTTCCATGTGGCCATCATATCGGCCTGACCTGCTGCTGCCATGGCTTTCTTCACTGTAACGCTAGGTTTATCAACCTCGCCAAAGTGATGCCATCCCGCGGCGACTGAGCCCGAAGAGACCAAGACAACTTGGATCCCTTGGGCACGACAATAAGTAATAAATTGGGCAATGCCGAGTAAGTAGTGGCTGCTGCAACCTTGTTTGTGGGGTGCAATCAGGGCACTACCTACCTTAACGACAATGCGTTTCCAGGGTAAGTCAGTCATACCTGCGCGCCTCATCTGTCTTCGGCTAAAACACGGCCAGCCTTATGGAATAATTTAGTGGTTTTGGCACAGGGATCAGTATCGAGTAACGAGACAACCCAAATCACCACACTGCTCACGGCAAAGCCGGGGATCATTTCATACACTACTGTGGTTAGGGCTTTTCCATCTGCCAATACCGGGGCATAAATCCAAAACAACACTGTAGCTGCGCCTGACACTATGCCGGCAATCGCGGCTTTGTGGGTTAGGTTCGCTTTATACAGGCTAAACAAAACTAACGGACCAAATGCGGCACCGAATCCTGCCCATGCATTACTCACCAGTGATAGCACACTGCTAGAGCGGTCGAGCGCCAGTAGACTCGCGACAATTGCCACGCCTGCTACGCCAAAGCGTCCCATTTTCACCATGTCTTTCTCGGTAGATTCTTTCTTAGAAATCACGCGATAGATATCTTCCGTGAGTGAGCTTGATGACACTAATAGCTGCGATGAAATGGTGCTCATGATCGCGGCCAGAATGGCGGCTAGTAAGAAGCCACTAATGATCGGATGGAACAACAACTCAGAAAACACGATAAAGATGGTTTCAGGATCGGTCAGCTTCATACCAAATTTATTGGCGTAAGCAATACCGACAAGACCTGTTGCCAGTGCACCCACAATGGTCACTGTCATCCAGCCCATACCTATGTGTCTGGCGGTTTTAATGTCAGCTACTGAACGAATCGCCATAAAACGCACAATAATATGCGGTTGGCCAAAGTAACCGAGTCCCCAAGATAAGCTTGAGATAAGCCCTAACATAGTGACGTTTTGCATCGCATCGGTGAAGTGTGGAATCGACTGATACGCAAAGTTCAACATAGTGTCAGCGCTGGTAAATTCTTGATATGCCACGACAGGAACTAAGACTAAGGCGACAAACATAATACAGCCTTGGACAAAGTCAGTGAGGCTCACTGCCAAGAATCCGCCTAACAGGGTATAAGAAACCACAACCGCTAGTGTGACGACTAAACCTATGTCGTAGTTCAGGCCAAATGCTGACTCAAACAATTTACCGCCAGCCACTAAACCTGCTGAGGTATACAAGGTAAAGAAGATCACAATGATCACGGCCGAAATAATACGGATACTGCCGTTGGCATTGCCGAAGCGTTTAGCAAAAAACTCCGGGATAGTGAGGGCGTTGTCCGCCACCTCGGTATAAACCCTAAGTTTTGGTGCGACGACCAAGTAATTGATTAGAGCACCAATCAATAGCCCAAGTGCGATGTAAATGGTTTCGAAACCAACCAAAAACATTGCACCGGGAAGACCCATTAGCATCCAGCCACTCATGTCAGATGCACCCGCTGAAAGTGCGGTGACCTGTGGACTTACCTTACGGCCGCCAAGAATATAGCCTGACACATCGCTGGTGGATTTTTTGTAAGCGAATAAGCCAATGGCGAGCATAACGATAAAGTAGATAGCTAAGGAAATGTAAGCGAGGTAATTCATTGGTTATTTTTCTCCTAACGCTTTGTTATTTTGAATAATACTCGGTTTCAAAATGACAAAGAGATAGGTGCTTAATATTGCAAGTAAACACATAAACTGCATTGATTCCTTAGCGTGTAATCGGGTAAAGCTTGCTACTTGCGAGATGAGATTTTCCTCTGGTGGGTTCTCCGTAGACATAATTTCTCCTTGGTTGATAATTGAATTTATATCACCAATATAGTTAGTGATCTAACTATATTAAGGCATTTTATCGGCCAAATATCAAGCTTCTATTGGATTTAAATGGTTTTGGTGGCAGTAAAAGAGTGGCTTTTGGGGCGGGAAATAGTTTGAGAACTGACTATTTTTTTGAGGTGTTTTTCTGCTCGGCGATACTGTGGGCAGTGCGTTCGAAGGTTAAAGTGATGCGTTCAAACATCCCAGTAATCATAGTAAATTGTTCGTGGGGTAACGGACATTGGGCCAGCGCTTGTAATAAGGCCTCGCTGCTGATGTTAAACTCTTCTGCGACTTGTCCGTGGGCGCAGGCGATAAATGCCTGACCTAAATTGTGTTGCCAGAGGTTGAGTGCATTTTCTAAGCCTAAGTTTAAGTGCGTATCTGAAATACCCTGCAACATGCGCCGCATCCGAATCGACACATGGCCTAGATTAAGTGCCGTAAACACCAGATCGGTAAATACCCTCGAACTCTTGCCCGAGCCTTTTTCGTAACTGGCGATCCGCAGCAGTCGATCGCCCATGCGGGCGTTAAACCAAGGATCTGGATCATCATGCTGCGCGATATGCACCAGATCTTTTTGGATGGATTGCAGCAGACGATATTGCATCAACCGCTGGCTAGGTTCGGTAATCAATTTAAACAACCAATACAGTACAGTAACGCCAACAAAAATCGCTAAGGCATTGCTGACGGTGTTTTCTATCGCAAATGAAATGGTGTTGCTGGGCTGCACTAACACAGCAAACGGCACGCAAATGCCGAGCCCATAGGGCAAGGTCGGTCGATTCGCCAAGGCGAGTAAGCCAATAAAAAACGGCCCAGCGAGCACTAAAACGAGGATTTCAAAATCGCCGCTACTCTGTGCTAGTAAAGGTAAAGCGTAAAATACCGTGAGCGGTACAGCGATAGTGATGCCGACAAGAATACGCCGCAAAATAGTGGTTAACATCGGCAGTGGCTGGCGTGCCATCATGATGGAGAAGACCACGGGCAGCAGGATCATCATGAGGACCGCGCTCGACCCTGTGCCAATCCACAGTGAAGCCCCAATGACAAACACCGCCATGCTGCGCAGGCCCGTGGTAACGCCTATTAATGGGTCTCGGTGAAACTCCATCGGCGGCGCGTTGAGCTGCACCGCAGAATGACTGGTCAGCACGTTGTAGCTCTTGAGCACCATGATCAGATCGGCGCTTAATTCCATCGCGACTTTGAGTAAGCGCGTCTCTAACGGCGCGCGGTCGCGGTATTGCATCAGGTTTTGCTGGAGTTGATACCTCAAGGTGCGCGCCATTTTGTAGCATTCTTGGTAATCACTCGATTGCGCCATCAAGGTAAAACTACTGCGCATATTGGCTAAGGATTTAGCGAGTGGTTCGCTAACAAGATGGGAATGATTACGTTGCAGCCGGCCAAATATTTGGATTGCCGCCAATAGCGAAAGGGTTTTATTGCAGAGAAAGTTTGCCGCATGGCTCTGCCCGCGTCCTTCGGGGCCTTCATAAATCACCGCACTGGAATCGTCACTCAGCGCCGATACTGACTCCATAATCGTGTCGATATGTTCATGGCGACTCGCATGTTCCCCCTGTAAATCGAGTTCTAATGCAAGATAGTTAAGCGTATGATTAATGGTGTTTTTAGCATGCAATTGTAGACTATGTTTTACCTTGGTCGGCCAAAGTAGCGAGCTGACCAAGACGGCGCAAATCGCCCCGACGACAATCTCGCTGATCCTCGACTGTGCCACATCGAATATTTTTGCGCTATCGGCCGTGCTCGGGCTTGCCATCACAATGAGCACTATCAAGCAGGCGGTCATGCCCGCCATAGCAAAGGCATAGACAAAGTTTTGCTGGCGTACCATGGCCGACAACCCAGAATTTAGCCCTATCCAGCAGGCGAGTAATCCTAAGGCGAGTTCGGGATAGGGCGTAAACCAGTTGAGTATGGCAATCCCCGCGATCGCGCCGACTAAGGTGCCGCCGATTTGGCATAAGCCCTTTTCGATCACGAGTCCACTTTCGGGGCGAATTTGCAGAAATACCGCCGACACCAGCGCCCAATATGGCCGTTCTAGATTTAAGAACATGGCCACATATAAGGCGAGCGCCATCGAAATCACGCCTTTAATCGCGAAGATGAGGGTTCGTCGGTCTGGAAAGAATAAACTCTTCAGTAACAGCGTCATAATGACTATTTTTCAGTCTGTAGCTGGATGGAAACTGTCATGCCGACGCTCAGCTCTATGTCCTTAGGAATGCTATCTAGCTGAATATCGACCGGAATACGCTGCGACAACCTCACCCAATTAAAGGTTTGGCCGATTTGCGGCAATAACTGTTCATTAGTAGTGACATTGGTATTGGCGATTGCTTTACCTATGCTGGTCACTTTGCCATGCAAGACATGGCCGCCACTCATCAGGCTGACATCGGCGTTTTGACCTATGTGAACCAAGGGGATTTTGGTTTCTTCAAAATAGCCTGTGATATAGAGAGAATCTTGTTTGACCAGCGAAAATACTGAGTTGCCTTTGCTGACATAGTTGCCATTACGCAGGCTTAAATTGATCAGTGTGCCGTTTTCGGGAGCGTGAATTTGCGTTCGCGCTAAGTCAATTTTGGCGGTATTTAATTGCGCCTGTGCGAGTTCATAACTGGTTCTTGCCAGTTCGGTATTGATAAAGGCTTCGTCGAAGGTTTCTTTGCTGACCAAGTTGTCATTGGTCAAACCGATACGACGTTTGTACTTATGTTTTGCCAGTTCCCATGCCAATTTTTGACTTTCCGCTTTGGCATTCAATTCGGCAATGGTGGCCTTGTAGCGGGTATCGTCCACAGTGAACAACACATCACCTTTATTTACGGTTTGATTGTCTTTGACATTCAATTGGTTCACCCAACCGGACACATCTGGCGCTATGGTAATGATTTCGGCGCGAACTCGGCCGTCGCGAGTCCAAGGAGAATAAAGGTAGTGTGACCATATCCAATGTCCCGCGATACCTGCAACCGCGACCACAATGAGGGTGAGGCTGATTCGAAAGATTTTTCCCATGAACAATCAACTCCCAAGCAAGTAAATGACCAACGCCAGATAGCAGATAAACAGCCCAACTTCGAACCAAGCTTCGCGCCACAGCTTGTGATAGAGCCCAGTTTGATAGAGTACCAAGCGAGTGATGCAGGAAAGCAGAAAAGCTAAGGGGATAAAGATAATTAATGGACTAAATAACAAACCATCGAACGCGAGTTCTTTAAGCATTACGCTATTCATCCCGATTACAGTGGCGCAGCGATAACCGCGCTGTGTGTTTAAAATGCAAAGTACTCAGTCGAGATTATAGGAAAGTCGCGTGCGAGTTAATGATTTTATGCTATCTGTGATCAATTAGGGCCAGCATTAGCTGGCCCTAAATATGATGAAATCAAAGCGAAAATCGCTTTTACCTCATGGTAACGAATTCTTCCGCGCCCGTTGGGTGGATAGCAACAACCGCATCGAAATCGGCCTTAGTTGCGCCCATTTTCATGGCGACGCCGAAACCTTGAAGGATTTCGTCCATACCAAAACCAATACCATGAATACCGACGACTTTTTCGTCCTTGCCAGCGCAGACTAACTTCATCTTACAGGCTTGGCGATGGGCCGTAACGGCGGTGTACATTGAGGTAAACGTCGAGGTATACACTTTGACGTTATCATCGCCGTAGTGAGTGCGCGCTTCTGGTTCGGTCAAGCCCATAGTGCCGATTGGTGGATGGCTGAACACGACGGTTGGGATCAGGCTGTAATCCATTTTGGCATCTGTCATGTCGTTAAATAAACGCTCGGATAACAAACGGCCCGCTTTAACCGCAACTGGGGTGAGCTCTACGCCGCCCGCCATAATGTCGCCGACACAGTAAATTCCTTTGTGGGTCGTATTTTGCTGCTCGTCAGTGATGACATAGCCTTTGCTATCTACTTGCACTTCGGTGTTTTCTAAGCCGATATTGCCCGTCGCTGGTGAACGGCCAATTGCCCAAATTAGGCAATCGACTGTGATGCTTTCACCGTTCTCTAAGCTTAATGTCAGGCTGTCATCGGCATTTTTAACCACAGCTTTTGGTACGCTATGGGTGTGCAATGTTGGGCCTTCGGTCGCCATGGCTTCAACGAGGGCATCGACTAAGATGGGGTCAAAGTTACGCAGCGGCGCATGTTTACGCACTAATAAGTGAGTTTCACTGCCCAGAGCGTGTAACACGCCAGCGACTTCAACGGCGATATAGCCTGCACCTACAACGGCAACGCGCTTTGGTTGCTCACGCAGAGCGAAGAAACCATCGGAATCGATACCGTATTCGGCACCAGGAATGTTCGGAATAGTCGGCGCGCCGCCAGTGGCGATGAGGATGTTATCGGCAGTGTAATGTTCGCCGTCCACTTCAATAGTGTTGCCATCGACAAAACGGCCGTAGCCATTTAACAGGGTCACTTTGTTGTTGGCAAAACCACGGCCGTAGGCATCATGAATGCGGCCAATGTAGGCTTCGCGGTTCTCGACCAAGGTATTCCAATCGAATTTATTAACAGTGACGTCGAAACCATAATCTTTGGCGTAAAGGTTCATCGCTTCGGCAACATGGGCGCCATACCACATGACTTTTTTCGGCACACAGCCTACGTTTACACAGGTGCCACCTACGTGTTTGGCTTCGATGAGTAGAACCTTAGCGCCACGCATTGCTGCTCGGTTTGCTGAGGCGATACCGCCGCTGCCTGCGCCTAGGCAGATATAGTCAAAATGTTGAGCCATGAGTTTCTCCGTCTTACTTCAAGGATGAGATGCTTTACAGCAGAAGGTCATTGTAGGGGTGTTTGCGATAACAGACCAGCCCATTGCATGACTAACGCATAAGACCGTACTTTGACTGAAAATGATCCCGAGCTTTACACTGAGCCTAATTGAGCATCGTGCGGTTATCTAGCGGCGATATTGGCACTTGGAGTGATCGTTTTGAGCAGGGCCTTCTGCACCACATTTCAAACATTGCCATTCCTTTTGGCGGGCGCTGAGTTCGTCGGCTTGATGCGTAGCGGCATTATCTTGCTTGCCGCCGAGTTGCGCTTCTAACTGATCCATACGTTTATCGAGCCAGCGACAGTTGGGATCATTGGCTACGTGTTCACGGCTGGCAAGTTGTTGCTTGCGGCTGAGTTTTTTACTCTTAGTGGCTTTGGTCGATTGCGTGTCTTTAGTTGATTTAGTGGCTTTTGATGGCTCGGTTGGCGTGAGAGTGGGAGCCGAATACTCGAGGCTGCTTTGCTCTTGGTTAGGCAGATTAATCGGTTTGCCCTCACTGTCGAGCAAGGTGCCTAGGGGCAAAGGCGCGGTTTGTGTCGATTGTGATAAGGACTCTAGACTCGGTTCAGATTCAGGCTCAAGTTCAAGTAATTGCCGTGCGTCAGCCGAGTGTATAACTGGGAGAAAAAGTAGCAGTAAGGCAATAACGGCGGTGCGGATGAGATAAAAGTGCTGGGCTAACATTCCCTGTACCTCGGCAAAATCGATATGAATGGTGAGTCGTTCCGTCGACTTTTTGAGTGTAGTTAGTGAGCGCTATTTTGCCAAATGGAGCGGGATAAATTGACAGAGGAAGGTTGTAATACCGCGCTAAAAACACGGCGCTAAGAATGGAGTTAAAACGTCATCGCAAAGTGGATGCCGGCATAGGTCTCATCTTGCGAGCTCATATCGCCATTCGCCATCGCTTCTTGCTCAATATCTCCTTGGGCAATACTGTGGCTGATGTGACCATCGATACTCATGTAGGATGACAGCTGATAACTGGCTTCGAGGCCAAATTGCAAGTTATTGCGGCCATCGTGTTCTTCTGTGCGGTATTTAAAATCAAACCCTTGAGTGATGTATGGCGTGAGGCTGAGCTGATCTGTGACATGCCAATAGCTGTGTAAACTCACCTCAACAAAGTAACCCGCAGCCTCGGTGGAATAGACATAACTTGCCGATGGTACTAGCCAAGGTTCAGCTGTGTAAGCGAGTTCGGCAAATAGCTCGTTATCGTGGCAACGGCTATTGCTGTAGCCTTCAATACGTTGATATCCCACATTAGCCTCTAGGTTTTCGGCCACATCGAACCCATATTCAAGGCCGATATTCCACTCAGTGTAGGCTTGGCTATCGCCGCGGCCAACTAAAGCGTAGACGGTGATATTGTCTTGCTGGACTGCGGTATTCAGCCAATAGATGCCGCCATCTTGCAGATTATTGCGACCCTGTGAGACGTATTGACTGTCCCAACCTAAATCCAGTGTTACAGCTAAGGCTTGGCTATTCTGGCTGGGCAATCCGGCGCTTGAAATGCTCTCGATGCTTTCTAGGCTCTCATTGGCGAATGCGTTGTAGCTAAGGCCGTTGATGCCTAAAGTGCAGAGGATGCTCGCCATCAGTTTTACTGAGTGTGTTGCCATATTTTTGCTGATTTAGGTAGAAATGCGTTTGTTAGGGCGAGAATACCTTTCCCATAGATAAGTGTTAATGCGAATTGATTCGATTTGCGATCAAGCCGACAATAATGCTTAGGTACATTAAGCGTAAATGCTAAATGCGAACGAGTTCACTTTTTTTAAGCAGAAATAGCGTTAGCAAGGTGTTCGAAGGGGGCAATCGGTTTTCTTGCCTTGATAAATAGCCCGTTAGCCCTTATCTATAAGTGATACAGATTGTTGAGGAGTCAATATGAGCAACCCTTTGCTTAGCGGCGCAAAATTACCGCTTTTTTCACAGATTAAACCGGAACATATTCAAGTCGCTGTTGAGCATGCCATTGCTCAGTGCCGCACTAAGATTGATGAAGTGCTGCAGAATCAAGGTCCTTACACTTGGGACAACTTGGTCGCGCCACTAGAACAGGTTGACGATGAGCTAAGCCAAATTTGGTCGCCCGTTTCTCACATGAATTCAGTGACCAGCACCGATGAATGGCGCGCTGCTCATGATGCTTGTTTGCCGCTATTGTCGGAATACGGCACTTATGTTGGTCAACACCAAGGTTTGTATCAAGCCTATAAAGCCTTGCATGCATCGAATGAATTTACACAGTTAAGCCAAGCCCAGCAGAAGGTGATTGAACACAGCCTGCGCGATTTTGAACTATCGGGTATTGGCTTAGATGACGCGCAAAAAGTGCGTTATGGCGAAATGGTTAAACGTCTTTCTGAACTCACCAGTGGCTTTTCGAATCAATTACTGGATGCGACTCAAGCTTGGACTAAGTTAATCACGGATGAAGCGGAACTTGCTGGCCTGCCAGAGTCTGCCAAAGCCGCCGCTAAGGCGATGGCCGATGCGCGTGAGTTAGACGGTTGGTTGTTTACCTTAGATTTCCCTTCTTATTTACCTGTCATGACTTACAGCGAAAACCGCAGTCTTCGGGAAGAGTGTTACCGCGCCTTCGTTACGCGCGCTTCAGATCAAGGCCCCAATGCTGGCGAGTTTGATAACAGCCCGCTGATGGACGAAATCCTAGCACTGCGCCACGAACTGGCATTGTTACTCGGTTTTGACAGTTTTGCCGACAAATCCCTAGCGACGAAAATGGCTGAAACGCCGGCGCAGGTGATGGCATTTTTAAATGAGCTAGCGCTGCGCTCAAAGGATCAGGCTAAAGCTGAATTGGCCGAGCTGAGAGCGTTTGCCGAGACGGAATACGGCGTGAGCGAAATGGCATCTTGGGACTTAAGTTTCTATGCCGAGAAGTTGCAGCAGCACAAGTATGAGATTTCACAGGAAATCCTGCGTCCTTACTTCCCTGAAGATAAAGTGCTCTCGGGTTTGTTCTACACAGTCTCGCGTTTGTTCGGCCTTAAAATCGTTGAGCAAAAAGACCTTGATCGTTGGCATAAAGACGTGCGTTTCTTCGATATTTTCGACGAAACTGACGAACACAGAGGCAGTTTTTACCTCGACTTATATGCCCGTACAGGTAAACGTGGCGGTGCTTGGATGGATGACTGCCGTGTGCGCCGTCAAACCGCCGATGGATTGCAAAAGCCAGTGGCCTATTTGACCTGTAACTTTAATGGTCCGGTCGATGGTAAACCTGCGTTATTTACCCACGATGAAGTGACGACCCTGTTCCACGAATTTGGCCATGGTATTCACCATATGCTGACCAAAATCGATGTTGCAGGCGTGTCGGGTATCAATGGAGTGCCCTGGGATGCGGTCGAGTTACCAAGTCAATTTATGGAGAACTGGTGCTGGCAGGAAGAAGCCTTAGCCGAAATTTCAGGTCACTTCGAAACGGGTGAACCTTTACCTAAAGCCTTGTTAGATAAGATGCTTGCGGCGAAAAACTTCCAGTCTGGCATGATGATGTTGCGCCAACTCGAGTTCTCGCTATTCGATTTTAGAATGCACCACGAATACGACCCAGCTAAAGGCGCGCGCATTCAAGAAACCTTAGACGAAGTGCGCCGTCAGGTAGCCGTATTAACGCCGCCAGACTTTAACCGTTTCCAACATGGTTTTGCCCACATTTTTGCGGGCGGTTATGCTGCGGGTTATTACAGCTATAAATGGGCAGAAGTGCTGTCGGCGGATGCGTTTTCCCGCTTCGAAGAGGAAGGGATTTTCAACCCTGAAACGGGTCGTCGTTTCCTGCACAATATCCTCGAAATGGGTGGCTCAGCCGAACCTATGGACTTGTTTAAACAGTTTATGGGACGTGAGCCGAATATCGATGCCCTGTTAAGACATTCGGGCATTGCGGCATAGATTTAATGCGTAAGCTATTGCGATAAAAGATAAACTTGCCAATTTTAACTGGCTGGTTATCTCAGACCAATGAGCTTAGTTGAACGATAAAAAGACGCCTTAGGGCGTCTTTTTTGTGATCTGATTCACGCTTGCCCTGTGGTATGACCTCTGTTAGCCTGTGGCTCTTATTTTAAGGGCGACTGGTTATGAATCTGTATTTTCGTTTGTTTTGGTTATTATTTTGGCGCACGCGCCACTGCCGTAAAATTGATTTTCTAGGCACAAGCCGTATCACTTATCGTGCTTTACCGAGCGATTGCGACATCAATTTCCATCTGACTAATTCTCGCTATCCTGCGTTTATGGATCTGGCGCGGACTTATATGTTAGCCGAGATGGGTCTACTGAAACGTTTCTTAAAGTTGAAGTGGATGCCGATAGTTAATGCTGCCGAATTTACCTATATTCGCGATATCAAGCCGCTAAAAACCTTTGAGATTGAAACCAAAGTTGTTGGCTGGGATGAGAAGTATTTCTATATTGAACAACGCTTTGTGAGCGAACGTGGCCTACATTGTATCGTCCATGTGCGCGGTGTATTTGTGTGCAAAGGTAAGCAAGTGCCGCTCGATGTGTTAGTGAAAGAGGCGGGTTATACCGATGCCGCACCTGAATTACCGCCAGAAGTCGTGAAGTGGAAAGCATTTTTGCAGTTGAAGAAAGAACGCAATATGTGATCTTGTTGAGGCATGACTTACCCCGCTAAGGTATGCCTCTTATTCCCGCCGTTTCCTCCATTTCAGCCAGCAACACCTCTTCTTGTACTAACATCCAAGCGCCGCGCAATTGTGCCTGTTGCCAATAGCGCACGACTTCATCCAAGTCCAACAGATTTAAGTGTTGAAAGCTATAACTTAAACAAGGGATTAGGGCGCAGTCGGCTAAGGTAAAACTGTCGCCACAAACCCAATGGTGTTGCGTGAGTTGCGTGTCTAAGCGTTGAAATTGTATCAGTAGTTGTTTCTCTAATTGTTTGATTTCGAACTCGTTACTGTCCTCGGTATGCTTCAACTTTTCTAATTGAAATAATGGGTTATTAATATCATTGTCTATGATGCGATCGAACAAACGCACCTGTAAGTTGCGTTGCGGTTCTTGGGGCAGCAGCTGGGTACTGTTATTAAAATGCCTATCTAAGTATTCAATAATAATGCTGGATTCGGGAACAAGCAGCTCATCGTGGGTTTTTAGCAGGGGAACTCTCGCCTGCGGATAGGTTTGGTGAAATTCCTTGCGTGAAAAAGGGTCGCGCAGATCTATGATTCTGGGGTAGAAATTGGCCTGCTTTTCATAAAGTGCGATCAGCACCTTTTGTGAATAGCGAGATAAGGGGTGATAAAAAAGCTCCATAGGCACTAACTCCAAACCCTGAATTTTACTGACTTTACGCCTTAACTTTAGTCGTAATTAAGGTGCTTGCTGTAAGAGTTTTTCTAAAAAATGCAGGGATAAACACAATTTTTAGCGGCAAAGCCAAATGATCCATCAAGGATAAAAATCGGTATTATTAACGACATATCAAAAGTGTCGGGATTTAATCATTTTAAAGGTAATAATATGAGCCAGTTAGAGCGTTTTTCATCTATTTATGCCAGAGCCAGTGAGCGCAAAGGCGGGGCTACGGGACTCGAAGCCTTGTTGTCTGGTTGCCTGTCCGATGATGAAATTCGCCAGTATCGTGATGCTGAATTATTGTCAGCGATGAGCCGTCAGGTGTTTCAAAGTGGTTTTGTGTGGCGGGTGGTTGTTAATAAATGGCCAGAATATGAGAAGTCATTCTTTGGATTTGAACCGCATAAAGTGTTGATGTTATCTCCAGAGCAAATTCAAGCGCGGGCGAGTGATGCGACACTGATCCGCCATCTAAAAAAGACTCAAGCCATTTATGATAATGCTTTAATGATCCACGATGTTGCTCGCGAACATGGCAGCTTGGCACAGCTGATCGCCGCTTGGCCGACGCAGGATATTATCGGTTTGTGGGCACTGTTGAAGAAGCGCGGTACCCGACTGGGCGGCAACACAGGTCCTTATTTTCTGCGCGGCATTGGCAAAGATACCTTTTTGTTAACCGATGATGTGCAAGGTTATTTTAAAGCACACAAGTTAGTCGATGCGGGTTTTACGTCGCAGACGGCGCTTAAACAAGTACAAGCTGTATTTAATCAGTGGCAACAGGAATCAGGGCGTTGTTTGGCCGATATCAGCCGTATTTTGGCTTGCAGCGTGGGGGATAATCGAATTTAGGACGTTTAGATCTAGCACTTTTAAGCGCAACATAAAAAAGACCAGCCGCGTGGGCTGGTCAAGGCTCTATTAATCAAGCCACTGGAGTGCCGCAGGGAAGCAGCGGATGAGCGGATAACGCGACGAACTACACTTAAAAACTTTTGCTGATGCCCACGACAAATCTGTCATCGAAGATTTCAGTCTGAGTGCCATAGACTTTGTGGTCGGTATCGACTGTGCTGCCGTGGTAACGGACATCAAAATTCAACCCGTAGAATACTTTGCTAAGACCTAAGTTCCAGTGTCCCCAACCTTCGGCACCTTCACCGCTCAAGTCTTGATAACCGACTGAGCCTGAGATTTTCACGCCATTATCGAAGTTGTAGCTTGGGTGCAAGGCGTAGTTCACGCCGTGCCAGCCATCGACACCAAACCAGTCATCGACTGTGGGCGTGACTTCTAATTGCAGGTTGGCACGGCCAAACTGTTTGCCGACTTTGAGCCAGAGTTCTGTGTAATTTGAATAGGATGCACCTGGGTAGAGGTATGAAAATAGCATTACATCATAGGTAAATCCTGAGTCGCCAAATTCACCAGCTTTGCCGATAAAAGGCGCGGTAACTATCTCTAAATTAGGATCGGCAAACTTGATGTTGGAGCTAAATACCCCTGCATACCAACCTTCATTATGATTCCAACTTAAGGTGCCTTGCACTACGGGGATATCACCATCTAAGGTTTCAGATTCACCGCGGAATACATAATCGGAGGCAAAGTTAACATTGGCATTAATCGTACCGCCTAAGAGCTGGTTGTCATCGGCCGCTTGGACAGTCATAGCAAGGGAAAGTAACGCCCCGCTAAGCAAAAATGTAGTGCGAGTCTTCATAATCATCATCTCAAAATTATTTCAAATTATTGGGAGTTGTTAGCGCACCATTATCGTAAAAATAACTTGTGAATAGCCGTGATGCTTGGAATGAACCAATCACGAAAATATGTGAATGAATATGAACAAATGCGTTTTTAAGCGAGGAATTTTTAGCTTTGTAAGCAATATTCGTCATTAAAGAAGTGTTAATTGTGGGAGTCTGAGTTTCATTTAATGGGGTATTAAACTGGATTTCGGGTTTGCTCCGCCTATGGGGAATCACTAAAATAACCCGCTCAGTATGATTTGAGACGGTTAATTTTATTGTTGTGGGTTTGACTTAAACCATTGGCACCGCATTTCGACCATATTAAGTGGTTTGAGGTAACAAATTGCACATTAATCCGCTAAATGATGTTTTTAACGCGCTGGCAGTCTGAAGCCAATTCTTTGCTTACTCTCTTTCGGTATTATCAGTTTTAATAGGGTCGTTTTTAACGGCTAGATGCTGAGAGTGGCCTGAGTAAAAACAGCAGCGCTGTGTTTTCGTCTCTATGTACAAATTATTGCAACAAGTGGCGGTTAAGCTAACGCCGTTGAGCTGTGTGCCTTGGCCTGCGCTAAGTGTAGAATATGAACAGATTTGCAACATATTCAATATGGAGTAGGCTTATTGGGTGTTTTACGGCATATCCCTCTAACAATGTTGCTCAAAGTTAACGGGATTCTTAAATCGAATAACAATTCGATGAATATAGTAATGCCGAATGAGTGAAAATTTTCATTAGTTTACAATTTAGTTTCGTTATCTTCCTTGTTGATTCATATAGGCTATGAGATAAATAACGGATTTGATTTTAGTTACAATTACGGCTCGTGTCAGCGCAATAAGTGTACTGGTATGTGGGCAGTTAATATTTGAAGGAGTTCTCATGCGGCAGACAATTAAACTTGCCTCAGTTATAAGCGTGGCGTTATGGATGGCAGCTTGCAGCCCTCAAGAAGAGAAAGCTCAGGCGGGCGCTGGCCCACGTAGTATGGAAGTGGGAATCCTTAATGTTGTTGCCCAGCCACAAGTGATTCAGGTGGAATTACCTGGACGCAGTAAAGCTTTCCTCGAGGCTGAAGTTCGTCCACAGGTTAACGGTATTATCACTAAGCGTAGTTTTGTTGAAGGCGGCAATGTGAAACAGGGTGAATCCTTGTATCAGATTGACTCTTCAACTTACAAAGCTGCGTTAGTCAGTGCCAATGCCGATTTAGCCAGAGCCAATGCGGGTTTAGCCTCAGCAAAAGCTAAGGCGGCACGTTATCAGCAACTGGTGAAAACCAACGCCATCAGTAAGCAAGAATTTGATGAAGCTGAAGCGGCTTACAAGGAAGCATTAGCGAACGTCACAGTGGCAGAAGCTGCGATTAATACAGCTAAAATCAACCTGCAATACACTGAAGTATTAGCGCCTATCTCTGGTCGTATCGGTAAATCGAGTGTGACTGCGGGTGCGTTAGTGACTGCCAACCAAAGCCAAACATTGGCGACGATTCAACAACTTGATCCTATCAATGTGGATATCGCGCAATCGAGTGCGCAGTTGTTGCGTCTTAAGGCTAAGTTGAAGCAAGGTAAGCTACAAGCGTCAGAAAATGCAGACGTGCAATTGTTGCTCGAAGATGGCAGTCAATACAGTCATCCGGGTAAGTTGCAGTTCGCTGAAGTGAGTGTGGACCCAAACACTGGTTCAGTCATTCTGCGCGCTGAGTTCCCGAACCCTGAAGGTATCTTGTTACCGGGTATGTATGTTCGCGCTATGTTAAATGCGGGCACGGATCCACAGGCTATCTTAGTTCCGCAAAAAGCGATTACGCGTAACTCTAAAGGTGAAGCTGTGGCTATGGTGGTGAATGACCAAGGTTTAGTCGAAGCGAAAACTGTGACGACCGCTGAAGTGATTAACAACCAATGGCGAGTCACTTCTGGTTTAGCTGTGGGCGATAAGTTGATTGTGGAAGGATTACAGAAAGTTCGTCCCGGCGCTCCAGTAACCACCAAAGTTATTTCTGAAACGCAAGCACAATAGGGCATAGCTATGGCACGTTTTTTTATTGATCGCCCCATCTTTGCGTGGGTGATCGCCTTGATTATTATGCTGGCGGGGATCCTCTCGATCCGCTCGCTGCCAGTGTCTCAATATCCTAACATTGCACCACCGACCGTAGTGATCAGTGCTAACTATCCTGGCGCTTCCGCTAAGATCGTTGAAGATTCTGTGACTCAGGTGATTGAGCAACGTATGACGGGTATCGATCATCTCCGTTATATCGCCTCAGCCAGTGACAGTTTTGGTAATGCTGAGATCACTTTAACCTTTAACGCTGAAGCCGATCCGGATATTGCACAGGTTCAAGTACAGAACAAGTTGCAGGGCGCTATGACCCTGTTACCGCAAGAAGTGCAGGCGCAAGGGGTTAACGTTAACAAGTCGAGTTCTGGCTTCTTAATGGTATTAGGCTTCGTATCGACTGATGGTTCGTTAGATAAGGGCGATATCGCCGACTATGTTGGTGCGAACATCCAAGATCCTATGAGCCGTGTTCCGGGTGTAGGTGAAATTCAGCTGTTCGGTGCCCAATATGCGATGCGTATATGGCTAGATCCGTTGAAGTTGACTCAATATAACTTAACTAGCTTAGATGTTATTGCGGCGATTCGTTCTCAAAACGCTCAAGTCTCCGCTGGACAGTTAGGTGGCGCGCCATCTGTGGCTGGCCAAGAGCTGAACGCGACCGTATCGGCGCAAAGTCGTTTACAAACGGCTGAAGAATTCCGCAAGATTATCCTTAAATCGGATATTTCAGGTGCAAATGTCTTCCTCGGTGATGTGGCGCGAGTTGAGTTAGGTTCTGAAAGTTATGCCGTGGTTTCACTGTATAATGGTCAACCTGCAACAGGGTTAGCGATTAAACTGGCAACGGGTGCTAACGCGCTGGATACAGCATCAGCAGTCCGTGAAAAAATCGATGAGATGAAGCCCTTCTTCCCGCAGGGATTAGAAGTCGTTTATCCATACGATACAACGCCTTTCGTTGAGCAATCTATCGAAGGTGTGGTGCATACCTTGCTTGAAGCTATCGTACTTGTGTTCGTTATCATGTACCTCTTCCTGCAAAACTTCCGTGCAACCTTGATCCCGACTATTGCAGTGCCTGTGGTATTGCTGGGTACCTTTGCGATTCTATCGATGGCGGGTTTCTCGATTAACACCCTAACCATGTTCGCTATGGTGCTCGCCATCGGTTTGCTGGTGGACGATGCGATTGTGGTGGTGGAAAACGTCGAGCGGGTGATGTCCGAAGAGGGCTTAAGTCCACTCGAAGCGACGCGTAAGTCGATGGATCAAATTACCGGTGCCTTAGTCGGTATTGGTCTGACCCTATCTGCTGTGTTTGTACCTATGGCATTTATGTCAGGTTCAACGGGTGTGATTTACCGTCAGTTCTCTATCACTATCGTCTCTGCGATGGCGCTGTCTGTTCTGGTGGCGTTGATTTTAACGCCAGCACTGTGTGCGACTATGTTAAAGCCAGTCAAGAAGGGCCATGGTCACATAGAAACAGGCTTCTTCGGTTGGTTTAACCGTACTTTCGATAAGCTGACTAATCGTTATGAATCGAGCGTAGCCGGTATCATCAAACGCAGCTTCAGAGTGATGACGATTTATGTTGTGCTGGTGATTGCAGTGGGTTGGATCTTCATCCGTATGCCTACCGCCTTCTTGCCAGACGAAGACCAAGGTATTTTGTTTACCCAAGCGATTTTGCCGACTAACTCAACCCAAGAAAGCACCCTAAAAGTATTGGAGAAAGTGTCTGATCACTTTATGGCTGAAGAAGGCGTGAGATCGGTATTTAGCGTGGCGGGCTTCAGTTTTGCTGGTCAAGGGCAAAACATGGGTATCGCCTTCGTTGGCTTGAAGGATTGGTCTGAGCGTGAAGCGCCTGGCATGGACGTTAAGTCTATTGCGGGTCGCGCCATGGGTGTGTTCGGCCAGATGAAAGATGCTTTAGTCTTCGCCTTCGTACCGCCTGCGGTTATCGAGTTGGGTACGGCGAACGGTTTCGACATGTACTTGCAGGATAAGAACGGCCAAGGTCACGAGAAGTTAGTGGCGGCACGTAACCAACTGCTGGGCATGGCGGCACAGAATCCAAATCTGGTGGGCGTGCGTCCTAACGGTCAAGAAGATGCGCCGATTTATCAATTACATGTAGATCACGCTAAGTTAAGCGCGTTAGGCATTGAAATCACTAATGTGAACAGTGTGCTTGCCACGGCTTGGGGTGGTTCTTATGTGAACGACTTTATTGACCGCGGCCGCGTGAAGAAAGTGTATGTGCAAGGTGATGCCCAGTATCGTATGCAACCAGGAGATTTAGACACTTGGTATGTGCGTAATAACAAGGGCGACATGGTGCCATTCTCAGCCTTTGCTACGGGTACATGGGAATACGGTTCCCCACGTCTAGAGCGTTTTAACGGCTTACCATCGATGAACATTCAGGGTGCTACGGCTCCTGGGTTCAGTACCGGCGCGGCGATGGAAATCATGGAAGACCTTGCTAAGCAGCTTCCTCCTGGTTTTGGTGTTGAGTGGAACGGCTTATCGTACGAAGAGCGTCTATCGGGTAACCAAGCGCCTGCGCTGTATGCCTTGTCGATCTTAGTAGTGTTCCTCGTACTGGCTGCACTCTATGAGAGCTGGTCGGTGCCGTTTGCCGTTGTGCTTGTGGTGCCACTCGGGATCATCGGTGCCTTGATTGCAATGAACGGTCGCGGCTTGCCAAACGACGTATTCTTCCAAGTAGGACTGTTAACCACAGTAGGTTTGGCAACTAAGAATGCCATCTTGATTGTGGAATTCGCGAAAGAGTTCTACGAGAAAGGTTCTGGCTTAGTCGAGGCGACCCTGCATGCGGTACGTGTACGTTTGCGTCCTATTCTGATGACGTCTCTTGCCTTTGGTTTAGGTGTTGTTCCGTTAGCCATTAGCTCGGGTGTGGGTTCTGGTAGCCAAAACGCCATTGGTACTGCGGTACTTGGCGGTATGATGAGCTCGACCTTCCTAGGTATTTTCTTCGTACCATTATTCTTCGTGATAGTGGAGCGCATCTTCAGTAAGCGTGAGAAGAAAGCTAAAGAAGAGAAGCCAAGCTCAGCTGAATAAGCTCAGTCGTTTCTAAACTAAAGCCCTGCAATTGCGGGGCTTTTTGTTATTTTAATGCTGTTAGTTATAAAGATGGATAGGCACTGTGCGCGAGTTCTGGCATATTGCGCTTAGGCCGCTAAGAGGACGAAACATGGATGATGCAGCATTGGAATTGCAAAAATTAGATGCGCTACTTGCTAAGGGTAAGTGGTACTTTATTTTGGTCTTTGGCGTACTTTACTGGGGTATGCTGACGTCCCTCGTGGTCGCCTTAATCCATTATTTTATCTTGGGCGATCCATTCTGGGCGGAACTGCAAAGGGCACTCTATATTTATCCCATTAGCGGCATTTTATTTGGTTGGTTTGCGTGGGTGCAGATTCATCGTAAGCGAGATAAACTGCGCGCTCAATAGCATCAATAGTTCTGGTTAAGCTGAGTATAGGGATGACATGGTGTTTTCGTGGGGTAATCTTGCCGCTAAGCAACTTATCGTTGGGATGATATGCCATAGTATCGCGCTGGCGTTTTTGGCCTATGGCGTTTATGCGTTTTATTTAGAGTCGCTTGCAGTGCCCGAGTTAACCCGTTGTGTTGGCGCTGGCGTGTTATTTGTGGGAATGGGATTAGCACCGCAATTCTTTTTTATGCCAGTAAGCCAAATCGTGTCGCAAGCCAAAGACACGCCAGAAAAATCCACACTGCAAACCTATGTGTTTAATCTCGGTCTTTTTTTGATGATCTGCAGTCTGTTAATGGAATGGCTATACGACTAAATCTACGGGTTTTAGTAGATCAACCCGATAAAGCAAGGGCGTCGACTTCATCATCGACGCCCTTTTTATTGAGGTTAAGGCGTGTAGTAAGTCGCTGCGCCTGGCCCGACTGGCAGACCAAAACCAAATACCCACAGGAAGAAGAACGCTGTCCAACCCACGAAAAACACCAGGGTGTACGGCAGCATAGTGGCGATCAGCGTGCCTATACCGAGGTTTTTCTGGTAACGACAGGCGACCGCTAATATCAAACCAAAGTAGCTCATCATAGGCGTGACTAAGTTCGTCACTGAGTCCCCAATACGGTATGCCGCTTGAATTGTTTCGGGCGCATAACCGACCAGCATCAGCATAGGCACGAAAATCGGGGCGGTAATGGCCCACTGTGCCGAGGCGCTGCCGAGCATCAAGTTGATAAAGCCGCAAAGCATAATAAAGAACAGGAACACGATAGGGCCAGTCAGGCCTATGGATTGCAGCCCATCGGCACCTAACACTGCTAATACAGCACCTAAATTACTCCAGTTAAAGAAGGCGACAAACTGCGCGGCGAAGAAGACGAGGACGATATACATGCCCATAGTGCTCATGCTGTGGGACATGGCATTGATGACATCTTTATCATTTTTGATGCTGCCCACTATTTTGCCGTAAATAAAGCCCGGTATGGCAAAACAGATAAAGATGAAGGCGACTATGCCCTTGAGGAACGGTGAACCTGAGATAAGGCCAGTTTCTGGATGACGCAGCGGCGCGCCTTCTGGTACGACTGAAAGCGCTAGAATAACGGCGAGCACTAACATAGATAACCCCGCCCATTTTAAGCCACGCTTTTCAATCGCACTAACGCTCTCCATCGATTGCAGTACGGTTTCATCCGCATCATCACCTTGGTATTTGCCTAACTTAGGCTCGACGATTTTCTCGGTGACAAAGGCGCCAAGGAAAGTGATCACAAAGGTGGAGACAAACATGAAGTACCAGTTAACTTCTGGGCCGACGTTGTACTCAGGATCTATCATGCGCGCCGCAGCTTCGGTAATGCCTGATAATAAGGGATCGACAGTACCCAGTAACAAGTTTGCGCTATAGCCTCCTGAAACCCCCGCAAAGGCGGCCGCTAAACCGGCCAGCGGATGACGACCTAGGGAGTGGAAAATCATCGCTGCCATAGGGATCAATACTACATAGCCAAGCTCGGCGGCCGTGTTGGACATGATGCCGGCAAAGACTATGGTCACAGTAACCAATCGCTTTGAGGCACCCATGACTAAGGCGCGCATGGCGGCGGATAATAAGCCGGAACGTTCTGCAATCCCGACGCCGAGTAGTGCGACGAGCACAGTGCCGAGCGGCGTAAAGCCAGTAAAGTTAGTCACCAGATGCGACACTATCATCCGCAAGCCTTCGGCGTTCATTAGGCTTACCACATGGATTAAACCATCTGCACTGCGGCCGTGGGAACCAATGGGCCTTGGGTCAACAACGGTCAGGCCAAAGTAACCCGCGATACCTGAAATGACGACTACAGCGACACAGAACAGCGCGAATAGGGTGATTGGGTGGGGGAGAAGATTACCTAAGCGTTCAACAATATTGAGAAAACGTACAAACCAACCACTGGCGCTGATATCGCCATGTTGTGGATCTGGCTCAGAAGCCTTTTTTGGGGGAATATTGCCGGAATTAAAACTCATCGTTCTTCCTTTAGTCGACCTTTGCGCAGCGCACTATCTTTGACCCTAGAACAAACGCGAGGCATAGCCGACGGCCGACTGCGAATAAGGTGGCTGAGGGGATGACTCTGGCAGCAAGTATTCTGGGGGAAAGCTAAGGTGAAAGTTAAAAAGTTAGCCGGAAAGTATGATTGTTAAGTTTTAATTGAAACTTAAATGTTGCGATTGGCTGTGTAGAAGTGATGAGGGCAAAATGGGGGTAAAAAAATGGACTCTCGAGGAGTCCAGTATTCACGAGCAAAATTGGATGCTCTAATGTTGTGCCAATACACTATAGACCTTGTTTGCTGTATCGGAGCTGAATATCGTTAAATTTATATTTTAATTGCGCTTTTTAATTCACATGAACAAAGATTATGGCCTAAAGTGGGATTTTGCTGGTGGTCGAAGCTCTAGATAACTGCTTCTACTGTCGCCAGCTCTGACCAGCGAATAATTTCATCGACTTAATCTGTGCCATAGGTGAAATTTCCACTCATTTATGATTAGCTGTATCCTGTTAACAAGAATAAGAAACCTAAGGATGGAAGATGGAAAAATTGTTATTGGGATTAACGCTGATTTTTATCGTGACCTATCTTTGGTACGTCAGCTTAGTCAAAAAGCGCAATACCGCACTCGAGGCCCTGTCGGGTATCGATGTACAACTTACTAAGCGTGCCGATCTTGTGCCTAATATTCTAAAAATCGCTAAACGATTTATGGATCATGAAAAGTCGTTGCTCACTGAAATCACCGAATTACGTACTCAGCTTAGCCGTAATTATAACAAGGCTGATCCGAGTGCCGTTAAAGAGCATTTAGTTCAGGCTGAGCAGTTGAACGACAAAATGGGCGCCTTGATGGTGAATGTGGAGAACTATCCTGAGCTAAAGTCCGACAACACTATGCTGCAGGCGATGCAGACCTATAACGAAGTCGAAGCGCATATCTCCGCAGCGAGACGTTTCTATAATTCGGCAGTGTCAGAGCTTAATACTGCTGTTGAAATCTTCCCTGGCTCGATTATCGCTTCAATGGCGAGTATTAAAGTTATGCCTTTTTATGAAGGGAGCGAAGCGGCAAAAGCGCCCATAGATGCGGCCGAATACTTGTAAGCCTAGCTGTGCAGGGTGAGCTATCACCCTGCAATACTATGATATCAATATGAATATTTTAACCTTCATTTTAGGTAGCTCGCTTCAAACTTATCGGGGTCATGTTGGTTTGTCTGCGGATTTGGATGAACTTCCTCAACTCGAAGCGTATTACGAAGAACACCTAGCCCCCATTAGTCGTAAATATGAAACTAAGCGCGTGGCCTGCCTTAAGGCGGCGCGCAAACGTTTATATTTGAGTTTGATGATAGTACTTGGGCTGACCTTACTCACTGTGATTGGCTATTACAGCGGCGTTGCTTATTTCCCACCTTTACCCTTGCTTGCCTTAGTTGGGTTGAGCTGGTGGAGCTTTGCACCGACTCGAGATTTTAAACATTTGGTTCAGCGGGATATTTATCCACTGATGTTTAAATATTTCGGTGATGATTTTGTTTATAGCCGTGAAATGCGCCTCGATATGAATCGACTTGTTGCGGCTAAAGTGTTGCCGCAATACGATAAAGTCAGTTTCGGCGACTATATTCAAGGCCGCTATAAAGGCGTTGAGCTAACTGTAAATGAACTCACCTTGACCAAGAATGTGCAAGTCGAAGAACTGGATGCCAGCACCAATAGGCGCAGAACCGTTACCCGCACCGAAACCCAGTTTAGTGGCTTAGTGGTTGAGCTGAGTAGCCATAAAGCGTTTATCGGCCACACTGTGGTGCTGAGGGATCGCGGTGGTTTAGCGAATTTCCTGTCCGACAGCCATGCTGGACTAGTACGAGTCAAACTTGAAGATCCACAATTTGAAAAAGAGTTCGACGTGTTTTCAACGGATCAAGTGGAGTCTCGCTATTTGCTCAATACGGCATTTATGGAGCGCTTACAGGAACTTGCCAAGCATTTTGGCGGAAATATTCAATGCGCTTTCTTTCGTAATAAGTTGATTATGTTCCTACCAAATCGCAGAACGCGTTTTCAAATGCAGTCTATTTTTAATGGCGCGACCTTTTCAGCAGAATTTAGTCAGATAAACCGAGAGATGAAGCAACTCTTTGCTATCATTGAAGTACTTAAACTAAATCAGCACACGGGACTTTGATGTTGTTCACTCGCTCAGCACCGACTCGTACACAAATGGCTGCGGCCTTTTTATCGCCTCGCCGCCTTGTCGTGTTGGGTCTGTGTTTATGGCTGATATCGAGTCTGATGATGAGTGTAAAAGCGGAGGAGGCAAGCGTAAAGCCTAAGCCGCGTATCGTTGCCAGATATTCAGAGAGCGGCATAGTCAGCCGTGAAGGCTTAGAAAAACTCAAGATTTATCAATACCAACAAGCCAATGGCGTCACTGTATTTACCGACAAAGCCCCAGCCAATAACCCGTATCAAATTTTGTTGTATGACTGTTTTGCCTGCCGCCCCGATTCAACCATAGATTGGAATGGCATCCGATTATTTACCGCCAATTATGATGCCCTGATCAGTCGCGCGGCCCATAAACATCAACTTGACCCCGCCTTAATCCGCGCGGTGATCCACGCAGAATCAGCCTTTAATGCGCGTGCATTGTCGCGTACTGGCGCTATGGGATTGATGCAATTAATGCCAGAAACGGCCAAAGAAATGGGGGTAGCAAATGCGTTTTTACCCGAAGAAAATATCTTAGGTGGCAGTAAGTATCTGGCGCAGATGCTAAAACAGTTTAACGGGGATGTAGCCTTAGCCTGTGCGGCCTATAATGCGGGGCCGACAACTGTGGTGCAGTACAATGGTATTCCGCCCTATCCTGAAACCCAAGCCTATGTTGAACGGGTGAAAATTCTATTGAAGCGTTATCGCGAGCAGAAGGGCGTTTAGCTGTAGACTTTGTGAACTAAAATCAAGCGGCGAAAACCTGAGGTCATCGCCGCCATTTGAGTGGAAGGCTATTCGCCGACTTCCCATTTTACTGTGATGTTACCGTCCGCTTGTCCGAGCGTCTTACCTAAGTAATCCATTAATTCGGTTGCGATTTCATCTAACTGCCATGGCGGATTGATGATCCATAATCCTGCCGCTGTCATGCCAAACTCATCCGAATCGGGTTTAATCGCCTGCTCGATTCTTAGCTGACGTTTAATACCACTGCTGGCGAGACGCGATAACATGCCTTCAGTCTGAGCGCGATTCACCACGGGATACCAAAGCATAAACACGCCCGTAGCAAAACGTTTATGCGCTTTGATCAGGGTTTCGGCTACATCTTGGTAATCGGTTTTCATCTCGTAGCTAGGATCGACAAGCACCAGAGCGCGGCGCTCTAAGGGTGGCACTGCGGCGATAAGGCCTTTTAAGCCATCACCTTTGATCACTTTTACTTGTCTGTCTTCGCAAAAATAATCGTCCAGCAACACATAATCAGTGCTGTGCAGCTCGTGCAGCACCATGCGATCTTTAGGCCCTAATTCCATATCTATAATGGCGGGCGAACCTGGGTAGAAGTTGAGTTCGTCAGGATTTTCTTCATTAAAATGACGCACGGCGGCGACATAGTCCTGCAGCGATTGCGGCAGATCAGTTTTATCCCAAAGCTTAGCTACACCTTCGAGGTATTCACCGGTTTTTTGTGCAAATTCATCGCTTAAAGCATAACCACCCGCGCCCGCATGGGTATCGATATACACGAGTGGTTTGTCTTTCTTGTGCATCAGCTGCAAGGTTTGAAGCAAGATGGAGTGTTTCAACACATCGGCATAATTGCCAGCGTGATAACCATGGCGGTAACTTAACATGGGGGATCCTAGTAATTTGCAAACAAAGCAAAGAGAGGCAAATGCCAGTCGCTAATTATACCTGCGATGCTTGTAGGCGTAAATTTAATGCCTCAGTTGGCGCTCTGTTTATTAGCAAACCAGTGTGTGGGGGTTTGCATTTGAAAGGTTTTCAGCCATAGATTCGCGGGTGCGGGTTTGCCAAATAGATAGCCTTGAAATTGTTCACACCCTAACGCTGTGAGTTGCAATAACTGGGCTTCGGTTTCGATACCTTCGGCAATGACGTTGAGTTTTAAGCTCTTAGCTAACAGGATGGCGGCATTCACAATTTGGGTATGGCGTTCACTAATGCCCATTTGACTGACAAAGCAGCGGTCGATTTTAATCGTGTCGGCACTGATATCGATGAGTTGGCTTAATGAGGCATGGCCAGTACCAAAATCGTCAATGGCGATAGACACTCCCATACGAGCCAAGGTGTTTAAGCGTCGGCCCGTTTCTTTATGGGTTGAAAATACTGAGGTTTCAGTAATCTCAATTTCTAATAATGGGATGAGTTCGGGGTGATTCATATAGGTTTGAATCAACACCTTAAAGAAGCGATCCGACAGAATATCCTGTCCAGATAAGTTGAAGGCAATCCTGACCAGAGGCACATTTTTTGGCCAAGAACGGATCAGTTGCAGTAATTGCCTAAAGACTTTTATCGCAAAAATCGCCTGCAATTGGGATGACTCTATGATGGGGATAAACGTGTTTGGCATAATCATAGTGCCGTCTTCATCGAACATTCGTGCCAGTGCTTCAAAGCTAATAATGTGGCCATCGGCCATCACTTTAGGCTGGAGCCACATTTCAAGGCGATTATGTTTTAATGCGTCACGAATTCTGGCTTTCTGTGATGAGGCTTCGAGAAGATTATTAATTAAACCAATGTAATACACCATTACTGGGCTAGCTTGGGTGGTTTGTTTTATGGCAATTAAACATTGCTCTGCGGCTTGCTGCGGTGAGGCCTTATTGCCCGAACTGCAACCGACTCGGCACTCGAGATGATATTCAATCTGTTGTTCTTGCTTAAGCTGCAGGTGTGTTGGAATACGCTCGCGTAATTGCTGCGCGAGGTTTTCGGGGGAAATCAGCGGCAGGCTGGTAAACTCAAGCGCAAACGAGGCTCCCCTAAACCGGTATATTTTTGCGTGGTGACCAAAGCGATTTTTGAGTTCGGTTGCAAAGGCTTTTAGGATGGCATCCCCGACGCTGATCCCGAAGGCGGCATTGATTTGACTCAGGTTATCAATTTTGACTATGGCAACTGTCATATCCAAATGGATTGTGCTTGGGGCTGGGTTATACCAGTGATTCTCGTTGGGTAATCCGGTCACTAAATCATAGAAATGTGTGCTGATATGGTGCTTTTTAAGTCGGCTTAGTTCAATTGCATGGTTGGCCTGTTCAGTGACATCGTGGCAGTGAAACAACAAAGTGTCATGGTGCTCTAATGAGGCTTTCTGCAGCAGGTATTTAGTGCTGTTATTGTTCTTTAAATGGGTCGGAAACGAGGCCGCCAGTAAGTTTGTGCTGGTATCTTCGGTAAGTTCAAAAATGTCACATAAGCGAGTGCGGTTTAGCGTGACTTCTCCAGCGATTTTTTGGGCTGCATTATTCAGGTTGAGGATCACGCCGTCCTCATTACAGAAGAAAGAGGCGGTGCCATTATTTTCAAAGATTTCAGCATATTGATCTAAGGTACGCTGCAGAGCATTTTGATGCTGGATCATTTGCTGCGCATGGACTTTCTGGGTTTTTAGCAAGCGCATTGCTGACAAGGGAATGCAAATATTAAAAAAGACAAACAGTAAACCATTCAGATAAGCGTGGGTCGCAGGCAGACTGATATCAATATCAATAATCGGGGGAATATTTTGGTTACGCAGTAGCAGTAAAAAAGGCAATACATTAAAAAACATCATAATAACGGCTACTTTTCTGCCAAATAGAAAAAGCGCCATTAAGGGAAGGGTATATAAGAAGGTAATCCCTGCCTGGGATAAGTTAAAGTCTGGGATAAACAAGAGTATAGAAATACAGGCGGCAATGACCATAGCCAGCAGGCTTATTGAACTGGCGAGTAAATATTTGCGGGTAAACCATAAAGCCAAAAACAGCACAGTTAGAAAACTGACCGTAATGCTGATAATAAAAGCGAGGTTTAACTCATACGCAATTAAAGAGCTATGCAGCACTATGCTAGTGGTCAAAATCGCGCCACTGAGCAGAATGATCCGCAATAAGCTGGTTTTTAATATTGTTCTATCAGGATTTAAAAAGTCTTGATCCCTAATAAACAAAAAACCTTTCAGCCATTGAAGCAAAAAGAGTCCTTATCCCATACGGAAGTCACGCAGGTTGACTGGGGATATAACATATAACATAAATCACCTAATTGTTATACAAATAGATTACTATCTTTATAAATCAGTGAATTACAGTGTGATGCTTGTTTGAATCTTTAAGGGTGCACTGCGACAAATTGACTAAGACAGTGATGAGTTTGCTGATGTGATTTGCTGACTGGCATATTCATAAACCAGATTTTTAGGCATAATGGCCATCATTTTCGTTGGTTAGAAGACAGCCTGTGACACCGATTTTTTTCAATCAGCAATACCCAACACTTGTGGATATTTGTGCACGTTGGCAACTCGTCTACGATGCGAATGCGACCTTCGAATTGCGTTTTGATTCAGATACTTTATCACTGCATAAACGCGATGAGCCTAAGCTCGATGGCATAGTGGTGGACTTTGTGACTGGCGCCGTAGCCCATAGACGTAAGTTCGGTGGTGGTCGCGGCCAATCCATCGCTAAAGCCGTGGGATTAAAGCAAGGGGTAATGCCAAGTGTGGTTGATGGCACTGCGGGTTTAGGACGTGATGCCTTCGTGCTAGCAAGCCTTGGTTGCACTGTAACTATGGTTGAACGTCATCCTGTGGTTGCGGCATTGCTTGAAGATGGTCTGCGCCGCGCCTATCAAGATGCTGAAATCGGTGTCTGGATGCGTGAGCGGATGCGCCTGTTCCATGGTTCGAGCCTCGAAGCCCTTTCGAAATTGGCACAAGAGGTAGATGTGGTGTACCTCGACCCTATGTATCCCCACCGTGATAAATCGGCCCTCGTTAAAAAGGAAATGCGTGTATTCCAATCCTTAGTCGGTGCCGATTTAGATGCCGATGGTTTACTCGCCCCCGCTTTAGCTTTAGCAACGAAACGTGTCGTCGTTAAGCGCCCAGACTACGCCGAAGATTTGGACGGGGTTAAGCCAAATACAGTTATTGAAACCAAGAAAAACCGTTTTGATGTATACGTAAAAGCCGCGATGAAATAGGGTTTATACCTATTTACATGATTGCTCAGACAAACAAGCAAGGCACTCATTAAATATGATGACTAGGTCGATAAGTTTGTCCGCTGGATGTTCCATTTCACGGTGCCGCTTAACGTAAGAAAAACTGCACTGGCACAACAAGTTCTAACGTCTCGTTTGGCATTGCATCGGGTATGGCAGGTAAGGGCTGGGCTCGCTCCAACATTTTTAGTGCTTCTGCATCTAATGTTTGATAGCCCGAACTTTGCTCAATTCGACTCGCTCTGACTCTGCCTTGACGATCTAACACAAAATACAGCATGACTGTGCCTTGCTGTCGTCGATTACGTGCCGTACGCGGATATTCCTTATGTTGCTCCAACCAGGCTAATAAAGTCGCAGTGTAGTCCTGGGTATCGCCAAGCAAACCTCCTCCAGTCATGTTATCGCCGCTAGCCGCCTTATTCTGTTCTGCTGAATGACCTTCACCGTTTTGACCTACTTCGTTGGCAGACGCTGCTGACGCTGCTGACGCTGTCGGCGATGGGGTTTCGGTTGGACTGCTATGCTGCTCATTTACCTCGGACTGAGTTGTTAGCTCATCTTGAGGCGTTGGCGTTATGGGTTTAGGTTTGGTACTTAGTGTGGGAGTTGCTTTCTTTGTTATGGGTGGCAGTCGTGCTGGTTTATCGAGTTGCTCTTTAATGGGCTCAGATTTTTGCTCAGCAACTGGCGCCGTCGTTTGTGGCAGAGCACTCGCTGCGCTACCTGCAGGCCCTAAGGCAATTTCAATCCCTCCGTTGCCAACCGCTTTAGCCTGACCCGTTGGCGTTATTACTGCTGGTGACCAAAACACTGCAGCCGTTAAGGCGATGTGCAAAAAAGCCGCTAACAGCAAAGCTATGCCGCATTGCGCTATGTTCGGCGCGAACTCTTGGTCTGTCATTTGGCCCCCAGCTCAGTTAATAAACGCAGCTTTTTAACGCCTACGCCATACAAGGCTTGGGTAAAATGTACGAGCTGGTTTCCCGATAACTCACCATCAACTTTCAGCGTGACTTGGGTTTCTGGCTCGGCGGACAGCAGCATATTGATGCGTGCTAACAGTTCTGCTTCCGTAATCGGTTCATTATCGAGTGCGAGCTTGTTTTCACGGCTTATTAGGATGAGCACGGCATCCGGTTCATCTACGCCATCACTTTGCGAGACCGGTGGAGTGACATCAAACGGCGCTGTCACTGAAAGGCTACCTGCGATCATAAAAAAGATTAACAGCAAGAACACCACATTAATCAGCGGCAAAATACGTTCTTCGGTTTGGTCTGGCCGACGTTCAGGAAAATGCATTAGTGGCTGTTCTCCATATTATTGCCGTCCGCTTTCGTCGCAGGTGCGGGTTGCCAATTGGAGTCTTCTACCAGTGTTAGCGGCGCAATCCCTGCGGCATTAAGTGCATCTAATACCTGTACTAACCTTTGTACTGGAGTATCCGCCTGCGGCTGTAGGCTCACTATCTGGCTTGCAGGCTGGCGCCCTTGTGCTTTTTGCTGTAATGCTTCCAGTGTGATCGTTTCGCCGTTTAGTTGCAGTTGGTCTACGCTAATTTGTACTAAAAATGGCGCTTGCTCAGCGGGAGCGGGGCTACCTGCCGTGCTGGTATCGAGCGCTACAGTGCGCCAGTCTAGAAAACTGGAAGACAGCATAAAAAACACCAATAGGATAAACACCACATCAATGAGTGGCGTTAAGCTAATCACCGCTTTACGTTTTGAAGGATGAGCCGTGAGTCTTGGTCGTTGACTAAAGGGCGCTTGCATGGCGTGCCTGTTTGTTACTGGCTGTGAGTGGTGTAACCACAGTGCTTGGCGCTTGATAAGTGCTGGTCGCTGATAACTCTGGGGTAAACAGTTGCGTCACTAAGTTATCCATTTCGTGAGCGAGATGATCGACGCGCCGTTCTAGATAGTTCAGCAATGCCACCACTGGGATAGCGACACACAAACCGACCGCTGTGGTGAGCAAGGCTTCCCAGATCCCGCCCGATAGAATCGCCGGATTCACTTTATTACCCGCCGCTTGGAGTTGTTGGAAGGCGGCGATCATACCCATTACCGTGCCCAGTAATCCCAGTAGTGGAGACAATGAACCTATGACCTCTAGTGGGCGCAATCCGCGTCTTAACTGAAATAGCGCATTACAGCCATAACGCAGCACTTCTTCACGCACCAAAGGTTCAGGCAGTTGGCGTGTGATGCCACGAATTGCTTGTGCCATTGCCTGTGCAGTGGGATTACGGCTTACCGCAGCAAGCTGTAATGCTTCTTTCTGCTTGCCTTGTTGCCATAGCGCTAATGCCTGCCTTGCGGGTTTACGTTGCCACAGTCCGGCTCGCTGAAACTGGATAAGTTTCATCAGCACAATCGTCATCGCAACCAATGACATCAGCAGCAATATCACCACTACTGTGCCGCCCGTCTCTAGCAGCGCGAGGGCATCGTTCCACCAAGTCGATGTTGCTAACACATCTGTAGCGGAAGCTTCCTCCGTTGGCTGTTGCACACCCGAAACTACCGTTTCAGGTACTGAAGACAATTGCTCAATGGCATGAGTCTCAGTGTTGAGCGGTAACGTGGCTTGGCTGTTATCGGCACTGGCATTTTCCTGCGCCCAACCGGTGAGTGGTACAGCAAGTAGCGTCAATGAGAGTAAAACGGCTTTCAACATCATCAATTTTATCAACCTTTAACTTGATTCATTTTATGGTTAACTCGCCCTGTATCTGGGTAAGTGAAGGAGAATAATTTACCTGCAGGCCGTAACCAGCGAGGTCGCCAAGCTAAGGTTAAAGCAACGGCAAGTGCAGCTATGCCAATCATTGTTATCCAGAGCAGGCTGCCAAAGCTGGCACCGTCGCGCACCAGCGACAGTGCTAAAGATATGCTTAGCATCAAGATGCCTAGGCTGCGTAGGAGCAACACCTCCCTTTGCGTGGGTAGCGCCTTATCGAAAACAACGCGCCAATGCCGTACTTGGCTCAGGGCGAACAAAGCAAAACTAAGGTAGGCCGCGCTAAATATGGCGACTAACAGCAGGTCTTTAGGCATTAATCCTCTCCTTTTAACATCTAACTCTCACGGATAACGGATAGTTTCCGCGCTGCGTAAATGGCCATCACTGCACTAGTAACAAGCACTAAGTCTTGGGTCGCAACGGGCCAATAGGTATGGGTGAATAGGGTCTTAAGCAGATGGTCGCCTGTGGTTATCCAGTTCAGTCCCACAGCTGAGATAGCAATCAGAGCAATCGCCCAGCATTGTTCAGCCCAAGCCTTTCGGTAACCATGCTGTTTGTTTAAAAACACTCTGACCAATGCATGAAGTAAGCAAGCTAACCAGACACCAAAGAAGGCATATACCTCTAAATCGCGGCTGGAGATACCTGCAAATTGTTCTCTATTATTGAGCAAGCGATTGACCACTAAAAAAGCCCCGGTCGCAGAAATAATGCCAGTGATCGCAGCGATGTTATGTGCATTCATAAAAGACACATTGAAGCCAGTGCTGCCTTGCTTTTGGTTACGTGCCTGAGTCCAATGCAGTAGGCCAGTGGCGATTAACGCGCAAGCACCCAGCCCTGCGATAAAATAAAGCCAGCGCAGTGGCCAGTGTTTAAATTTGATGTAATGCATACCAGCAATAAAGTTAAATACATTGGTCGTCGAGGATGAGTTGAAATGTGCTAGTTCCTCTCCAGTGGCGGTAGAAAATCTCCTATTATCAATATTCTGAGATACGCTGTTATCGCCATTTAGCCTGAGTGCGACGACACCACCTGCATCTCCAGGATTGCTAACCCGAATCATATAGACAGCCCCTTGACCTAGTTCGTTTTCGGTCGCCGCAATCATAGGATCAATTGCGACAACATTGGCGGGTTGGCCTATTGCTTGTGGTCTAACGCGCCCCTGTGATTCGGCGATAAAACGGCTCCGTGCAGGACTATTGCGTGAGCCTTCTCTGGCATCGGTAATTTCGTCTTCATCTTCACTGCTAACATCTTGCTCTCGTTTGCGTGAAGCTTCTCTTACTTTGGATTTGAGTCGTTCCTGCGTCACGGATGGTGGGTTGAGCTGTGCGAAAACGGCATCGGGCGCCTTGGGGAAATAGATCAAGTGCGCAATCATTAGCCCAGACAAGGTGATGACGATAGTGAAAGGCAGCAGCACAACGCCTGTGAGGTTATGAATATCGAGATTGGCTCTGCCAAAGCCACGAAGCAGCCTAAGGGTAAAGAAATCGGCAAATATTCTACGGTGTATGACTATGCCGGAAATTAACAGGCAAAGCATACCCATGCTCGCAATACCAACCAGTAGGGCGCCAATGTTGTTTTGGCGTAAGGTTAAATTGTGATGGAAGGGGTAAATAAAGTTACTCGCTCCTCGGGTGTTTGGAGCCGGAAGCGGTTCGAGCGTGATCGGGTGGAAACTATTTCGCTGTGCTATGTGTGACTTTGCAGAATCATAAGCCAATGTCAAAAAAGGTCTGCGCTCAGCGGGTAGCACTATAGTCCAAGCTTTTGCCCCCTCAGCTCGCTCTGCCAGTAAAGGTATGATCTCGCGGTCTACCGATAATGGCCTTGCAGTATCCATGTGTATTCGAGTGTGTGGCATCATCCAGCGATCGATTTCTTTATCGAATACTGACAGCGTGCCGGTCCAAAAAATGGCGAACAGCAAGCCGCTTAATATCAATCCTGCCCAAGTGTGCAGGAGACTCATCCGAGTACGGAATCCATCTTTCATGCTAATGCTCCAATTATCCAAGCCATGAAGATACTAAAACCCGTCAGGCTGCTTACATTCAGCCAAGTTCGCAGGACGCCGTTACGGGAAAATGCCCACAATAGAATGAGCACTAAGTAGATAAACCCCAGCATACTGGTGACGACCACGGCATCCGTCCATGGCATGCCTATGTGGTAAAGCAGAGCTCCTGTTGTATTAACAAGTTGGCCACTGGATAAATAGCACAATAAACAGATGGCGATTGAGTGTGCCAGCATCCCAGTGGTGAACAGCCATTTGCTAACGGCGCTTTTATTGCCGCGCTTCGATTGATGGGACAATCGTGAGTCTTTTTCGAGCATGATATGTAGGTCCATATTCAGAATTGCGTCTTAACGCTAACGAAATAGCTACGTCCGCGCTCTGAATAGCGGTAGGCCCCAGTATCGTTATTGACTTTAAATCGCGTAGCGTCGGTGATGTTGTCTATCCCGACGTTGAAGCTAATAAAGCGGTTCAGCGAATAGTTCAGACCTGCGTCCAGCGTGACCAAATCCTTGTCACTCTTATCGACCGTGTTGCGTTCGAAGCTGACTCGGGTAATTTCGCCCTCATAATTACCTCTCAGGAATGCCGAGAGTGCATCTGTAGGTTGGTAGTCGAGCGTTATTGAGCCGTTATGATTTGGAATGCCGACGAGCGAATTTCCGTCCAGCAATGCCAAGGTGTCACCGAAAGGGCGTGGACCCGCGGGGGTATTGATGATCACGTTGTCTGCGTCAATTCGTGAATCGGTATAGGTGTAACTCGCTTTGAGCGCCAAGGTATCAGTTATGTCCCAGTGACCTTCAAGTTCGACACCGCGGATCTGTGCTCCCTTGGCATTTAGCCAAGTGGCCCAAGCTGGGCAGTCTTTGGTGCCAACGTCACCTGAAATGCAATAGGCTGGAATATATCCACCGTTACCATCGTCGAAATAGAAGGTGTTGGTGTTGAGGATTTTGTTGGAAAAGTCATTGAAAAATAGCGTTGCGCCGATATTTAGCGTGTCATCTTTAGTGTAAAGCGCGCCGATTTCATAATTCGTGCTTTGTTCTGGCTCTAAGTCCGGATTACCAACAATGACAAACTGACTCGTACTGCCGCCGCGTTGAGAGCCTGTGGTGTTATCAATCTGGTCAATCTTCGGGCTCTTGTAGCCAGTGGCTATGCCCCCTTTGAAAGTCCAGTGATCGTTATGATTGAAAACAAGATATGCTCTAGGTGAGACATGATGACCAAAGAATTCGTTATCCGTTAGTCGCGCACCAAGGGTGAGATAAAGTTTCTCTGTGAGCAGTTCCCATTCGTCTTCTGCAAAAATACTGATATCGCTGACAGAGCGGGTACCAAAGCTTCGGGGAGTGCCATTACCTAAATCACCGTTAGTCAGTTTGTCGTTAGTCCATTGACCACCGAAAGTCAGAGTATGGCTATCCACACCTGTGATGAAGCGCGCATCGCTGACTTTGTTTGTTGATCCTGTAGTGAAATCAGCTGCTGCAGGATAAGTCAGTCTTTCATAATCTTCTTCATAGTATTTCAGTTCTAGTTCGCCAAGATCGAACAAGGCATTGTAGGCAATGCTCCATGCATCTCGGGTCCATTCGCGGTCAATACTTCCTCTGGCTGTGGTGAGTAGAACTCCACCAGGATTGCCAATGTAGCGCTGACTCGCCTTTGAGTAGTCAAGGATGACTTCGTGGTCACGATGAGGCGTGATCCGTAACTTACCGCCAAGCGTTTTCTTAGTCGACTCCTGATATCCACCGTAATATTTGTCTTCGTCTTGGACGGCTTGATTTCCCCATAGCGAAATCCCAAGCAGATCCTTAACCAGTGGCCCTGTAATATAGAGATCCTGTTGGTTTTGGTTTCCCATTGAGCTGCTGTCCGGAACGCGCAGACCATAGCCCGCGCTGGCACTCCAATGTTCGGGTGTTTTCTTGGTGATGATATTGATGATGCCGCCCATTGCATCGCTACCGTAGAGAGAACTCATAGGTCCACGAACCACTTCGACGCGCTCAATCGACGCAACGGGAGGGATAAAATTGCTATCGAGATCTTCGTTGTTCAATCCTCGCGGATTTCCCGTGTCCGAGCGTACCCGCTTGCCGTCAACGAGCACTAACGTATAACCCTTCTCCATGCCGCGTATGGATATTCCGCTCTGTGCGCCAGAGCCAATCACATTGACACCGGGAATTTCCCGCGCGATATCTTGCAGTGAATTAAATTTGCGTTGCTCTAGATCCTTGCCTGAAAGCACACTGATGCTCGCTGGCGCATTTTTGATATCCTGTTCATAACCCGCAGCGCTGATAACCGTTATGGGTGCCAACACTATTGCGGCAGTCGCCTTGCCGAGAATATATTGCCCCTCAAAGCGCGATGTGACCTGTAAACCCGTCCCCGCTAGTATCTTTTGCAAGCCTGCTTCAATCGAGTATTGTCCCTCTAGCCCTAAGCTGGTTTTACCCCGAGTGAGTGCTGAAGATATCGATAGATCAATATTCGCGGCTAGAGCAAAGCTGTTGAGCACAGCATCGAGCGTGCCCGCCTTAATCTGAAAATGTTGTAGCTTGTTGATTTGTCTGGCATCAACATCGACAGTTTGAGCCTGTGATGGCTGTGGTGCTGTAATGCTTAAGATGACGGTGAAACTCAGGCCCATAAGGGACAAGTAGTTAGCGCGGTATTTTTTTGGTCGCGAACGGCCAAATTCAACGGAATGCATAGAGAGTCCCAAGGGGAAAAGTTAATAGGTTCTATCTACTATTCCGAACGAGATCGCAAAACCCGTAAAATTTTTTGAAAATAATTTTCAGCGTTAAGGTTTTAGCGGGCTGGGATCACTTTGACCCAGTATGCTGTGCGATATTGCAGCTCTACTGACAGGCTGCTTGCAAGGCTTTGTAGGGCAAGGTCGGTATCTTGCAGAGAAAATACGCCGCTGATGGTCAAATTGGCCACGGTACTATCGTATAGCGTGAAGCCGGGTCGATAGCGGCCGATCTCCTCGACAAAATCTGCTACCCGCATCCCTTCTGCCACTAGCTTGCCATGGCGCCAACTTATCGCTGCATTTTGTAGCGGTTCAGGAGGCGCAATCATTGTCTTATCAAATCGAGTTTGTTGGCCTGTATCTACTCGTTGTGGCTTAACCCCACTGACAGAATAAGCTTCTACAGCGCCGTCGATTACGGCTACACGGGCATAGTGTTCGTATTGGCGGATGCAGAACTCAGTACCTAACGCGATTAGTTGGCCGAAGTGGGTGGTGACTAAGAATTGGCGACGGGGAGATTCATGACCCGTTTTGATTAAGATCTCTCCTTGATGGAGTTGTATTTGCCGCTTCTCGGCGGAGAAATCCACATCCACCGCAGTATCTATGTTTAGTGTTAAGCGGGTGCCATCTTCAAGAGTAAAGGTGCGAGTTTCGTCTGCGCCGGTGCGGTATTGAGCCTGCAGACTCCGGCCAAGTCGAGTCTGTGACGCGCCAAGCCAAGTCGCGGTGACGCCAATCCCTGCCAGCGCTAAAACATTGAGGAAACGCCGACGTGATACGACGGACTGGCTAACTTTTTCAAGCACTTGGATGCCTGTACCCTTAGGTAAGGAGGCGAACTTGCCAGTGATCTGGCACATGCGTTGCCATGCTTGTTCGTGAAGTGAGCTTTGGTCACGCCATTGTTGGCAGTTAATACTATCCTGCTCGGTAGCGTCATCCGCCAACAGACGTGCCATCCAGCCAGCCGCCGCTTCAATGGCATCGCAGTTGTTTTCCTGCCCGATATTCTCGGCCCCAGATTGATTGGCAGGCATGACTAATAGGATTCCAGCGCGAGGCAGCAGGCCGCTAAGCCTCGCGCAACGTACTTTTCTACCGATGAAACAGAGACTGATAGTTGCTTAGCAATATCGGCATAGCTTAAACCCTCTATCTGGCGCAGTAACAGCGTCAAGCGCACATTATCCGGCAAGTTATCGAGCATAACGGCAATTTCAGCGAGTGTTTCAATGATGACATGATGGATTTCTGGCCCAGGAATGAAGGTTTCTGGCATCAAGCTCAAACTTTCTAGGTAGGCTTCTTCAATCTTCTGCCGACGATAAGCGTCAATCATCAATCCTTTGGCAATGCGGGTTAAAAAACGCCGAGATTCGCCTGAAGGCGGCAGATTTCCGGTTTTTAACAAACGTAGAAATGTATCTTGGGCTAGGTCGGCCGCTGTTTCTGAACAACCCACGCGTGAGTATAGCCAGCCGCGTAGCCAAAACTGGTTATCTCTATATAGGTTATTGATAGGAGAAGAAATATTGACCGACGTCATACGGTATAGGCAAGAATATTAACAATGCTGTAATGATATTGATTATCATTTGATAGGTCAAGTTTTGTGTCATTACGCCCATGAGATTACCTGCTTATGCATAGCGAGAATCATGGTGGAAATAAGCTGTAATCCTGTTTTATACGACTTTCGAGCAAAAGGATTCGCCTATCTTTTTGTGTTTTTGACTGGCTCAACTAAACTTGAGCCTTATCTCTATAGGACTACCGATTATCTTTTTGAAAAATATGATGATTCATTAATGATATAAAAACATCTTGTTAGGGTTA